>JAZROG010000127.1:0-35135 GCA_045648605.1 Eubacteriales bacterium | reverse complement strand
ACTGTCAGAGACGTTTTTTGTAGGGGACGGCGACCACGACGTCCCACATGTCATTTAAAATCATAGGTGATTTCACGTTTTTTAGGGACGTCGAGGTCGCCGTCCCCTACAGATTTGCGTTTTTCATCGCACCGACAAATTCCTATTTAAAAAAATAATAAAAAAATTTTATAAAACCCCTTGACAAAATGCTTTGCATGGTTTATAATATGTAAAGTATTTTGCTTTACACCCTTGAACGGAGTGATAAAATGTTTGAAAAAAACCTCGGAATGGGTTATCTTCTCGATTTTTATGGCGAGGTCCTCACCGATAGAAAAAGGGAAGTGCTTGATTTTTATTATAATGATGATCTATCTCTTGCAGAGATCGCCGCGGAGCTTGGAATTTCAAGACAGGGCGTGAGAGACATCATTAAAAAGGCGGAGGATGAGCTTGTTTTTCTCGAAGAAAGGCTCCATCTTGCGGAAAAATTTGATTCGGCGCAGAAAAGCATCGAAAGAGCAAGGGGAATCGCTTCCTCGCTCGGAAATGATGAGCTTTGTGCGGCTCTTGATGCAGTTGCCTCGGATCTCGGTTGATTTTTTTAGAAAGGAAACACGGTATGCCTTTTCAGAGCCTCAGCGATAAGCTGGCAAACGCATTTAAAAAGTTTAAAAATAAGGGCAAGCTCACCGAAGCCGATGTCAAGGCGGGAATGCGCGAGATAAAGCTGGCGCTTCTGGAAGCCGACGTAAACTTCAAGGTCGTCCGTGAATTCATAAACACTGTTTCGGAAAGAGCTGTCGGCTCGGATGTGCTCGAAAGCCTTGTGCCGGCACAGCAGATAGTAAAGATAGTAAACGAAGAGCTGACAAGCCTTATGGGTGGCTCGCAGAGCAAGCTCACCATCGCGTCAAAGCCTCCAACAGTTGTTATGATGGTTGGTCTTCAGGGCGCGGGTAAGACGACCCATGCGGGAAAGCTTGCGGGACTTTATAAGAAGCAGGGAAAAAATCCTCTTCTTGTTGCCTGCGATGTTTACCGTCCTGCGGCAATAAAGCAGCTTCAGGTGGTTGGCGAAACACTGGGTATTCCCGTTTTCAGCATGGGAGATAAGGAATCCCCCGTTAAAATTGCAAAGGAAGGTCTTAAATTTGCCATTAGCAAGGGTTATGACATGGTCTTTGTTGATACGGCGGGAAGACTTCATATAGATGAGGAGCTGATGGAGGAGCTTAAAGCCATTAAGGCTGAGGTTGAACCCACGGAAATCCTCCTCACCATCGACGCAATGATAGGTCAGGACGCAGTTAATGTTGCTTCCACCTTCAATGAGCTTCTTGATATCACGGGAGTTATCCTCACAAAGCTGGATGGCGACACAAGAGGCGGTGCGGCACTTTCTGTAAGACACGTTACGGGCAAGCCGATAAAATTCGTCGGTATGGGCGAAAAGCTCGACATGATAGAGCCCTTCCACCCCGACAGAATGGCATCGAGAATCCTTGGAATGGGCGATGTACTCTCTCTTATCGAAAAGGCGGAGCAGGCCTTTGATGAAAAGCAGGCGGCAGAGCTTGAGGAAAAGATAAGAAAGCAGACATTTACCCTTGATGATTATCTTGATCAGTTTGCTCAGATAAAAAAGATGGGCTCAATGGAGCAGCTTATGGGCATGATCCCCGGAATAAAGCCTTCACAAGCACAGGATATGAAGATAGATGAAAAGCTTATGGCAAGAACAGAGGCTATCATCAAATCCATGACAAGGCTTGAGAGAGAAAAGCCCGAGATAATAAACGCAAACCGCAAAAAGAGAATTGCTGCGGGAAGCGGAACCAGCGTTGAGGAGGTCAATAAGCTCCTTCGCCAGTTCGACCAGATAAGAAAGATGATGAAGCAGTTCTCATCTATGAATCCCAAAAAGATGGGCAAGCTTGGCAGAATGAAAATTCCGTTCTGATTTACGGATTTTTATATAAAATTTATCAATATTATAATTTTTGGAGGACAAAAATCATGGCAGTTAAAATCAGACTTAGAAGAATGGGTGCAAAGAAGGCTCCTTTCTACCGCGTTGTCGTTGCAGACAGCCGTTTCCCCCGCGATGGTCGTTTTATTGAGGAGATCGGTTACTACAATCCTATGACCGAGCCCGCAGATATCAAGATCGACGGCGAAAAGGCAAAGAAATGGATCGCTAACGGCGCACAGCCCACAGATACCGTTAAGTCTCTTCTTAAGAAGTCCGGCATTACCGAGTAATTTTTGAACGGAGATAAAAATGCTGGATCTTAAGGAAGTTTTATACGGCATCGCCCGTGCAATCGTTGATAACCCCGATGAGGTTACAGTAACTTCCACCGAGGATGACGATTCCGTTACCCTTACGCTCAGTGTTGCCGAAGGCGACATGGGACTTGTAATCGGCAGACACGGCAGAATCGCAAAGGCGATCAGAACCGTTATGAAGGCCGCTGCAGGAACAGTGAGCAAGAAGGTAAATGTTGAAATTCGATAAGAATCAAACAGACGAAAAAGGGCGGAAAACCGCTCTTTTTCGTTTTTGGGGAAAAAATGAAAGAGAATTTTTATGATAAATATTCCTTTGTCCTTGCGGGAATGAACGAGGAAGATACGGAATATATTTTAAAATTTGTAAATAAGCCGAAGGACGAAATGAGTCAGCTTTCCGAGCGCTTAAATTCATTTTATGCGGTGCTCATCGGACGATCTGATGCTTTGAAAAGGGCGGAGACGGATTTTGAGCAAAGAAGCGAAAGGATATGTGCTCTTGTAAAAAAATATAATGATACACTCACTATAGACGGAATATGGAACAGTGTTGATCCTGCAGAGGCAAAGAAAAAGCTCAATACCTTTTATTCGCTTTTGTCGGCCATTGAGAAGCTTGAAGGAGAGGACGCTCCCGATATCGGTGGCGATGAGCTTACAGAAGCTGATATGGAGATAGGCAAAAATATTTCGCTTTTGAAGCGAGCTTCCTTTGTGATTGAAGGTGAAAGCAAGGAGAAATCCAAATTGCTTATTTCAAAATATAATCTCTCTCATTCCATGGCAGGGGAGATAAATCGAAAAAGCACCGCTTTTTATGAGAAAACGCGGCATAATGAGGCTGTTCTTGGACAATATATTTCATCACTTTCCATTGCCCTTGATGAAAAAAACAATGGAGAGAGAATGAATCTGTCTCTTGCAAGGAATTGTGCAGAGGTGTTTTTTGTAAATTACATAACCGAGAAATAAGTGGCAATAATATTGATAAATACATTTGATACCCAAATGTCAGATCAAAGGAGATAAAAAATGAGTGTTAATATTCAGAAATGTGCCATAATCGGTTGCGGATTCGTCGGTGCCACCACAGCATACACCCTTATTCAGAGCGAGCTTTTTTCAGAGATAGTTCTTATAGATATCGACAGAAAAAAGGCTGAGGGAGAGGCGATGGATCTTGTTCACGGTCTGCCATTCCTTTCGCCCGTAAGAATTTACGCGGGTGATTACAATGATCTCTCGGATGCCGCCATCGTTATAATCACAGCGGGGGCAAATCAGAAGCCGGGGCAAACAAGGACAGATCTTGTAAAGACAAATGTGAAGATCTTCCACAGCATAGTTGATAATATCGTGAAATACAACAGAGACGGGATTTTGCTTGTGGTTACAAATCCTGTTGATATCCTTACCTATGTCACATGGAAGGTATCAGGCTTTCCCTCAAGCAGGGTAATAGGCTCGGGTACGGTGCTTGACACCGCACGTCTCAAATATCTCATCGGGCAGAGACTTGGAGTTGACGCGAGAAATGTTCATTCCTTCATCATCGGTGAGCATGGCGACAGTGAGCTTGCTGTTTGGAGCAGTGCCAATATTTCGGGAATCGATCTTGATACCTACTGTGCTGAATCCACTGCCTGCGGCACTATTGAGTGCCTTCACGGAATATATGACGAGGTGAAAAACAGCGCATACAGCATAATTGAGGCAAAGGGCGCAACCTACTATGCGGTGGCGCAGGCGGTAAAGAGAATATGCACCGCTATCCTGCGCAACGAAAGAACTATAATGCCTGTTTCCACATACCTTGACGGTGAATATGGGGTAAGTAACCTCTGTATGTCTATGCCGAGTATTGTCGGAAGGGACGGAATAAAAAAGGTCATCGAAATTAAGCTCAGCAAAAAGGAGCATGACTATTTGATGGAATCAAAGGAAAAGCTTGCGTCAATAATAAAGGAGCTCTGCGACGAGGGACTTATCTGAAAAGAAAAAAATCTGTTGACAAAAATGCTTTTTGGGGTTAAAATATAAGTAGAATATTTTTCGGGAGAAGATAATGAATAAAAGGCTTTTGCTTATAATAAACCCCGTTGCGGGAAAAATGAAGTCGAAAACTGCACTTTTTGATATCGTCAAGGTCTTTTCGGATAACGATTTTGATGTTAGCATAAGGCTTACAAAGCGCAGAGGTCACGGCACGGAGATAGTTGAGAATGAGCATATGAATTATGATCTTATCGTGTGTGTTGGCGGTGACGGAACTCTCAATGAGGTGGTTCGCGGACTTGTCAGGAGCGGTGCAAAAACTCCCATCGGCTATATTCCCGCAGGAAGTACAAACGATTTTGCAAACAGTATAGGTCTTTCCGCAAATATAAAAAAGGCTGCTGAAAATATTGCAAAGGGTGCGGAATATCAGCTTGATATCGGAGCATTTAATGATGTTATCTTCACATATATTGCTTCCTTTGGCGCTTTTACCTCTGTATCGTACAGCACACCCCAGGCGACAAAAAATGCCATTGGTCATGTTGCATATGTTCTCGAGGGAATAAAGGACCTTAGCACTCTGAAGCCCGTTCATATAAAGGTTGAGGCAGACGGAGTTATGTACGAGGATGACTATATTTTCGGCGGAATTGCAAATTCAACATCTGTTGGCGGCATAGTTAAGCTTAAAAAGGAAATGGTCGATATGAGCGACGGACTTTTTGAGATAATTCTCATAAAAAATCCGAAAAATCTTAACCATCTCAATGAAATCGTCCGTTCACTTATGACCTCCGATTATAAAAACAGTAAATCGGTGGATTATTTCAATGCCTCCCAGATAAAGATAACAACAGAGGATAAGCTACCCTTTACGGTCGATGGAGAATATGCGGACGGAAGCGGAAGCATCACTATAAAGAACTTAAAACAAAGATTAACTATTATAAAATAAAATGCAGGGGCTGAACGTTCTTCGCTCAGCCCTTATTTAATGAAAAAAAGAGGAAAAAATGAAGCTGATAATCGCAGAAAAGCCGAGCCTTGCAAGAAATATCGCCTCAGCAATCGGAGAGACAGCAAAGGGAAACGGCTTTATAGGTGGAAAGGAATATATAGTAACGTGGGCATTCGGTCACCTTTTTTCGCTTGCGGATATTGAGCATTATAATCCATCCCCCGACGGAAGCGGAAGATGGAGCATGGGAAATCTTCCGTGCTTTCCCGAAAGCTTCTACTATGAGCTTCGAAAAGGTGCGGACAAGCAGGTGGATAGCGGAGTTGTTCGCCAATTTGAGATAATAAAGACACTTTGCCTCAGAGATGACATTGACACCATCATAAATGCGGGGGACGCAGATAGAGAGGGAGAGATAATCGTCCGTCTTTGCATAAAAAAAGCATTTGACGAGAGGGGAATAGACCCATTTGGCGTCGATTGCGGAAAAAGGCTTGCAAGGCTTTGGCTTCCCGATCAGACTCCCGAAACCGTGCGTGCTGCCCTTGCGGATCTTAAGGATGAGAATGAATATGATAATCTCGCATCCGAAGGATATGCAAGGACTTATATAGATTGGCTCTACGGTGTTAATCTTACAAGATATGCAACCCTTAAAACAGGTACTCTTTTGCGTGTTGGCAGAGTTATAGTTCCTATCGTCAGAGCAATTTACGACCGCGATATGGAAATAAGAAACTTTGTGCCGGGGAAATATTATGCTCTGGTCAGCGCAGAGGAAACGGATGGCGAGGTCATTGAGCTTACGAGCAAGCACAAATTTGACGGCGATAAATTGAATACTGCAGAGCGTGCCTGCGCAAAGCTTAATGCACAGGAGGCTGTGGTAACAAGCGTCAAGCGCAAAAAATCAACTCTTGATCCAGGCAAGCTTTATTCTCTTTCGAAGCTTCAGAATGTGCTTGGTAAAAAATACAAGATGTCGATGGCTGAAAGCCTTGAAATAGTTCAGAAGCTTTATGAGGAGGGGTATCTTACATATCCTCGTACAAATTCGGAATATCTGGCAACTGCTGAAAAAGACAAAATAAAAAAGATCATCGAGGGCTGTAAGAGGATTGGATATCCCTTGGCGTTTAAGGACAAAAAGACGATTTTCGATGATTCCAAGATCGAGTCCCATTCGGCTATCACACCGACCTATAAAATTCCCGATAAGAGTAGGCTTTCAGAGAAGGAATATACGGTCTATTCAACCGTTTTCAAGCGCTTTGCGGCGGTATTTTGCGCCGAGGATTGCATTGTTGATAAGACAGAGATAACCATAAGCGTTGGAGGACTTGAGGAATTTACCCTCAAGGGCACTGTTGTTCTTGAAAAAGGCTGGACCAAATATGACGATGCTGAAAAGAAGGATAAGATACTCCCGAAGCTGGCAAAGGGCGATAAGGTCAATATAGATTTTAAGCCTGCGGAGAAGGAGACCTCCCCTCCGAGACATTATACCATCGAAACTCTCAATAATTACCTGAAAAATCCCTTTAAGGATGATAAGCTGAAGGCAAAAAATGCCGAGGAGGCAAGGGACGATAGCGATTCTCCCGCAAATGACGAGGAGGATTATAAGGCTATCTTTGAGGGACTTGAGCTTGGCACAGAGGCAACAAGAACGGGAATCATTGACAACGCAAGAAACAGTAAATACATTGAACTGAAAAAGGATGTATATTACATACTTCCGGGCGGAGAATTTCTCATTGAGTCTCTCGGTCAGATGAGCATAAATATGGATAAATATAAGACCAGCGAGATCGGCAAGGCGCTTAAAAGGGTATTTCGCGGTAATATGACGGTTGAGGATAGCGTTTCTCTTGCTGAAGGTGAGATAAAGGGCTATTTTGAGCAGAAGGAAGCGCCTATCGAGCTTGATACCGACACCGGATTTTTTGGAGATGTTATCGGAAAATGTCCTCTTTGCGGCGGAGATGTTGTGCGCTATAAATTCAAGTATTCCTGCAAGAACTATAAGGAAAACGGATGCAATTTCGGCATTGGCTGTTATATTTGCGGCAGAGCTGTGTCTGTTTCCAATGCAAAAAAACTGCTTGAAGAGGGTAAAAGTGCAAAAATTCAAGGCTTTATCTCAAAGAAAAGCGGCAAAAAATTCGATGCCTTTCTCACCTTAAAGGATGGCAAGGCGGAATTTTTATTTGAATAATAATATATTCGATGCAAGTCGAGGTTGACTTTAAACCACCTCGGCTTGCATATTTTTTTAGAAATTATTGCACGAAAATGCAAGAAATATAGGAAAGTATGCTTTATAATGATGTTAATATATAATGGAGGGGAAACCATGCTTGAAAAAAAGACTATAGAATGTGACCTTTGCGTTGTTGGCGGAGGAATTGCGGGAATGTGTGCGGCAATAAGCGCCGCAAGAGAGGGACTTTCGGTGGTGCTTATGCACGAAAGACCTGTTTTCGGAGGTAATGCTTCCTCGGAAATAAGAATGTGGATATGCGGAGCGCATGGTGAAAACAACCGTGAAACGGGAATTCTTCCTTCCGATTTGGAAGAGAATCAAAGGACGAATTTGGCGAGAATACCTATGTTGAGGAAAGCGACGGAATGACAATGGGAATGTCATGTCTTATTCAGGGAAGAGAGACGACGGAAAAAATAAAATTTATTCCGCCCGAATGGAGCCTCAAGGACGACGGTAAGATATTTGACGCAAGAAAGCCAAATATGAAGGCGGATTATGAGAATTTCTGGTATCTTGAGCTTGGAATCGCCTTGGCGAATTGTGAGTCGAACCCGGATGGCGATGGGCGATAGCACATCGGGGTATGATAAACATCACGCCAAATCCCTGTTTATCATCTAAAAACACAAAAGGCTGAGCCAACGGCCCATCCTTTTTGCATGCTGTTTCTTTCGCATTCGCTTCTTTGGCAGTGTTTACACTTTTCTTCCCAATCATCATTAAAACAGCACATCAGATAATCACACTCGTCACAACAAAGATCAAGCGGGTTGCCATTTTCATCGTAATGCTTTCCGTTTCCGAGACAGTCTTTTCCGTGGTTTCCGGGGGTGAGGATAATTCCTGTAACATCAATAATCATATTTTTCTCCTTAAAAAACAAAAATGGACTCATATCAGTCCCATTATAACACATAATAAATATATAATCAAGTAGAAAGTGCTAATATTAGTTCTTTTTTGCGAGGTTTATTATGGAAGAGCAGAAAATAAAACAAGATGGGATATTTATTGGTGCAAATATCAAAAGAATCAGAAAAGGGAAACATATGAAGCAAGTAGATATGGTTCGCGAAATGCAGCTTAAGGGCATTGAGATCACGCGTGAATCTCTTGTAAAAATCGAAAGAGGAATCCAGCATATCTATGCGAGCCAGCTTAAGGCTATAAAAGATATTCTTGATACAACATATGATGAGCTTTTAAAGTAAATGGGGGATTTTTAAATCTAAAGACAAATCCCTATTAAAAGTCCTCCTTTAGCGTTCGTAGATCCTTCGGCTTCGCTACGCTGCGCTCAGGATGACTCGTTGAGATCGTTTGCTAATTTTTATACGTGAAGCAACAGATAATTTCACGTCATCATAAATTTTCCCCCCTCGGGTCATCCCGAACTTGTCGAGGGATCTGCGAACAATTACCTCTGATAAGCAGTGTTGTGTCACCCGGAGAGAGACAAATCGCCTTGGCGAATTGTGAGTCGAACTCCGCAGGAGCGATGCGAAGCATCGGGGTATAATAAACATCACGCTAAATCCCTGTTTATCATCTTAAAACACAAAAGGCTGAGCCAACGGCTCAGCCTTTATATATTCAAAATTACTTACTTGATTTTTCGATTGCTTCCCAAAGACCATTAAGGTAGCAAGCGCCCATCGCTCTGTCATAGAGACCGTAGCCGGGCATACATACCCCGCCCCAAACCGTTCTTCCGTGGTCGGGACGGATAGGTCCTTCAAAGCCGATATCGTGAAGCGCCTTCATGATCTCATACATATCAAACGTACCGTCGCTTGAAAGGTGAGCAGCCTCCTCGAAGAGCTTGCCGGGTATCCAATGCTGGAGGTTGCGAACGTGAGCAAAGTGGATTCTGCCAGGCATCGAGCGGATGATATCGGGGATATCGTTATCAAGATTTGTTCCGAGAGATCCTGTGCAGAGTGTGAGACCGTTATGAGGATTGTCAACAGCCTTCAGCATTCTGTGGATATTTTCCTTATTTGTGATGATTCTTGGCAGGTTGAATACTGGCCATGCGGGATCATCGGGATGGATCGCCATATTGATATCGTATTTATCGCAGGTGGGCATGATAGCCTTGAGGAAATATACGAGATTGTTGAAAAGGTCTTCCTCTGTTACATTCTTGTAAGCATCGAAAAGCTCCTTAACGTGTGCAAGTCTTTCAGGCTCCCATCCGGGCATAACAAATCCGTTGGAGTTTGCGTCTGTCTGGTTAAAGAATACCTGGGGATCAATGGAATCCACAACATTCTGATCGTAGGAAAGAACTGTTGAGCCGTCATGACGGGGCTTTGCAAGGTCTGTTCTTGTCCAGTCGAAAACGGGCATGAAGTTGTAGCAGACCATCTTGATACCCTCTTCACCAAGGTTTTCGAGTGTCTTTATGTAGTTTTCTATATACTGGTCTCTTGTGGGCAGACCGATCTTGATATCGTCATGGATGTTAACGCTTTCGATACCGCTGATCTCAAGTCCCGCAGCCTCAACCTCTTCCTTGAGCGCGCGGATAGCTTCTCTTGTCCAAACTTCACCGGGCTTTGTGCTGTAAAGAGTTGTGATAACTCCTTTTACGCCGGGAATCTGACGAATTTTATCGAGTGTGACGCTGTCATAGCCTGTACCAAACCATCTGAGAGTCATTTTCATGATAGATTTCCTCCGTTTTATATATACAATTTTTCATTTTTGCCGCAAAATACAGCTTATCATAATAATTATAACCCAAATCGAGTTTTTTTACCATTGCAATTTTGATTTTTTATATTGTAAATCGGTTTCTGTTTTTGGATAAAAACACTGATGGGACTGAGCCGAAAAGACTCAGTCCCATTTTATTATTTGATAGGCTTGCTCATCTTGATTACAACTGCCTGCGATTCCATCTGCTTATATCGCAGCTCGAATGTTTCGATATCGATTGTCACGGGCTGATTTTTTAGCGGGTCTGTGATAGTCACAGTGCCGTTTTCAAAATCGTATCCCGAAATTACAACACAATGGAGCGGGTATTTCCACCAAAAAGTTTTTTCGCCAATTTTCCAAGGACTTTTAAGATATGGCTCAGCAAAATTCATAGTGACCCAAACGATGGCGGGGTGCCCCATTGAGAGCTGATGATAAAGCTCGGAGACATCATATCCCGTATAGTCATAAGCTCTGTAATAGCTCTCCATATCGTAGAGATATTTGTTTGCGGTTTTCACGATGACAGGTGCATAGCAACCCCAGCTTTTGCCCTCTTCTCTCGGATTCCCGAGATTTTTTTCATAGAAGTCGGTCTTGCCCACCTCGCCCTGCTCAAGATAATTATCTGCAAGATATGTATGTGTAATATCAAATCCGAGATGCTTCAAAAGGATTGCAAGTGATGTGACCTCGCAGCCCTCGGGAAGCTCGGGGCGCTGGAGAATATTTTCAAGCTCATAATTTACACTGCTTTTAAGGGAAGCGTATTTTTCACCGAGCGGAATTTTACCTTCAAGGGTAAAGCCTTCATAGCTTCTGCCATAAGCCTTGCCGACGAAATCCCAACTGACGGAAATATCGACAAATTTGCTCTCGCCCGCGCTAAGAGGTATCTTTACCTCTGCGGGGCAGAGCCACTCGCGGGTGAGTCTTGATGAATTATACTGATAAAATGGCGACATGAAATAAAATTCCTCGCCGTTTACCTTCATGATTCCGGGAAAATAGTTGGCATTTATTGCTTTGTGTTCAATGGCAAGGTCGAGAGTGAGTGTAACGAAATCTTCGCCTTCCTTTCTCACGGCATCCCATTCCACAATTATATTGAGTGCAGTTCCCGTTGCAGAGCGAAGCTCTCCTTCAAGGTTAAAGGGAAGAGCTTTTTTGTTATTTAAAGCAGCTTCCGCTTCGAGGTCCTCCTCATAAAGAGCAGGGTCTGTTGTGAAATCATATATCGGCTCGGTTTCGGGAGCTTCTGTTTCCGTAGCAGCTTCGGTTTCTGTTATGGGAGCGGTGGTTTCGGGCGGTGCTGTGCTTTCGGTATCGGAGGATACCTGAGAGCTTTCACATGATGAAAAAATTATTAAAGCAATCAAAATAAAGAAAATCAAGACATATTTTTTCATTGTTCACCCCCCTTTGGTATTTTTCGACAAAATACTTATCCATTTTACCATATTATAAAAGAAATGTCAACCGAAATCTTTTTTTATTTTGAAAGTCAGGCACTTTTTTTGCGTATAATTTGATGGGTGATGAAAATGAAATACGAAAGACTTGAGAAAAGAGCCACGGGACTTGCCGCGATACTTATCTGCATTTCCTTCGGGGTGCTTGCAATTTATTTGTTTTTTAAATACGGATTTTCCATACTCCTCCCGTTTTTTATCGGTTGGTCGGTGGCAATGGCGATTTCGCCCCTTGCGGGTAAGCTTGCGGGGAAGGAAGAAAAGCCGCAGAGGATAATTTCCGTCATGCTTTTTATTGCCCTTGTTCTTGCCGCGGTTTTGCTCATCATTCTTATATTTGACCGACTGATGAGCGAGGCACAAAGACTGCTTGAAAGGCTTGTGGAGGATTCGGAGGAGCTTTATGGACTCATTGGAAATGCTCTTGATTTTGCCCAGAGCATAACAGAGCACATACCTTTTTTTGACGGACTCGGATGGGGCGAGGATGCTTATACCCTAAGGGACAAGATAGATGCTTTTGTTGGAAAAATGATAGGTGATATTGCCGAAAACCTTGGCGCAAGATTGCCGATATGGCTCGGCGCTGTTGCGGGGGCGATACCCTCGTTTATGCTTTTTATAATAGTGACCCTCATTTCGGGCTTCTATTTTTCGGTAGATCTTGGGGGAATTCATTCCTCTGTTAAGAAAATACTTCCGCCATCTGTTGCTGCAAAGCTTGTTTCATTAAGGAGAGGAATAACGGGAACTGCTCTCAAATATTTAAGGGCGTATTTCCTTTTGCTTCTTATGACATTCGGGGAGCTTTTTATCGGATTCAGTATTCTCGGAATAGATTATGCACTCTTGCTTGCCGCGCTTATTGCACTGATTGATATACTGCCCGTTTTTGGAGTTGGCGGAATAGTCATTCCTTGGGCTACGGTGGTGCTGATATCGGAAAATTATTATCTAGGAATAGGACTTCTCATAATTTATGCCTGTGTAACGGTTGTAAGACAGATAGCAGAGCCAAAGATAGTCGGCGGAAGTCTCGGAATACATCCGCTCCTCACGCTCTTTTCAATATATGCAGGATACAAGCTTCTTGGTTTTTTCGGAATGATAATCGGACCGATTCTTGCAATGATAATTAAAAGTGCTTTTGCCAATGAAAGGGCATAAAAAAAGCCAAGGCTTGCCTTGACCAAATGGAATATAAATAGAAATTTGTCGGGCTCTTAGCCTTCCCCTTGAGGGGAAGGTGTCAACGCAGTTGACGGATGAGGTGTCAAAGCAAAAATGATGAAAAATAAAGAGTTTTAACCTTTCGAAAAACACCTCATCACCCGCTCTGCGGGAGCTTCCCCTCAAGGGGAAGCCAAAGACAAATTCCTATTTGAAAATCATTTATAAAGCGGTGTTGAAAGGTATCTGTCGCCGGTATCCGGGAGGATGCAGACGATATTTTTTCCCTCGTTCTCCTTTAGAGAAGCAAGAGAAAGAGCAACATGAAGTGCCGCGCCCGAGGTGATACCCGTAAGGATACCTTCTTCCCTTGCAAGCTCTCTTGCGGCGGCATATGCCTCATCCTCTGTGACCTTCACAACTCTGTCTATAAGCGAAAGATCAAGCAGGGAAGGGATGAAATTCGCGCCGATGCCCTGAAGTCCGTGTGCGCCGCTTTTTCCCTCCGATATGAGTGGTGACGATGCAGGCTCGATGGCGATTATTTCAGTTCCGATATTCTTTTTCCTAAAGAATTTTGCAAGACCTGTTATAGTGCCGCCTGTTCCTGCGCCTGCAACTATAATATCGACCTTTCCGCAAAGATCATCGAAAATTTCGGGTCCCGTTGTGTCGAAATGAGCCTTTGCATTTGCGCTGTTTTCGAACTGTCCCGGGATAAAGCTGCCGGGATTTTCTTTTTTCAGCTCCTCTGCTTTTTTCACTGCGCCTGCCATGCCATCCGCGCCGGGGGTAAGGACTATCTCTGCGCCGTATGCGGCAAGAAGAAGCCTTCTTTCCTCACTCATGGTATCGGGCATTGTCAAAATCACCTTATATCCTCTTGAAGCGGAAATTGCGGCAAGGCCTATGCCGGTATTTCCGCTGGTAGGCTCGATTATTGTCGCTCCCGCGGAAAGGAGTCCCTTTTCTTCGGCATCGAGTATCATTGAAAGGGCAGCTCTGTCCTTTATGCTTCCTGCGGGATTTAGGTATTCAAGCTTGCAAAACACATTTGCGCATGAGCCATGCTTTTTTTCGAGATTGGCAGGCTCAAAAAGCGGTGTTTTTCCAACGAGCTCGCATATGTCCTTATAAATCATATCTATAAAACTCCTTTCAAGAAAGAAAAAGGACGGCATTCGCAAGTTGCCGTCCGATTTCTTTTTGCTTTAATTACATAGAAGCAAGCTTCTTTGTAAACTGGCTCTTCTTGTGAGCGGCTGCATTCTTATGGATGATACCACGGCATGCTGCCTTGTCGATCTTCTTAACAGCTGCCTTATAAGCTGCCTCTGCTGCTGCCTTGTCACCACCTGCAAGTGCTGCCTCGTACTTCTTCATCTCTGTCTTGAGAGCTGTACGGAAAGCCTTGTTCTGGAGAGTTTTAGTAGCTGTAACCTTTACACGTTTCTTTGCGGATTTGATATTCGGCATATCATTCACCTCCCTTTAATAAACATTTTTTAATTAGGATGCGAGACCGCCTGAGAGGGTGCGGTAACGCAGTACATACCTTTACAGATACATATGATACCACATCTCGGAGAAAAATGCAAGAGCTTTTTGAAAAAAAGTTTAAAAAATTCGTTTTTTTGGGAATTTAGCATATTTTGAAGATAAATTTCTCCCTTTCGATGCTCTATTGTGACATATTTCTTGTCCGAAAAAGAATATAATATTTATATGCCATGAGGGAGGTGGTACAAAATGAACACCGTAGTTTATGCCGATCTGCTGTTTCTTATAGATTTCAGCATGGATTTTTTGACCTTTTACATGGTCTCAAGAATACTTCGCCAAAAGGCAAAGCTTATAAGGATCTGCTCGGCATCTGCGATGGGGGGGATTTATTCTGTGGTGTCTCTCGGCGTAGGAGAAAAGGGCATCATTGCCTTTTTATTTGATATTTTTGTTTGCTTTGTGATGTGCATGACGGCGTTTCTTGAAAAAAGTCCGAAGAGATTTCGCCGTATGCCCTTATATACCGTGACATTTTTTGTTGTTTCATCAATGCTCGGCGGGGCAATGACGGCAATATTTTCACTTTTCAACCGTTCTATTCCCGATATTGAAGCGGGGAGGGAGGATCTTTCCCTTTGGGTTTTCGGCTTTGTGGCGCTTCTCAGCGGATTTGCCACAATGGTTGGCAGTGACATCATCGGAAAAAGCGGAAGAGCACGCTTTGGAAGGCTTTCCATAAGGCTTGGTAACCGAAAAATGACTCTTGAAGCCATAAGTGACAGTGGAAATATGCTGAAGGACCCCATCGGTGGCAAGGATGTTGTAGTCATCGACAGAAAAAGGGGCAGCCAGCTCGTTCCCTCTCTCTCGATGGGGGATTTTTCGTCGCTTCCCGAGAACGTGGCAAAAAGCTTTCGTCTTATCCCTGTAAGAACGGCTGCGGGAGAGGGGATGCTTGCTGCCTTTTGCCCCGACGAGGTGACGCTCGAATATGAGGGGGATACAAAGCAGATAGATGTTCTCATCGCTCTTTCAAAGGAGGACATGAAGGACAGAAGAATAGAGGCGATCGTCTCTGCAGATTATTTTATATAATACATAAAAAGAGGAGGAAATACCGTGAAAAAAACTATTGGTGAGAGTCTGAAACGAAGCTGTATAATGCTCAGAAGGGCTTATAGTTATCTGCTTAATTCAGATGGCAAGGGGGTATTTTATATAAACGGCCCCGATGTTTTGCCGCCGCCGCTGACACCCGAGGAGGAATGTGAGGTCATAATGCGTCTGGAGGATGACGAGGAAGCAAGAGTCCTGCTTGTGGAGCGAAATCTGCGCCTTGTGGTATATATTGCAAAGAAATTTGAGAATACGGGCATCGGCATTGAGGATCTTATCTCCATCGGAACTCTGGGACTTATCAAAGCGATAAATACCTTCAGATCGGACAAGAATATAAGGCTTGCCACATATGCTTCAAGATGCATTGAAAATGAAATTCTCATGTACATAAGAAAAAGGGCGAATTCAAGATGTGAAATGTCCATCGACGAGCCGCTGAATGTTGATTGGGACGGAAACGAGCTGCTTCTCTCGGACACTCTCGGAAGCGATGAGGAGAATATTTCCGATGAGATCGAAGCCCAGGAGGAGCGAAAGCTCATTCGTGATGCAGTGCTTCGCCTTGACGAAAGGGAGAGGATAATAATCGAGATGAGATACGGTCTCGGCGGCAGAGAAGAAATGACCCAAAAGGAGGTTGCGGATGCCCTCGGCATTTCTCAATCCTATATTTCGAGGCTTGAAAAGAGGATCATCGGCAGACTTCGTGATGAAATTGCCGATAAAATATAATACGATATTTTTTCGTAACTTTTAAATTGGAATTTAGCGAACAGGCGAAGGATCGCCCCTACAAATTGCGTCTTCGACACACCGATAAAATCCTATTTGTAGTTTTTTAAAAAACTTCTTTACAAATACGATTCTATGTGGTATAATAATCATGCGACATAAATCAAATATTGCAATTAACAAAAGTGTATATTTTTATCATCAGGTAAAAATGTATGCTCCCTTTTTGTACACTTGTTGTTGATTGTATAGAAAGTTGATTTATGTCGCAGTAAACGGAGTTATGCGTTTTTCGTGCGTAGCTTCGGCTGCGCACTTTTATTTTTATCCGGAGATATAAGGAGAAAAGAAATGATAATTGATATAACAGGAATAGAATTAACTCCGGGCAACGGTGGTAAGGATTGCCTTGGAAACGGCGAGCATTTTGATAAAAACGGCAAACGCATTGAATGTTGCTGTGACGAATGCGATTATATGTTGTGTTGTTATATATAATTTTCCCGAAAGCTGCGAAAGGTGCGAAAAGGATAACTGCCCAAGAAAAAACAAAACAGAATAGCATCAAACATGCTCAACCCTTGTAGATATATTATTATACTACAGAAGTTTAATGAATTTTCCGTAAGCCTCGTCCCAAGTGGCTTTGTCTGCCATGGTAGGCTCATATGTATCAAGCTCGATGGAGCGAGAGATAAGCTCTCTTGCCTCGGAAACGTCCTTAAGCTCGCCTTGTGCAATAGCCTGCATTGAAATATTACCGATGGCTGTTGCCTCAACAGGGCCTGCATAAACGGGAAGTCCGATTGCGTCCGAGGTCAGCTTACAGAGCAACTTGTCCTGACAGCCGCCACCCACAACATGGATAGCTTTAGGCTTTTCGGGCATAAATGCTGCGATGGACTCAACAGTATTTCTATATTTCAGCGCAAGGCTATCGAGAATGCAGCGAACTATCTCGCCAACACTCTCGGGTGCTCTCTGACCTGTCTTTTTGCAGTATGCAACGATTCTCTCGGGCATATTGCCGGGAGGTGCAAAGAGCTTGTCATCGGGATTGATGAAGCACTTTCTCGGCTCTGCCTCAAGGGCAAGCTTTGAAAGATCGCCAAAGGAATATTCCGTGCCCTCTCTCTTCCACTGTCTTCTTGATTCCTGAATGAGCCAGAGACCCATGATGTTTTTAAGGAATCTGATGGTGTCATTGACGCCGCCCTCATTTGTAAAGCCAAGCCTTGAAGCCTCCTCCGTGATGATGGGGGAGCGAAGCTCTGTTCCCATGAGAGACCATGTTCCGCTGCTTATGTAAATGAAGCTTTTCTCCTTTGAGGGAACAGCCATAACTGCGCTTGCAGTGTCATGAGAAGCGATTTTAACGACCTTTGCATTGGTCTTTCCCGTTTCTTCGATAACCTGCGGCAAAAGTGCGCCAAGGGTGTGACCGGGAGCTACTATATCGGAGAATAATTTTCTCGGAATTCCCAGCTTGTCGAGAAGCTCAAAGGCATAATTTTTGTTCTTTGCATCAAGAATTGCACCTGTTGAAGCTATCGTATATTCGGTTGCCATCTCGCCCGTAAGGAAATAGCCGAGAAGGTCGGGGACGAAGAGCATTTTATCTGCATAATCCAGAAGTCCCGGATTGAATTTCTGCTCTGCCGCAAGCTGATAAATGGTGTTGAAATTAAGCGACTGTATGCCTGTTTTTGAATAGATATCGGAGAGGGGGCAGATTTTGTCCACATATTCCTCAATGCCGTCATTTCTCGCATCGCGGTAATGAACGGGGTTTGAGATCAAATGTCCGTTTTTATCAAGCAGACCGTAGTCAACTCCCCATGTATCAATGCCAATGGTGGCTATCTCATCGCCATCAAGAACACATTTTCTTATTGAATTTTTAATTTCATGGAATATTCTGAGGATGTCCCAGCTGAATTTTCCATTCTGTATCACAGGTTCATTTAAAAAACGGTGATTTTCGATGAGAGTCAATTTTTCTCCGTTAAATGATCCGACTATACCTCTTCCGCTTGATGCGCCAAGGTCTATTCCAAGCATTTTCAGTTCTTTCATGTTTCTTTACTCCTATTCTTTATTTTACTTATTTAAGTTCTACAACAGTAACACCGAAGTCGCCCTCGCCGTATTCGGCGGTTTTATATGCGGCAACTCGTTTGTCGCCTTTAAGATAATTCCAAAGAGCCTTACGGAGCGCTCCCGTGCCTTTTCCGTGGATGAGGCGGACGGAATGGATTCCCGCAACAAGTGCCTCATCAAGATATTTGTCAACAACGAACCAAGCCTCGTCACCCATCATTCCGCGAAGATCTACCTCGCTTCTGAAATTGCGGCTGACGGTGAGCTTATAATCGTTCACTGCTTTCTGTTTTTTCTCTGCATCTGTTATTGTAACCGTGCCCTCAATAAGCTGCAGATCGCTTATTTTTGCCCTTGTTTTAAGGATTCCTGCCTGGATATTCACCTGATCCTTGCCTGCGGGATCGTCAAGAATAAAGCCTTTTTTGCCAATGCTGACGATAAGGACCTCATCGCCCTTTTTGAGAGGTCTTGGAAGCACATATTCTTCGTTGGTCTTTTCCTCTATGGGGTCAAATTTATTTTTGTTCTCTTTAAGATGCTCCCTTACATTTTTTCTTGCTGCTATGAGATGCTCGCCAAGGTTTTCTGCATCCCTTTGCTTTTTCAGCTTGGTCATCTCCTCAAGAATATAGTCGCTTGAAGCCTTTGCGCTGCGGATCATTGCCGCGGCCTTTTCTTTTGCCTTTTCTGTTTCCTTTTCGCTTTCGGCAAGGCGGCGGCTTATTATCTTTTCCGATTCTTCCTTGAATTTTTCATAATCAGAGCGCATCTGCTCTGCTTCCTCTCGTGCCTTTTCCATCTGGATTCGGCTTATCTCAAGCTTTTCGATAACATCCTCAAAGCGTTTGTTATCCGAGCTTACCGCTTCTTTTGCTTTGTCGAGGATACGGGTGGGAAGTCCAAGCTTTTCGGAAATCGCAAAGGCATTTGACTTTCCCGGAGTGCCGATTATAAGCTTATATGTGGGCTTTAGCGTGCTTACATCAAATTCGCAGGAGGCATTGCAAACCCCCTCTGTTTCAAGGGCGTATGCCTTAAGCTCCGCATAGTGGGTGGTGGAGGCGCAGAGCGCGCCTGCTTCTCTTATGTCCTCTATAACCGAAATTGCAAGCGCCGCACCCTCAATGGGGTCTGTACCCGCCCCAAGCTCGTCAAAGAGCACAAGGGAATTTTCCGTTCTCTCATTTACGATAGAAACGATATTTACCATATGTGAGCTGAAGGTTGAGAGTGATTGCTCGATGCTCTGCTTATCGCCGATATCGGCAAGAATTTTATCAAAAACGCATATGCTCGACGGCTCTTCTGCGGGGATATGAAGTCCCGACTGCGCCATCAGCGCAAAAAGACCGAGGGTTTTGAGTGTAACTGTCTTACCGCCCGTGTTCGGTCCTGTTATAACAAGCGTGTCAAAATCTCCGCCTATGCGAACATCGATGGGCACCACCTTGTCCTTTGGGATGAGAGGATGCCTTGCTTTTGTAAGCATCATAGTGCGGTCGCCCGAGAGCCTTGGTCTTATTGCATCAAGCCTTTCGGAGAGGGAGGCGCAGGCAAAGATGAAGGCAAGCTCGGTTATATTTTTATAGTTTAGATTAAGGCTGTATGAAAGCTTTGAGACCTCGCCCGAAAGCTCATAGAGGATACGGTCTATTTCATGCTGCTCCTTTGATTCAAGCTCGCGAAGCTCGTTGTTTGCATCAACAACCGCAATAGGCTCGATAAAGAGAGTTGCGCCCGATGCCGAGGAATCATGAAGAAGTCCCTTTATTTCGTTCTTATGCTCGGCCTTTACGGGAACAACATATCTGCCGTTCCTCATTGTGACGATATTTTCCTGCAGGAATTTTGAATGGGAGCCGCTGACGTATTTTTGCAGAGCTTCCTTTATTTTTCCCGAAGCCATTCGCATTTTTCTGCGGATATCACCGAGTGCGGGGCTTGCCTCGTCTGCAATCATGTCCTCGGAGATTATAGCCCTTGTTATCTTGTCCTCTGTCGGCTTTGAGGGCATAAGGCGCTCAAAGATATCGTCAAGAGATGTATCCTTGGTTTTGTTATTTCGGATATAATCGAGAAGCATTCTGGAGGAGCGGAGTATTCCCGCCACAGAAAGAAGCTCACGGGGACTGAGCGCAGAGCCCTTTTCGGCTCGCTCGCATATATCGCCCATATCGTGGACAGCACCAAAGGGAGGAAGTCCCTTTATATCCATAAGATCTCTTGCATCCGAGGTGTATCGCTGCTTTCGCAGAATAATATCAGCATCGTCGGATGGCTCAAGGCGCAGGGCAAGAGCCTTTGCACCCTCGGTCAGGGCGCAGTCTGCGAGCATTTCGCGTATTCTGTCAAATTCCAGCGTTTTAAGTGTTTTTTCGCTTATTTTCATATTTTTACCTTTGGTCAGTTTAATTAAATAACGATTTGTAAAAGCTCAAGGTGTTAAAATCTCGCTCCAGATGATGGAGAAGATATTTTTCGCAGGCATGGGAGAAAAAGGAAAGCTCGTCCTTTTCCTTCAGCTCAAATGAAAACATCTTTGCGCTCGGTGAAAAGAGTGCATACCGAAGCGCCGCCACCGTATTTGGAGTAAGGCGGCAATAGACTATCCTCTCCGCAAGCTCGGGATGCGCGTACATTTCCTTTTCGGCATCCTTTAAGTGCTTTTCGGCGCATTTTTCGCAGTATATGCAGCCGTTCATAACATCGAGCATACCGCTTTTTGTTATCTTTTCCGAGCAAACAGAGCAGCCGTCAAGATCGGGAACATATCCCGAAAAGCCTGCGGCTCTTATTTCGTAAACACCCTTGATTATGGGGAGGGGATAAAGCCCCTTTGAGAGTGCATAGAAGGAATTGAGGGTCATTCGCATAATATCCACCGATGAAACACCCTCGCCCGTTATGTCGCAGGCTACCTCGCATAGATATGAGGCAAGCGCCATTTTTTCAATGTCCTCGGATAGACCGAAGAAGGGCTCTGTTATTGACGCGTCCTTTATATATCTGTTTTCTCCCTTTTTGTATATCTCAAAATTTGCATATGTAAAGAGCTTGGTTGCGGAGCCTGTTTTTGAGCGTGAGGAGCGCGCACCTTTGGCGGAAACTGTTATTTTTCCGTCTGTTGGGGTCAAAAGGGTGAGGATCTTATCATGCTCGCCAATGGCAATTTCTCGCAGAACAAGTCCATCTGTACTGTAAACCATTCCTTCGATCCCCCTTTACCTCTTGCTTATTCTTCGGGCTTATATCCGAAATTGCTGACGGCGGCAACGCTGTCGCGCCAATTTTCCTTTACCTTTACCCAAAGATTGATATATACCTTTGCTCCGAGTATTCTTTCAAGATCCTGTCTTGCTCTTGTTCCGATGAGCTTGAGCGCCTCACCGCCCTTGCCAACGATAATTCCCTTGTGGGATGCCTTTTCGCAGAAGATCTCGGCTCTTATTCTTATGAGCTTGCCCTCTTCCTTGAATTCTTCGATTACAACAGCTGTTCCGTGGGGAACCTCCTTGTTAAGAGTACGGAGAATCTTTTCTCTTATTATCTCTGCCGCAAGAACTCGCTCGGGCTGGTCTGTTGCAATGTCCTCGGGGAAGAAGAATACCTCGGTTTCGCCAAGGAATTTTTCACATTCCTTGAGAACTGCATCAACACCCGCACCCTTCTTTGCCGCCATTGGGACAAATGCGTCAAAATCGTGAAGCGCGGCATATGTTTTTATGGTTTCCGCAACGGTAACTGCATCTGTAAGGTCGGTTTTGTTGATGGCGATGATAGAAGGAGCTCCTGTGTTCTTGATATAGGAGATGACATTCTCCTCAACATTTGTAACAGGCTTGCCTGCTTCGATGACGAGAATCACCGCGTCACTATCACGCATCGAGCTGTTTGCCGCACCCATCATAAAGTCGCCCAGCTTGTTTTTTGGGGAATGCATACCCGGGGTGTCAAGGAAAACAAACTGATTTTCGCCAACCGTGTGGATGCCGATAATTCTGTTTCTTGTGGTCTGTGGCTTGCTTGAAACGATGGCAACCTTTTCACCGAGAATTGCGTTCATAAGAGTGGATTTGCCCACATTAGGTCTGCCGACGATTGCTATAAATCCTGTTTTTTTCATTTTCGTTTCTCCTTATAAGCCAAGCTTGTTCATAATGATTCTCTGGCGAAGTCTCATGTCAGCATCATCCGCCTCGGATTTTTCATGGTCATAGCCGAGAAGATGAAGCATGGAATGAACTGTGAGGAAGGCAACCTCGCGCTCGAAGCTGTGTCCGAATTCCTCCGACTGCTCTCTTGCCTTTTCAAGGGAAAGGACAATGTCACCAAGCATTGTTTCAAGCTCGGGGGGCATTGGGGTGAAACCGTCGTCCTCGCCCTCAGCATCAAGGAGAGGGAAGGAAAGAACATCTGTGGGGCGGTCAACATCTCTGTACTGCTTATTAAGTGCGTGAATTTTTTCGTTATCGGTGAAAGTGATGGAAACCTCTGTTACCTTATCATGTCCCTCGTATTCAAGCGTTTCGATTATTGCATGGCGAAGAAGTATTTTAAGGTCATAATCCACCTTTTCCTTGTCCTGCTGATTTTCAAAATATATTTTAAGCTCCATTTTTATACCTCTCTTATTTATTCACTCTGAAAGAGCGCTGATTTTTATTTTCCGCTGCCTTCTCGGCGGCTTTTCTTTCGTATTTGTCGTATGCAAGGATGATCCTCTGCACAAGCCTGTGTCGAACCACATCGCGGTCTGTAAAGCTGTGGATGGCAATGTCCTCAATTCCGCCAAGGATCTTTACCGCCTCCGCAAGACCGCTCTTTTTGCCGAAGGGAAGGTCTGTTTGGGTAAGGTCACCTGTTACCACCGCCTTTGAGCCAAAGCCGAGACGGGTCAGAAACATCTTCATCTGCTCGGGAGTTGCATTCTGCGCTTCGTCGAGGATGATGAAGGAATCGTCAAGGGTTCTTCCTCGCATATAGGCGAGCGGTGCCACCTCGATGGTGTTCTTTTCAAGATGCCTTTGGTAGTTTTCTGCGCCCATCATCTCGTAAAGGGCATCGTAAAGGGGGCGAAGGTATGGGTCTATCTTGTTCTGAAGATCTCCCGGTAGAAAACCGAGCTTTTCGCCTGCCTCCACCGCAGGTCTTGTTAAAATAATTCTGTTTACCTGCTTGTCCCGAAGGGCTTTTACCGCCATTGCCACAGCAAGGAAGGTCTTTCCCGTACCCGCAGGCCCGACTCCAAGGACTATCGTGTTCTTTTTTATCGCCTCAACATACTGCTTTTGACCGAGAGTTTTTGCCTTTATCGGCTTTCCTCTTGTGGTGATGCAGATGCAATCGTCTCCGATGGCGGCAAGCTCACCCTCTTTTCCGTCCTCCACCATGTCGAGAACATAATTCACCTGGCTGTCACTGATATCGGCAGATGCCGCCGCTATCCTTGCCAGATATTTGATTGTTTTTTCTGCTTTTATGACGTTGCTTTCATCTCCGTCGATGAGAATTCCGTCTCCCTCCGAATCCGAGCGGCTTCCGATGTCAACGCCGAGGCGCTTTTCAATGAGTCTGACATTGACATCGTAGCTGCCGAAAATTTTTGCTATGGTTTCGTAAGATGTAAATCTTATAAGCTTTTGCATATATACTCCGTTTTTTATTTATTCTGTATTGCCAATGGGCAAGTCCTTTGCAATGTTTTCAAGACAGATGATTTGACAGGAAATTATAAATTCCTCGTCTGTCATTTCTGTTTTTATCGTTTTTTCAAGAAGCTCGGCATCGGGAAGCTCCTTTTCGATGAGCGAACGAAGCTCAAAAAATGCAATTTCTGAGGCCTCCTCGTATGAGTGTGTGGCGCTCACTGTTTTATATTGCCTCTCGCTTTCGGAAATTATTCCGATGGGGAGAGAGGGAAGTCCGAAAAAAGAAAATGTGCTTTCTTCCTTTATTGTAACACAGCTTTTATCGGAATTTTCGTCTTTTTTGAAAATATCTATCTTCTCCGAGAAAAATTTGAGGGTTTTCGCGGTGCAGACAGCATCCGAGAGTATCCTTCTTTCATATACGAGAGGTATTTTTACCGAGAAATTCCTGCTTGTGGTGGCGTAAACTCTGCCGATGGCATTTTCAAATCTGACCTCTCCATGGGTGCTTTCGATAATTCCGCTTATGAGCAGGTCACCCGCCGTAACGCTCTGTCCCGCCTCCACTGCGCTTTTTCCGCGAAGGACTTCGACCCGCTCGATCACACCGTCTCGCGAGGCAACTACATTTGAATAGGCATGAGCATCGGTGTCAAATTCCTTTATCTCTCCTATCTTTTCGCGGATCTCAACATAAGCAACGCTTCCGTTCATATTTATCGCCATCCAAGCGATTTTGTCGGAGCTTAAAAGGACTGCGTTTGTAATTTTGTCAACATCCTCCTTGCCTATCCTGTAGCCAAGGTCAAAGCCCACAGCCGAAAGCTCGTCTTTCACCTGCGCTTCGGTTATGGTGCTGTTTCCGCTTACTCTTATATCCCAGACATACATGGGAGCGAAAAAATTGATGAGAAAAAATATCAGCGCTCCCGCCGCAATACCGTATCGGTTTTTGTATTTAAGGAGAAATATGGGGAGACCGCCGCTTCTTTCCTCAAATTCCGTTCCCGACTCATGAAGAATGCTTTTGAGCCTTTTTGCAGAAAAAAGAGAGGTTTTTAAGAGAAGCTTGCCATCTGACATTTTGGCTTTTTCATATGAAATGCCGCATTTTATGCAGGCATTTATCAGAGAATGGGAGCTTTTTTCATCTACCGAGAGGGTACAGTGGCCAAGGAGAAGGTTTTTAAGCTTAACGGATATTGCCATGGGTCGTTTTCTCCTCGTATGAGATGCGCCTGAAGCGCCCCGAGATGACGATGCTTCCACCTCCGTATGCGGGACAGCCGAGTCCTTCGCCCTCGATCACGATATCCTTTTCCCTCGTTTCAAGACGGATAAGCTCCTCGGTATACACGAGAATAGACCTGCATCCCCATATGACAGCCTCACTGTTTCCAGTGATCTCCATTGAAAGTGAGGCGCGGATATCGGTCGGCAGATCGAATCTTTCGCATAATTTCAGCGAAAGCGGAATCCGCTCACGGTTTTTTTCTTTCTTTTTCATTTTTGCTGTCACCCTCCGCATAGAATTTAGTGTTTTCAAAATATTCTATGCCGGGGAGGGGCACGCTATGACCTTAAAAAGCAGAGGAATATCTGCAATTCTGTTTCTTATGCTTTCGCTTTGCATCTTTACTGTTCTTATATGCAATTCGGCAGATGCCATTTCATATATGAGAGAAGGGCTTGCCCTTTGCTCGCGTGTGGTAATCCCTTCGCTTTTTCCTTTTATGGTGCTTTCGGGACTTTTCGTTGAGCTTGGATGCTCGGATATACTCGCATCGTTTCTTGCCCGTCCCATGCATTTCCTTTTCGGAATAAGCGGAGAGGGGGCAGCCGCGCCTCTTATGGGGGCACTTTGCGGCTTTCCCATCGGTGCCTCCACCGCTCATAAGCTGTATAGAAACGGAAGAATAAGCAGAGAGGAGATGAGCTATCTCCTTGCCTTTTCCAATATTCCCGGATCTGCTTTTCTCATAAGTGCGGTTGGCAGCGCGCTGTGGGCAAATTCACGCTTTGGTCTGGCGCTTTATATTATCCAGATAGCCTCTGCCGTTCTTATCGGCATTTTCATGAGGATATTCTTTCCTCTTCCGAAAAAAGCCATTGGGTGTGAGCGAGGGGAAAAGCCGTCATTCGGTGTCAGAAGCTTTTCAAATGTGATATCAGAGGCATCCTCATCAATGATAGGAGTTTGCGCGCTTGTTTTGTTTTTTGCTTCCTTTGTCGGTGCGCTTTTTTCACTTCTTGAGGGATTTCATCCGGGGCCCGCGGTAAGCTCGTTTATATACGGCTTCTTTGAAATGTCGGGGGCAGTCGGTATGGCTGCGGAGATAGAAAACAGAGCCCTCGGAATGGTGATAACGGCGCTTATATGCGGCTGGTCGGGTTTGTCGATACATTTTCAGATAATTTCCATCTGCATAGAGGATGAAATATCCTTTGTACCGTATTTTGCAGCCAAGGCAGCCCAAGCTCTTATATCGGCATTGGGAATGCTTCTGTATGTAAGGGTCATAGACCCATCCATTGCGTCGCTTTCTGTTTTTGCCCCGTTACCTTCTATTGCACAGGGAGGCGCACTGTCAAATTCAGTGTTTGCTCTTGGGGTAATTCAAATCCTTTATTCCCACTTTAAGAAAAAGACTGTTTAGGTGCGGTATTTTTCATGCAGCGCACTAAGAAGGAAGAATACCTTTGCATTTGCAAGGGCATCGTCATAGGCTCTGTGTGCGGCGTTTCTCTCAATTTTGAATAACTGACAAAGAACATCAAGGCTGAGACTGTCGGGCATCGGAACGCCGCTTTTTTTCAGCCTTTTTGCATATGTAAGAGTGTCGAAAAGCGGATTTTTCGGATTGATTCCAAGTTCTGAGGCTTCGCGACATATGAATTTGCTGTCAAAGGAAACGATATTGTGTCCAAGCAAGATATCGTCACCTATAAAATCGAGAAATTTCGGCAAAGCCTCCTCGATCCTCGGAGCATCCAGCACCATCAGATTGTCGATGCCCGTTATTTCCTCTATGAGATAGGGAATGCTTTTGCGAGGACGAACGAGAGTGCTGAATTTTTCGACGACTTTTTTATTTCTGACCTTAAGCGCGCCTATCTCGATTATGTCATTTGTTCTTGCAAGCCCCGTGGTCTCTATGTCAAATACCGTAAATTCTTCAAAATTCGGATCGCATATGACGGGGGGCGGTATTATTTCAACCCTCTTTGGGGGATTCAGATAGCTTTTCACAGCGAATAATGTGCTCTTTCACCGCCTATATATTTGGGGCGTGTACGTGCGCAGAGAATATTTGCCTCGCCTATGGTCTTTATCGAGAGACGGACGGGAACGGCAACGGCACGCAGGTGCATACCGATAAGTGTTCCGCCGATGTCAATTCCTGCATGAGCCTTTATTGTCTCAACTGCAACGGGAGAGGAAAAACGCTTATAGGCTGTTGTGGCAAATGAACCGCCCGCCTTTGGCTGCGGAACGACACAAACCTCCTCAAGACCGTATTTTTCGGCACACTCGGCTTCGATTATAATAGCGCGGTTAAGATGCTCGCAGCACTGCGCCGCAAGATATACTCCCGCTTTTTCGGTCTCTGCATAGATTGCTTCAAAAGCAGCCTCTGCCGCTTCAAGACTTGAGCCCTTTCCTATCTTTTCGCCGACGATCTCGGAGGACGAGCATCCAATGACGAGAATATCGCCCACATTGAGCTTGGCCTCGGCGATCAGCTCCTTTGCCGCAAGCGCGGCTTCGTTTTTTATTTTATCTAACATGATCTGCTCCTTATATCAGTTTTTTTGCGAGCATTTCACCGCGTCTATGGCAAGAACCACCATAAGTGCGGGCAATGCGTCTGCGGGGTTGCTTATGTCGATGGAATATGTATCGGTGAAGTTAAAAAGCTCCTTCTGAACGCTTGCGATCATTTTTGAGCCTTCAAAAATATCATAGCTCCATTCAAAGAAATCACCGTCGATCGTCCATCCCATGAAATCAACCGAGAAGGATGGCTTGAAAAATGTGAATTCCTTTACGATCTCGCCGATATATTCCTCGCCTATGTATATTGAAAATCTAGGAAGAAAGGTGAATACTTGCTCTTTGAGAGTTGCAACATGGTTTCCGTTTTTGTCGAGAATATGCAGCTTGTGTCCCCACGAAAGCTTGCCCTCAACGGTGAACATGGTCTCGCCGTCCTCGCCGTATATATCATAGCTGTCAAACCACGAAAAGAACCTTTGCTTGAAAAGTAATTTCATCTGTCAGGCCTCCTTACCGATATTTATTATAAAATTATACCTCATTTAATGTAAAAAGTCAATAAATTTTGCTTTTGTACTTGAAAAAAAAAGCCTTTTGTGATAAAATATTTCGGTAGGGGCGGTGATTTTGATGATTTTTAGAAAAAAGATGGTGGATATACTCATTATTTCATTCCTTGTTTCGATGGTCATTATCATTTCCTTTTTTAATCTGATATCCGAAGAGCAATCAAGCGAAAACCTTGCGGGAACGATACTTTTTCTCTTGCTTTTTGTCAGCGTCGAGGTGTTTTCCCATATTCTCTCAAAAAGAATGGTTGGCGCATTTTGCTTCGGTTATTTTCTCTTGACCCTGTTCTGCTTTTTATATGG
Organism: Eubacteriales bacterium; assembly: GCA_045648605.1. Lineage (GTDB taxonomy): Bacteria > Bacillota > Clostridia > Oscillospirales > CAG-272 > SIG710. The sequence continues at coordinate 6,530 of JAZROG010000127.1, read as the reverse complement.
CTTTGCAATGGAGATTTTTGATATCGGATATAATGCCATTGCCCTTTTTTGCGCTTTTGTAATAGCGCCGTTTTACGGATTTATTTATGCGAGTGAATCAGCATTTGAATATATTTCCCTCGGTGCTGTGCTCATTTTGGGCGCTGCCGCGGCAATTATCTGCTTTTATGGAAAAAAGGAGCGCACCTGACGCGTTCTTTTAAATATTGGTGAGTTCGAGACCTTCCTCACCTAAAACAAAACTAAAGGAGAAAAACAAATGAAAAACAAAGGTACAAAATTTATCACCGTGGCGGCTATCATTGCCGCGCTCTATGTGGTTCTCACCATGCTTGCAAATTTCCTAGGGCTTGCAAACTATGCCATTCAGCTGCGCTTTTCCGAGGCTTTGACAATTCTGCCGATATTTACAAGTGCGGCAATTCCGGGGCTTTTTATCGGATGCCTGATATCAAATCTTATATCGGGATGCGTTATCTGGGATATTATTTTCGGAAGTCTTGCAACCCTCATTGGTGCGCTGGGAACATATTTCCTAAAAAAGTACAAATTTTTACCTTTTATTCCCCCCATTGCGGCAAATGCGCTGATAGTTCCGTTTGTGCTGGCCTATGCTTACGGTATTGAGGGAACATTGCCCTTTTTTATGCTTACTGTTGCTATCGGTGAAATAATATCCTGCGGCGTTCTCGGATATTTTTTGCGCCGTGGACTTCATAAATACGGAAAACACATAAAATGGAAATGAAATCTGAATTCGGATTTGGAGGAAGGTTATGAAAAGAGACCTTTTGATGATCATAAAAAATCAGATGCCTGCCTTTTCGAAGGGGCAAAGGCTTATAGCAAATTATGTTCTTGAGCATTATGAAAAGGCAGCTTATATGACCGCCTCGAAGCTCGGTGGACTTGTTGGAGTTTCCGAATCTACCGTTGTTCGCTTTGCCTCGGAGCTTGGATTTGAAGGCTATCCCGAGTTTCAAAGGGCGCTTCAGGAGCTTATCCGCAATATGCTGACCTCTGTTCAGAGAATAGAGGTGACAAACAGCCTTATCGGAGATGGAGATGTTCTCGAAAAGGTTCTCATGTCGGATGCCGAGAAGATAAAAAGAACCCTTGAGGGTGTTGACAGAGCCTCCTTTGCCGAGGCTATTCAGAAGATAGTCAATGCAAAGAATATATATATAATCGGTGTTCGCTCCTCTTCGTCTCTTGCGGGATTTTTGAATTATAATCTGCGAATGGCGCTTGATAATGTGCGCTTTGTTCAGACTACCTCGGGAAGCGAGATGTTTGAGCAGATAATGCATCTTTCAAAGGATGACACGATGATTGCCATCAGCTTCCCTCGATATTCAAAGCGTATAATCAATGCTGTTGAATATGCAAAGGAGGTTGGGGCGGATGTTATTGCCCTTACCGATAGTCGCCGCTCGCCCATTGCCGCATATGCCGATCAGCTTCTCACAGCCGAGAGCGATATGGTGTCTTATGTCGATTCTCTTGTTGCTCCTCTCAGCATTATAAATGCAATTATAGTTGCTGTCGCAAGGGAAAGACAGGAGAGCTTCAGCGAGCAGCTAAAAAAGCTTGAAACTATTTGGGATGAATACGATGTATATAACAAAGACAAATTCTGATGCGGTAAATGTTGCCGTTATCGGAGGCGGTGCTGCGGGAATGATGGCGGCGATAAAGGCCGCAGAGCTTGGCGCTTCTGTTACTATCTTTGAAAAGACAGACCGCATGGGAAAAAAGCTCCGCATAACAGGCAAGGGACGCTGCAATGTTACAAATGACTCGGATAGAGACGAATTTTTTGCCAATATTCCGAGAAATCCAAGATTTCTTTATGCCGCTTTCAGTAATTTTTCCTCCGAGGATACAAAGGATTTTTTTGAGGGCGCGGGTGTACCTCTTAAAACAGAGCGCGGAAAGAGGGTCTTTCCTGTCTCGGATAAGGCACAGGACATTGTGGATGCAATGAAAAAACGCTGCTCTGAGCTCGGCTGCAGGGTGGTTTACGAGCGAGCTTGCGAAATAACTGCCAAGGAAGGCAGGGTTACCGGGGTCAAAACAAAAAAAGACGAATACGAATTCGATTCCGTGATACTTGCAACAGGCGGAATGTCATATCCTCTTACAGGCTCTGACGGAGACGGATATAAAATGGCAAGTGCACTCGGACACAGCGTCACAGACATTGTTCCTTCGCTTGTTCCTATAGTTGAGGACGGCAGAATATGCCCCGCAATGCAAGGACTTTCGCTGAAAAATGTTAAGCTTACCGTTGTGCGAAACGATAGCGGCAAGGTGGCTTTTGAGGATTTCGGTGAAATGATGTTTACTCATTTCGGACTTACAGGGCCGCTTGTTCTCAGCGCCTCTGCGCATCTTCGCGATATGAAAAAGGGTGTTTATACCGCCTGCATAGACCTTAAGCCTGCTCTTGATGAAAAAACACTTGATGCAAGGCTTATCTCTGAGCTTCAAAAATATAACAATAAGGATTTTATAAACTCGCTCGGCGGACTTTTGCCGCAAAAGATGATAGAGACTGTTGTAAAAATGTCGGGAATAGATCCGAGGAAAAAATGCAATTCGGTGACAAAGGAGGAGCGAGGCGCACTTCTTGATGTTCTGAAGCATTTTAAGATACCCTTGCTTAAATTCAGACCTATCGACGAGGCTATAATAACCTCGGGTGGAATCGAGGTCAAGGAGATAAATCCGAAGACAATGGAATCGAAGCTTGTGAGCGGCTTGTTTTTTGCGGGCGAAATAATAGATGTTGACGCTTATACCGGCGGATTTAATTTGCAGATAGCATTTTCCACTGCGGCTCTTGCAGGAGAAAATGCGGCAACAAATTACTAAAAAATCAATTCAGAGGTGGATATTATGATAAAAATTGCACTTGACGGTCCAAGCGGATCGGGAAAAAGCACCGTTGCAAAGGCTGTTTCTGCAAGGCTCGGCATAGTTTATGTGGATACGGGCGCTCTTTACAGAAGCATTGGATATTATGTGAGAACAAAGGATAAGGATCCTAAAAATGCAGAGCAGGTGGCAGCTCTTCTCCCCGAGATCGAGCTTGATGTTAAATATGAAAACGGAGTTCAATGCGTTTATCTGAACGGAGAAAATCTTGGCGACAAGATAAGACAGCCCGAGATATCAATGTATGCTTCCGCTGTTTCAGCCATCCCCGCCGTAAGAGCATTTCTTCTTGAAACGCAGAAATCCATTGCGAGAAAGAATAGTGTTGTGATGGACGGACGAGATATCGGAACTGTCATTCTTCCCGATGCGGATGTTAAGATATTTATGACTGCTTCAAATGAGGCAAGAGCCATGAGACGCTATAAGGAGCTTTCCGAAAAGGGCGTTTCCGTGAAATATGAGGATGTTCTGCGCGAGATGATAGAGCGTGACGAAAATGACAGAAGCCGTGCCGTTGCGCCCGCTGTTCCCGCAGAGGATGCGATAATTTTCGATAATTCGGACTATGACCTTGAGGGAAGCATAAATAAGGTCATCGAGATCATAAAAGAAAAGGTTGGAGATATCGCATGAGAAAGGGCTATAAGATTGCACATACCATTCTTGCGGGACTTATAAAGGTGCTTTTTAGCGTTAAGGTCGAGGGACTTGAGAATGACCCCGGTGAGGGCAAAATATTGCTCTGCTCAAACCATGTAACTCTGCTTGATCCTATTTGTATAAGTGCTTCGCTCAAGAAAACAGAGACGTTTTACATGGCAAAAAAGGAGCTTTTTAAAATTCCCGTAATTTCATCAATTCTCCGTGCTCTCGGAGCTTTTCCCGTAAACCGCGGGGCGGGCGACCTTGGAGCAATACATAAAACGGTCGATATTTTGAACGAAGGACACTGCGTTGGCATCTTCCCACAGGGAACAAGGTGCCGCGGTGTGGCACTGGAGGATACCAAATTCAAAAATGGAGCGGCTCTTGTGCTTTCGAAGACCGAGGCTCCTGTGCTTCCCGTAAGAGTTAAGGTGAAAAACAATAAATGGTGTCCCTTCAGAAAAATAAATATCGTAATCGGTGAAAGGATCGAGGCTCATGAGCTTAAGATCGATCCCGAAAAGAACAAGAGCGAGGAGATGGCTCGGATAACCAATGTTATTTTTGAGCGCATTAAGGAGCTCTGATATGGAGAGGGAAATAACGATTGCAAAAAATGCAGGCTTTTGCTTCGGGGTTAAAAGAGCTACGGATAAGCTTGAGGAGGCCGTTTCTTCTTCTCCGAAAAATGTGAGAATATATACTCTCGGACATATCATTCATAATAATGACTATAATGAATCTCTTCTTCGCGCCGGAGTTAAGGTTATGGAGGAGAATGACATTGAAGATGTTGCAGGAAACGCAAATAAGGAGTCTCCCGTTAAGGTTTTCGTGAGGACTCACGGTGTTACGCTGGATATCAGCGAAAGACTTGAAAAATGCGCTTCGGAAAACAGCTTTTTTTCCTTTGAGGATTGCACCTGTCCCTTCGTAAAAAAGATACATAAGATTGCGGACGAGCATTCTCGCGAGGATACTGTTTTTTTCATTCTCGGAGATAAAAATCATCCCGAGGTGAGGGGAATAGTCAGCCATGCAGAGGGCGAAAAATTCGTTTTTGATACTGCAAACGAGTTTGAAAAATTGCTTGGAAAATTTTCTGTAGACAATTTCAACAAAAAAACGCCTGTTTTGGTGGCTCAAACAACGCAAAATTTGTCGGAATGGTACAAAACTCAAAATGTTCTCAAAAAACTCTGTACAAATCCGATAATTTTTGATACAATATGTAATGTTACGGAAATCAGACAGCTCGAAGCAGAAAAGCTTGCGAGTGCCTGTGATTATATGATCGTTATCGGCGGAAGAGACAGCTCTAATACTGCGAAGCTGACCGATATATGCAGAAGAAATTGCAGAAGCACCCTATGGGTGGAAAATGCAGAAGGGCTAAAGGATCTGATTCCGCCCACCGCAAAAAAGGTGGGAATCGCCGCAGGGGCCTCAACCCCGCACGGCATAATAGAGGAGGTATACAAAACAATGAGCACAAAAATTGAAAACTTTGAAGAAATGCTCGAAGAATCGCTTTGCAAAACTTTAAATACAGGAGATACCGTTAAGGGCATAGTTACAGCCGTTACAAACGCCGAGCTTCAGCTTGACGTTGGATATAAGGTGACAGGCGTAATTAAGGCTGAGCAGATCACAGATGATCCTTCCGTGAGTCTTAAGGATATGTTCAAGGTCGGTGACGAGGTTGAGGCCTTCGTTATCAGAGTTAGCGATGTTGAGGGTATCGCTGAGCTCTCCAAGAAGCGCACAGATTCTGATAAGAACTGGGGCGAGATAGTTGCAGCTTGCGAAGCAAAGACAATTATCGAGGGTAAGGTTATCGAGGCTGTTAAGGGCGGCGTTGTTGCACTTGCAGGCGCAACAAGAGTATTTATTCCCGGCGCACGCAGCGGTGTTCCGAAGTCCGGTGATCTCAGCACACTCGTTGGTCAGACAGTTAAGTTCCGCATCATCGAAACAAAGGAGCAGGGTCACAGAGCATATGGCTCTATCAGCGATATTCTTCGTGAAGAGAGAATCGCAAGAGAAGAGGCATTCTGGGCAACAGCAGAGGAAGGCAAGCAGTATAAGGGAACTGTTAAGAGCATGACTACATACGGCGCTTTCGTTGATCTCGGCGGTGTTGACGGAATGATCCATACATCCGAGCTCTCCTGGAAGAGAATCAAGTCTCCCGCAGAGGTTGTTTCCATTGGAGACGAGGTTGTTGTTTATATCAAGGCTCTTGATGTTGAGAAGAAGAGAATTTCTCTCGGCTACAAGACAGAGGATACAAACCCCTGGAAGATCTTTACGGATAAGTACCAGGTTGGCGATATCGCGGCTGTTAAGATCGTGAACATGATGCCCTTTGGCGCATTTGCAGAGGTTGTTGACGGTGTTGACGGACTTATCCACATTTCTCAGATCGCTCTCCAGAAGATCGCAAAACCTGCTGACGTGCTTGAGGTAGGTCAGGTTGTTGACGCGAAGATCACAGAGATCGACTATGAAAAGTGCAAGGTAAGCCTTTCCATCCGTGCCCTTCTTGAAGAGGCAAAGGCAGCTGAAGAGGCAATGCCTGAGGACTATTCAGCAGAGGAACAGCCCGCAGAGGAAGCTGAGGCTCCTGCAGAGGAATAATTTGTAAAATTTATGAGGCTGAATCTTTGAGATTCAGCCTCATTTAGTATGTCAAAAAACAAGCGCAAATTAAAAGTTTTGATCGACCTTTTTCAAAAGGTCGTTGGAGCCGGCGACATCGCCGGTCGCTGTCCGCAGTGGCGGCAAGCGCACGCGCGCTTGAGCAGCGCGACCTTTTGAAAAAGGTCGATCAAAACTTTAAACTGACTGTATCCTCACACACCGCTAAATTACTGTTTATATGCGAAGGACTATTTCTTGAATACAAAATAAAACCGTGAAAGGAGGATGATCCGATGAAT
>JAZROG010000126.1:0-12384 GCA_045648605.1 Eubacteriales bacterium | reverse complement strand
TACAAACAAAAAAGATATTTAATGTTTATCTGTTTTTTACGTGGAATTTGTGGTAATTTCACGTAGAAAATAGTTTAACAACCAAGTATTTCCTCTTTTTAAAGTTTTGATCGACCTTTTTTAAAAGGTCGCGGGAGCCGGCAACGGTGCCGGTCGCCACCGCAGTGGCGAAACTCCTCCCCCGATAAATTCCTGTTTAACAAAGGAAAAAGTTTAAGCCGATTGGGCGGCTTAAACTCTTTCCTTGGTTTTAGATATCAATATCAACGGCGTCTCCGAGGGGAAGGGAATAGATGCAGATTTTGCTTGGCTCCTTGCCGAATATCTGCTTTATAGCCTCCTTATAGTAGGAAAGCTGCGTTCCGTGGCGTTCTCGGAGCATTTTTGCGGCAAGAGCGGGTGAAGCAAGCTCTTCCTCAGAAAGATGGTCGGTCTTGTAGTCGCAGAGGGTGATTTTTCCGTCCTTGTCAACGAAAACAAGGTCAATGATTCCCTGAACTGTTATTCTTTCATCCTCGATTTTGGATTTGAATTCCTTATCCTCGGTGAAGAGCGAGGCGGGCATCTCGATATTAAATCTTTGCTCTCGCCATGTTTTGCCGCCGCCTGCAATAATGCCTTTGAATTCCTTATAAAATCTGCTTGTAAAGAATTTTTTCAGCTGATAAGTATTCACAAGCGCGGCACTTTCCCTTGAAATGAATCCGTTTTCGCAAAGCAGTGCCAGCTCCTCGTCAACACCATGCCTCTCAGCTCGCTCAAAATCGCAGAACTGCATGAATGTGTGGGTTGCCGTGCCCCTCTCCGCTCCCGATGCTTTTTCTGCCTTCGGGAGAAGAAATGCAGGCTTTTCGCGCAGATTTGTCAGTTCGTTTCCTATTTCCTCATCGGTATCGTCAAGAGCTCTTGGGAAAAGCTTTGAAACCGAAAGCTTTGCGGGAAGTCTTGAAAGATGAGAATATTCATATTCAAATTCAAAGCGTTTCTTGAAAAGCTTAAGGGACGCGCCTTTTTCTTTGACTTCCTTTTCTTCTTCTGCCGTGGCCTTATCGCTCTGATATTCTATATCTTCGGTGAGGGGAATATCCTTTGGCTGAAGCCTTTTGACATTTAGAAATTCTTTATCCTCGTCGCTCATGGCATTGTAAGAGGTGGCAATGAAATCAAGATATGAGGAGCATTTTATGATGGAATATTCATCGGAATATTTTGCATTGAGAGCAGCTTTTCTTTCCCAAGTGTCGCTGTTCACATGCCCTGTAAGGTAAAGCCTTTCTCTTGCGCGGGTCATGGCAACATAGAGAATTCGCATTTCCTCCTCTATCTCCTCATGCTCGTTTTTCAGAAGGAGAGAGCGGTGTATCGCGTTTTCGATGGTAGCGAATCCGCTTTCCGTGCCGAATTTTAAGCCGATTCCAAGGTCGTTATCAAATTCGATGCTTACCGTTGTCTGTTTGCTTCTCATGGATTTTTGGATGTATGACACAAAGCAAACGGGAAATTCAAGTCCCTTTGAATTGTGGATGGTCATTACATTTACAACATTTGATGTTCCGCTCGTTGCGGGGGGCTCAACGGTCTGCTTTGACTCTATTATGTCATTTACATAGCCTATGAAGCTGTAAAGTCCCTTGTACGAGCCTGCCTCATATCGTCTTGCGTAATCATAGAGAAGCAAAAGATTTGCGCGCCTTTCCGAAACACACATATCGTCATTTTCCTCGTCTCCGCCTACATATGAGAGGATAAGAGTGTCGGAATAGAGATAGCGAAGCAGCTTATCTATCGGCAAAAGCCTTGCCATGCTTCGGTAAAGCTCAAGCTTTGAGAGGAAAAATTCGATTTTTTTTCGAAGTGACGCATCCTCTGTCTCCTTTGAAGCGGAGATAAGGTCATCAAAAAGTGAGCCGCTTTCGCTTGCGGACTTGCGTATCATTATAAGGTCGCCCATATCGAAGCCGAAAAGGGGCGAGCGAAGGACTCCCGCAAGATAAACGTCCTTCTGAGGATTATCGATAACATTCAGAAGGCTCATTATAAGAAGAACCTCGGGATTCTCAAAATAATTGACTGTTGTTCTTGCGGAGCAAGGGATACCCGCATCGGAAAGTGCTTTTGCAAAGGCATTTGCGGCGGCATTTCCTCTGGTGAGAATTGCGATATCCGAGGGGCGAAGAGGACGCAGAGAGCCTTTATCCTCGCATTTTTCATTTGGATCACTAAGTAGCCTTGCGATCTCGGAAACAACGTATCTGACCTCAAGCTCTCCGCCGTCTCCCTTGTTTTCTGCTCTTTCCTCATCCGTCATTTTGTCAAGTGCGGTTTTTGTATAAGCGCGAATGACAGAAAGCTCGGCTTTTGCCATGCTTCTGCCCTCGGGGGTGATTTTTTTGCCGAAAACAAGGTCATCGCTGTCAATATAACCGATGCTGTTCGGTCCTTTTCTGAAGATAAATCCGCAGATAAGGTTTGTAATTTTAATAACGGTGTTGTCGCATCTGAAGTTTTCCGACATATAGATTGCGGCGCTGTCGCTTCCGTCGGAAGCGGCAAGGAGAGGGAAGCTGTTTTTGTAATCTGCAAAAACCGATGGCTTTGCACCGCGGAAACGGTAGATGCTTTGCTTGATATCGCCAACCATAAATCTGTTTTTGCCGTTTGAGATGGCATCAAATATCCTGTCCTGAACGATATCGGTATCCTGATATTCGTCGATGTAGATCTCATCGTATTTTTTCGAATATTCCCCCGCAAGCTCTGTTGGATTTCCGTCTCCGTCAAGGAAAAGCTTAAGTGCAAATCTCTTGTTATCGGTGAAATCGCTTGCATTGCGGCTTCTTTTTTCCTCGGAAAACCTTTTTTCGAATTCGCATAAAAGCTCGTAAAGCATCATGCAAAGCTCGCTCATTTTAATGGCATCGTCTGAGAGCGTTTCTTCGGAATACGAGAAGAAATCATTGCCCAATTTCTCGTATTTCACATAAAGCTCTTTTCTTAAATCCTTGAATTCCTCAAGCGTATCGCTGCAGGAACGGAGACTTTTCAGCGGGATCTTTGAATAGTCCTTAAAAAGCCTTGCTGCTTCGTTGTAGGTTCCCGAAATTATGGTTTCCCTTGTTTTTTCAAAATGGTCGCTGTCATATGTAAATGCGGGACCGTATGCGGCAGCAGCCTTATCGTCACTGTTTATTTCACCAAGGGCATCCGCATATATTTTTTTGCTGTGCCCGAGAAATTTTAGACAGTGATCTGCTATACATTTTCCTGCGCGTGTGCTGAAAAACGGCATTTTTGCTTCCTTTTTCAGCTCATCTGCGTTTTTGCGGAGAAATTCAAGAAAATCGGGATATCCGCTGAGGGTATTGTGGAGCTTTATGAGCGGCTCCTCCGCCTCATGCATACCGCGTGAGCCCATAAAGCAGTCCATAAGCGGGCGAAAGGCTTCCTTTTTTTCTTCATAAAAATCCTCGATGACCTCGCCCATTATACGAAGCTTTATTGCCGCAAGCTCACTTTCGTCCATCATGGACATTCTTGCGGGCAAGGAAAGAATCTCGAAATTTTCCTTGACAACGCTAAGATAAAAGGAGTCGATGGTGCATATATCTGCACTTCCCAGCTTTATTATCTGCCTTTGAAGATGGCGATTTGCGGGATTTTTGGCAAGCTCTGCTCCGAGAGCAGAGGAAATTTTACTTTTCAGATCCGCTGCCGCTGCCTTTGTAAAGGTAACGATGAGAAAACGGCTGATATCGGCGGGGGCCTTTTCATCCGTAAGGCGGCAGATTATTCTTTCGGTAAGGGTAGTGGTCTTGCCCGAGCCTGCCGCGGCAGAAACAAGAATAGTTTTACCTCTGGTATCTATGGCGCTTAACTGCGCAGGTGTGAAATCAGCCATCAGACATCGCCTCCTTCCGTATATTCGTCGTTTTCATATTCTGTTTTGATATGTGCTCTGCGGCATACTGCCTTCATGTCGCAGTATTCGCAGGGGAATTTTCCGTCATGCTTTTTTGGCTCTATTGAGGCGTTACCGCCACGAAGCTCGGAGAAAACAGCATTCAGAGTACGCTTGGCTGTGTCTTTGATTTCGGAAAATTCCTCCTCGGTTTTAAAGCATACCTCTTTTTTCTTTCTTTTTTTAGGGCCGTAACCCGACATGACGTATTTTATATCCTCGTTTATAGCCTTTTCAACTCGGTCATCCGCAAGGACTATGCCGCTTCTTGTGAGCTTTTCCTCGGCGTCTCTTTGAATGTCGCTTTCGCTTGCCCCACTGTTTTCAGTAATTCCCGAGATCCTTGAGCTGAGATAGACAACTCCTGCCTCTTTAAGATTTCCGCTGCATCCGAGTCTTGACTTGTTTTCGGGCGCGGAGCAAATGCTGAATAGGTAAAGGAGCATCTGGAGATTGAGTCCTTCTTCTATATCATCCAGCTTGAATTCCTTTGTGCCTGTTTTATAGTCCACGACCTTAACATAGGTGGTATCTCCATCGTCCCAAAGGTCAACTCTGTCAACGAAGCCCTTTATTGAGACGCTTGTACCGTCCTTTAGCTTGAAGATAAGCGGCGCAATTGCCTCCGGCTTGTCCGCGTTTATTTCAAGCTCGAAGAAGCGGGGGGTAAATTTGCTGGTTTTAAGCTCGTCTGTGATGTTTTTTGCAAGAAGACGGGTAAGGTGCTTTAATTTGCTCAAGCTGTGAGCCACCTGTTCTCTTTTTGCATCGCCCTCGGGGATATTTTCCCTGATGTAAAGCTCCATCAGCTTCACTATAAGCTCTTCTGCCTCTTCCTCTGCCATTTTGGCATTGAAGCCGTTTTCATCGGTGACCGCTTTGACAAATTGTTCGATAAGGGTATGGACGAGTGAGCCTGTGTCGGCAATGGAAAAGACATTTTTCTCATCGGGACGAAGCCTCAAAACATATCTGCACCAATAATCAAAGTGACATTTGATATATTTTTCAAGCGCGGAGGGTGAAAAATTCATCCGTTTTCCGAAAACAAGATCGCTTATCTCCTCGGGAACAGCGCATTTCCTCTCGCCGATAGGAGTGTGGAGCGTTTCAAAACGTGAGGAATATTCCTCATCCTCCGAGAAATAGCGTCGAAGAGCCTCACCATCATCTCCGTCTGCCAGCACCGAATATTCAAAGGCGACCTTTTTGCTCCAAAGCCTTTCGCGGTAGGGCAGAGAAGCATAATCTGTCGCTCTGAGCCCGAGTAAGCGCGCTGTGCGGTTAAATGCCAGAGAGGGGTGCATTTCCTTGCCTCCCTGAAGCTCGGAGGCGGAATAGGTCAAAATAAGCCTCTCGGATGGGGCGGAAATGGCGCGATAGAAATAGAAAAGCTCCTCTGCGGCGCTTTCCTCACTTCCGGGAGAAAGCTCTATGCCGTTTTCGGCAAGGAAAAGCTTGTCCTCGTCGCTCAGCATTGTGTTGCCCTTTGTGTTTTCGGGGAAAATTCCGTCATTTACGCCGATAATGATGACGCATTTTGGATTGTCTGCACGGAGAAGCGAAGCAGAGCCGACAGTAACCTCATCACAGGAGGTAGGGATCGAGCCAAGCTCAGCCTCCGAGAGAACTATGCGCAGAGCCTGCTCAAATTCGGTGCAGTCATATCTTCCGTCATCATTTTCATATGATGCGATGATTTCAAGAACGTCAAGTATGGTGTTGTAAAGCCGCAATGCTTCATCTGCCGATTGCCTGTCTCCTTGGCTTAGGCAATCATCTGAAAATTCCTTCATTTTTTCGGCAAGAGACAGCTTTTCCATATATGTAAAGAGTGCAGTGCACATTTCCTTGTTGCTGTCCGCTAAATCAAGAGCGTCAAAAAGCTCGGAAAGGGGCTCTGAAAGCATCTTTTTGCATTTGTTTACCGCTTCCAGCACCTTTTCTCCCTCCTTTGAGGGGGAAGATGAATAGGAAAAAGGATCCATTGTCCAGTCGTCGCCGAGGAAAGCCTTGCCCTTTATGCTCCATTTCCAGATATATTGCTCAAAAAGATCGCTTTCGCGCTCGTCGAGTCCCGTGAGACCCGTTTTCAGATATGTGATAACATCCTCTGTCTTCCATCCGTTGTTTTTTATTCGCAGAGCGCAAAGAATCAGCTTTGCCAGAGGCATTGCGGAAACATCTGTGCTTCTTGACATGAAATAGGGAATATCGGCTTTTTCAAGTGCGCTGTCGATGATCCCCTCGTAGCTTACCACGTTTCTTGCGAGAATTACGATGTCTTTGTATCTCATTCCGCCATGTACAAGCTCGGAAACGCAAGCGGCAGCCGCTTCCGCTTCCTCATAAACATTTGTGCATTTTATAAGACGGACACTCTTACATTCCTTTTCCTCCATCGGCTCAGCATCAAAACGCCAGATATCGGATGAGAGACGGAGAAGCGCCGCATCCTTTGTTCTTTTGTTCCCCGAAAGAATTGTTTTTTCGAGAGTAAGGTCGGCTTTTTCGGCAAGTCTTTCAAGCTTCTTGAGCGTTCCGAGAATGACCTCGAACTGAAGAGAGCCGCGTCTTATTTCGTCCTCTAAGCAAAGAGAAATGACGGTGTTCTCGGATTGCCTCAGTATCCTTGAAATAACCTCCTCCTCGGAGCGTGTAAAGCTGGTAAAGGAGTCGATATAAATGTTCATTCCGTCAAAGAAGCGGTGCTCATCCAGCTTTTTTGCCAGCTTTCCGATATCATCCGATGGATCACCCATTCCGAAATTTTCGATGGATGCGGAATATGCAGAATATATCAGTGCCATGTCTGAAAGCTTGGATTTTATTCTGCTGTTTTCTTCTGCTGCATGTGCCGCTCTTTCAAGTGCTGTGGGAGAAACTCCGTATGCCTTGAATTCCTCGATCTGGGATAGCATAACCGAGGAAAAGGCATTGTCACCGCCAAGTGCTCTGTATTCCGAGAGGAGCGGGGAAAGGGAACGGAGGATATTCCACATGGCAAGTGCCTTAACTCCGCCCGTTACATAATTATAGGTAAGACCGCCATGCTTTCTGAAAACGCTGTTGGCGAGACGGGTGAAATTCAGCACCTCAAAGGAAAGCTGTGCAGAGGGCGGAAGAACGGAGAGCATTGCGCGCTCTCTTGCCACGGTCTCCTGCTCGGGGACGATAAGAATGGCGCGCCTTCCTTCCTCCATATCCTTTTTTATCATTTCGGAGATGAGGGTAGTTTTTCCGCTTCCCGCACCGCCAAGTATCAATTTCAGCATATTTTTACTCCCGAATATTGTATATGATTTTGGGGCTTCTAAAACATTGTTATATGGTCGCCTGCAACCTTTTGGATGACCTTTCTTCGGAGAATAAAGAAAAACATTTTCCGAACAAGATAAATGTTTTCTCGTTCTTTTCTTGCCGTAACGTAAAAATCCGTCTTTTCAAATCCCTTTTTTGAGAAGAAAAAGGGAGAAACTATAATTACAGCAGAGCCGTCCGAGGTGAGATCTTTTGCATTTGAATAGAAATAGCCGTTTTGTGTGTTTTTTCTTTTTAGCTGTTCTCTTGAAACAAAGAGAACATAAACCTTTTTGCCATTCAGCCTTTGCCCAAGCTCCTTCAAAGCACTGCGCCTTCTGAAAAGTGCGGCAGTAAGGCTGAAAGCTGCAAGCACAAGCAGAAAGGGAAGCGCAACAAGCAAAGCAGAGAGTGAAGCCACAAGTGCCACACCCGATTCCGCAAGCACCGCGAGCCTTGTCAGCCACCTGAAAATGGCTGAAAGAAGCCTGAATCTTCTGAAATATTTAAGCCCCTTGCTTGCAAAGCCCCAAGCTGATGTATTCCGTATAAGATGCGCAGAATACAGAGGATAGCTTTTTGCCGTCATAAGTAACGAAAGCTGATATTTCCCCTGCCAAAGCCTTGAAATGTCATCCCTTGCCGCAGTCATTCCCATATCCGAGCGCAGGCGGTCAAGCTCCCCCTCAAGCTTTTGGATCTTTTCGCGGAGCTTTTGATTTTCCTCCTGTAAATGCTCATTTTCACCCTTTTTATGCTTGCTCATTTTTATCTCCGTTTCAGGAAAGATCAAGATTTCGAAGGATGGTATTTCTGCCCCTCCATGAATATGCGCGAGCAGAAAAATCCTCATCACTCATATTATTTATTATCTCTTTTGTCAGCTTTGAAATGCGTTTTTCGAGAAAAAACGGTATTTTTGTTTCGAAAATGCCCACAGAATGAGGGCAAGCAAGCTGACAAATATCACAGCCCCATACCGTGCCCGATGAAAGGAGCGCATTTGCTTCATGCTCCGAAAGCTCGCCCTTCTTTTGAGATAGGGCAGAGATACATTTTTCGCTTTCAAGACCGCAAGGACAAGCGAAAAGGCATCTGCCGCAGCCTTCACATTCCTTCGGGACATCGTAAAAGGTATCACATGGCATATCGGTAATGATACAGCCGATGAAAACGAAGGAGGAATATTTCTCTGTTATGAGCAGGCGATTTTTGCCGATGATGCCAAGACCGGCGGCTGCTGCAGCGTGCACCTCATCGATTGGGGAATGGTCGGAAAAGCCGATGAAATTACCATTGGGGTATTCCTTTTTCAGCCTTGTTATCAAACGCTCAAAGAGAAGCGAGAAATATAAATGATAATCTCTTGAAATGGCGTAAAGCGAAATATTTCTGTGATCCTTTTCGTTTACATAATAGGGGACGGCAAAGATGATTGCATTTGACTTTTCTGCTTCTATTCCCGCTTTTTCCATAAGATAAGGCTTATTTATTTTGCAATTTCCGAGCGAAATTGCCGATACGTATTCTATGCCTTCTTCCGAAAGATATTCGCGCATAAGCTCTAAAAGCATTTTTTGATCCCCCTTCGATTTTTATATGCCGATCTCCTCATATATTTCCATGAGGCGTTCTTCTATCTCATTTTTTCTTGTGTCAAGCTCTGCTGCTTTTAAATAGTCGCTTGCGGCATCTCCGTAAAGCTCCGCTTCAACATTTTCAAGCTCCGCTTCCAGCTTTTCGGCTTCTTTTTTCAGCCTTTCAAGCCTTTTTTGCTCTTTTCTTGCGTCCGAAGCCGATTGCTTGGCTTTAAGATACTGCTCCTTTTCACTGCTTTCCTTACCGTAAGAAGCATCAGATGTGCTTTTTCCGAGTCTTTCCTCTCTTGCCTCGCGGAATTCTCTGAATTCGTCATATCCCGCGCCACGATGGAGAATTCCGTAGTCGAGAATATCCGAGCCATTCCAATCTCCAGGCTTTATTTCGATTATTCGGCTCGCCAGCTTACCGATAAAGTATCTGTCGTGGGAGACGGTGATTACCGTTCCCTCATATTCCTCAAGTGCGCTCTCAAGTGCTTCTCTTGAGCCGATATCAAGATGGTTCGTTGGCTCGTCGAGGATGAGGAGATTCATTCTTGAAAGGATAAGCTTTGAGAGCGTAAGCCTTGCGCGCTCGCCGCCGCTGAGCACCGAAACAGTCTTATAAACATCCTCGCCCACAAATCTGAAAAGGGCAAGGGCGTTTCGTACCTCGGTCTCGGTCATTGCGGGATAAGCATCCCAAAGCTCGTCAAGAACTGTTTTTGTCATGTCGAGATTCTGATTTTCCTGGTCATAGTAGCCGATCTCAACATTGTAGCCTGTTTCTATCTTGCCTCCCGTTGCGGCAAGCTTTCCGAGAAGGATTTTTATAAGAGTGGATTTTCCGCATCCGTTTGCACCGATGATAAATACCTTTTCACCCTTTTTCACAAGGAATGAGAGGTCATCAAATAGCTTTTTTTCTCCAAAAGCCATGGAGAGATTTTTGACCGAAAGCACCTCATTTCCGCTCTCGCCGCCCTTCTGAAATGTAAGTCTGATGTTCTTTGGATCGTTTTCAGGCTTTTCCAACTTCACCATGCGGTCAAGAGCCTTTTGACGGCTTTCTGCGGCAATGATATTGCGTTCTCTGTTCCAGGCTCTTTGCTGTGCAATGTATGCTTCCTGCCTTGCAATTTCCTTTTGCTGATTTTTATAGTGCCTTTCCTCAATCTCGCGGTCGATCCTTCTCTGCTCCATGCTCTTTGTATAGCCGCCGCTGTATAGCTTTGCCTTGTGATTCCAGATGTGGAGGGTTTTGTTCGTTATCTTGTCAAGAAAATATCTGTCATGGGATATGACGAGGATGTTTTTCTTGTACGAAAGCAGAAAATTCTCAAGCCAGCGAAGAGTTTCCATATCAAGGTGGTTTGTAGGCTCGTCGAGGATGAGGATGTCGGGTTCTCTGCAAAGCTGTCTTGAAAGTGCCAGACGTGTCCTTTGACCACCGCTGAGATTAGAGCAGGGAAGAGCGAAGCTGCTTTCATCAAAGCCCATTTTTTTGAGTATTGACGCAGCTCTTCCTCGAAATTCAAGTCCGCCGTCACGGGCAAATCTATTGTAAAGCTCAGTATATTCGTTTGTAAGTGAGCGATAAATGTCGCTTTCCGATTCGTTTTCTCTCACCTTCAGTTCATTTTCAAGCTCTTCGAGACGTTTTTCGGCTTTTATAAATTCGGGGAATGCGGAATACATCTGCTCAAGCACCGTATCGGAGCAAAGATCGGATATCTCAAATGCGCCGTCCTGTGTAAGAACGCCGATGGTTTTATCCTTTGAAATGTAAACGCTTCCGCTCGTCGGCTCGTATTCGCCCGTTATCAGCTTAATAAGGGTTGATTTTCCGCTTCCGTTCACACCGATAATTCCAAGCTTATCGGCTTCGTCAAGGGAAAAAGAGATGTTTTCAAGTATTGTTTTAGTGCCCACGGCAAAGCCGAGGGATTCTACGCTTATTGAAGTCATAATTTATCCTTTAAAATTTTATTTTCATTTCGATGGCAACACCGAGGATTCTTGCGCTTCCGCTTTCAAAATCCTCGGGGGTAAGGATTATGGGATCATATTCCTCGTTTTCGGGAAGAAGATATATTTTGCGTTTTTCAAGATGAAATCTCTTGACCGTTGCGCTTTCTCCTCCCACAAGACAAGCTACGATATTGCCCTCCTCGGCATACTGCTGCTTCCTGAAAAGCACAAGTGAGCCTTCGACCATTCCGCAGTTTTTCATGCTGTCTCCGATGACGGTAAGATAGAAATAATCGCGCTCGTCACCGCCACCGATGTCGGCACTTTCATATCCCAAAAGTGTTTCGTTTGTGATGATGGGCTGTCCTGCTCTTATCTCTCCGATAATCGGAATCATCTTGACATTGTCCTGATCCTTTTCGGCAAAGGAAAAGCACCCCTCCTCAAAGCCGTCACCAACGAGACAGCTCATTTCCACTCCGAAATAATCGGCAATCAGCTTCAGCTTGTCGGCTTTTGGCGCAGATCTGCCCTTTTTCCAATCCGAGAGGGTGGAATGGGCGATTCCCGTTGCCTTTGCAACCTTGTAAGAGGTGGATTTTTTCAGTTCCAACAATTTTTCATAATTTGAATAACTCATAAAAAGGGTCTCTCCTTCAGAAAAATTCCAAAATAAGAAGAAAATGTGAAATAAACTATTGACAATATTACGGAAATACGTTATAATATTTCTGTAATCGGACAAATTCGATAGAGCTTTGATGGAAAATTGATTTTCCCCCCGTAAAAATCGATCGCAGTCAATAGAATTCTGTCTAATATTATAATATATTATTGTGAATTTGTCAACTAATATTTGTAATTCAGGAGGTTTTTTATGAAAAAATATAACGGAGAAATTTGCAGACCCATGTTTTGCAGGTTGTGCGGAGGTGCTGTGCAGAGAGGTGATTTTGCAATGAAATTCTATGAAAAGGTTGTTTGTGATTCCTGTATTTCCGAAATATCCGCAAGGGAAATATTACGCATTTGCGAATTCACATCAAAAGAGGAGCTTTTATATAATTTGGGATTTACTGCTGTGTGAGGTGCTTATGATTTTTAATGAAAATGATGCTATATGCGAAATGAAAAAATATTTTGAGAGCTACGGCGCTTCGAAAAAATTGCTTCGGATGATGAAATATGAGAAGGATTTTTTTCCGCATGAAAACGAGGATGATTCGGAGGATATTTTGCTCGTTCCGGGCGGAGATGAAGTAATGTTGAAAGCAAAAATGTACGATATTCGCCGTTTTATTATCAATATGGACGACGGAAACGAAAAGGCTTTGCTTTTTTATCACTATATCAAGGGATTTTCTGTTGAAAAATGCTCGGAAATGATGGATATCGGAAGAACCAGCGCCTTTCGCTTGAAGAAAAAGGCACTTCTTGCCGCCGCCAAAATAATGATGGAAAAAAAGGAAAAACGCAGGGTTGCTTGATTTGGGGAGTTTCGCCGCTGCGGCGGCGAAAAGAGCACAGGCGCGTGTCCCCCCGCGCTCTTTTAAAAAAGGTCGATCAAAACTTACA
>JAZROG010000125.1:0-28324 GCA_045648605.1 Eubacteriales bacterium | reverse complement strand
GGGTGAGAGTAGGCTTGTATTCAAGACCGCAGTGTCCATTGTAGCCTGCCTTATCTGCGGCATCAAAAATGAAGCTGTAATTGCTTTCACCCATCCAAGGCTCAATTCTGCCGGGATGTCCCGCCGCATGGAGATGAGCTATATTCACAAGAAATTATCTGCATTTGCGGCGGAAATTTGCCGTCCCGAATCGGGTTCGGATAATACTCCTAACCTTAAGGGTATCGACAATTGAACTGTGCTGATAGCCTCTTTCCTTTCCTGAGTAGTTACCAACCTGAGTTATGAGCTTTGTTGCGCCTACCATCTTTGCGGCAATGCAGCTTTTGTGAAGCCCTTCAAGCCATGCCGAACGGTATTCAGGCTCCGTCATTCTGAATTCGGTGGTACACATGCTTATGAGATTCACACCGCTTTCATCACAGGTAGCCTTGACCCTTGGAAGATCAAGATTTTTCCAATTATAGGTCTCTGCGGTATCAAAGCCAAGCTCGCCGATCTTTTTTATCGCCTCGCAAAAATCCATACCGACGAAAAAGCAGGGGACAGCCACACAAAGCTTCATAAATTTTCCTCCAAGTCTTGAAAATATTTTTGTTTGTGATATACTATATATAATGATATTGCAAAATTGCTTTTTTGTCAATATCAATTCGTTGATTATTATATAATTTTCTTGCGAGGAAGAAAAATGTTTTTTGAGATAGATAAAAATGCGCTTTCATCCCTTCCCATTGCGCTTCATACCGTGGGGGAGACGCTCAAGGAGGATAGGATACACCGTCCTATGGGACTCGGATACCACGAAATTATTTGGGTAAGGTGTGGCGAGGGAATGTTCAATATTGAGGGGGAGTGCTTTGCACTTGGCGAAGGGCAAGGCGTTTTTATGCGCGGAGATGTTGGACATGAATACCACGGGGACGGCTTTACAACCGGCTGGTGCACCTTTTCAATGCCCGAGGAGACCCTTGATTATCTGGGAGTTCCGAGGATAATGCGCTTTGATGTGCCGCCCTTTCTTGATTCCGAAACCGATGCGCTCCACGATTTTGCCATGGGGGACAGCACTGTGCTTACCCGTTCATCTGCACTTTATTCATACCTTACAGACTTCTTTGCGGCTGTGCTCGGAGAAAAGGACAGCTTTTCGGTAAAGGTATCTCATGTTCTCGAAAGCAGATATGGGGAGCCTCTGACCCTTGATATGATCGCCGCGGAGCTTGATACCGATAAGTTTACTCTTTGCCGCATCTTCATGCGCGAAAAGGGAAACAGTGTTATGGATGAGCTGAAGCGGATAAGGATAGCAAAAGCCAAGAGGTTTTTAAGATTCAGCTCGGAGAGCATAGAAAATATAGGAAAAATGTGCGGCTTTGAAAGTCCCAGCTATTTTGCCAAGCGGTTTAAAGAAGCCACAGGAATTACGCCTACCGAATATAGAAAGGATGTTTAAAACAAAATGTACGAGCTTATAAAGGTCAGCGAGAAATGCTATTATATTCAAAGTCCCGCAAAGATCGGAATTTACAAGATAAATGATGAAGATGTTTGCCTTATAGATAGCGGAAATGATAAGGATGCGGGCAAAAAGGTGCTGAAAATAATCACGGATAAGGGATGGAGGCTGAAGGCTATATACAATACCCATTCCCATGCGGATCACATCGGAGGGAACGCATATCTGCAGGCGCAGACGGGATGCAAGATATATGCAAAGGGGATTGAAGCGGATTTTACAAATCATCCCATTCTTGAAAGCGCATTTCTTTATGGCGGATGTCCGATGGATGAGCTGAAGCATAAATTTCTTTTGGCAAAGGAGAGCTTTTGCGAGCCTCTTTGCGAGGAGGCTATGCCAAAGGGACTCAAAATGATAGATCTTCCCGGTCATTCCTTTGATATGGTAGGATTTGTGGATGAAGATGGAACTGCCTTTATTGCAGACAGCCTTTCAAGCCGCGAAACACTTAATAAATACCGCATTGGATTTATCTATGATATCGGTGCTTATCTTGAAACACTTGAAAAAATAAGGGGGATGGCGGTCACTGCTTTTATTCCGTCCCATGCAGAGCCTTGCGAAGATATTTCAGAGCTTGCACAGTATAATATTGACAAAGTAAGAGAGGTGGCGGACAAGATAGTAAGCCTTTGTGCTGAACCCCTTTGCTTTGAGGCTATTTTGAAAAAACTTTTTGAAGAATATTCTCTTGTTATGACAAATGAGCAGTATGTGCTTGTGGGAAGCACTGTGCGCTCTTATCTTACATATCTTAAAAAGGCCGATAAGATTACCTTGGAGATAAAAGACAATAAGCTTTTGTGGATAAGTAAATAATAAAAATGTAAATATTTCTGCAAAAATAAACACCGTAATAAAGTTAAAAACCGTAACATTCTGTATGGTGAAAACCGCATTTTCAACCATTGTCTCAAGAAGTATTTATGAAAAATATTCCGTTATAGATGTTGTAGGTTATTCACAGCTTTTTGGCGGTATTATTACGGTGTTTATCGGTGCACTGCTTGGCGGTGGCATATGTTCTTTTGGGAAAAGCTCTTTCTTACTGCAATATTTCAAAAATGTCTGTGCTGAAATTTATCGAACCGTTGTCTGCGGTTGTTTTTTCCAGAATTTGCTTTGCAAGATAATAAAAAAATCCTGCTCGAAAGGATTTTCGAGCAGGATTATTTTATTATCCTATATCAAAAGATCGTTTTTTTCACTATATCTCCGATAAGCCTGTCCGTTTTATCCGCTCTCTCGATATAATCAAGATATGCAAGGGGAACAAAGGTGGTTTTGTTTTCTGTGGCCTCGAATTTTTTTCTTGCCAAGTCTTTTTTACTTCAAAAGACTTATTTTTTTTCAGCCATCTTCAAAAATATCGCAGTATTCAACATATAATATCGTTTATGCCGAACATTGTGACTACGATGCTTGGATTGAAGCGTAAGCAAAAGGTATGAAGATACTCGGCTGCTTTTTTGCAGTTCCGCCCGAAACGCCGCAATTATAGCATTTGATCCTGTATTTTTTTCGGAAAAAATGTTGAAACTATCATAGTACCACCCGTTACAAAGGGGGTACTGCACCGTTGAAGGCAAAACAGTAAGGGCGATGAGCAGAAGATAATTTGCAATTCTGTTCAGAAGTCCTTTTCCCTCCGCATAAATAATTGCTTTAGGCGAGGGCTTCTTTGATTTTTTTCGGTAAATTATAAGCAGAATTCCCGAAATAAGAATGGAAATTATTGATACCCATATTGAAAAAACTGCGAAATTTGTAGTTTCAAGGCTTGATGATTGGTGAATTTTACGACATTCCGTTGAGAACGAAAACACCGGCATAATAAATAAAACCACCTTTTTTGTTATCCTTTTCGATGGTTATGGCAAGTGCGAGAATGATGAAGATAACGCATACCGATTTTCCGAGAGTCAGCGGCTCTCCGTAAAAGAGCATACAGTGGATAAAGGGAAGCATCATTCCGCCGAGCATCGAAAAGATGGAATATAGCGAAAGATTTATTCTGTCGAGTGACTTCAGAGTGCAGAACATAAACAAGATTCCGTTGATGGCTGAGGCAGATGCCATAAGCAGCGTAAAGGGTGCAAAATCAAATTGAACCTTATTCATAATAAATAGTGCGATAAGTCCCGCAAGGGAGCCGATAAGGGTTGAGGTCAGAGTTGCATCAAGACCGCTCCCATTTCTTTGCTGTAGGTTTTGCTGAACAAAAATGTTGTTCCGAACATTATAACCGAAATACATAAAAGACCGTAATACATAGCCGTCCTCACTTTCTGACAAGATTATACCAAGTATAATAGGAAAAGTAAATGGATTTTTTCCATAAAAATATAGAAAAAGGTTGAAAGTTTGCTTTTGGTATGTTAAAATATATACGGTGGTGATGATTTGTGGAAAATAATATATGCAAATTCAATCTGAATACATCAAACGATCTTATTTGTACCTGCTTTGTTCTGGAAAAAACAAATGCGCAGTATGAAAACAGGATACATCGGGAATATTCAATCAATCTTGTCTTCTCCGGGAACGGGGAATTGAATTTGAAAGGCAAAAAATATCACTTAAAGAAGGGCGATCTTTTCTTTATATCAAAGGGAGATGAGGCTTCGGTTTCACTTGGTGATATGGAATATGCCTATATAAGATTTCATGGCAGACGTGCATCAGAATATTTTGAGCGGCTGGATATAGGAGTTGACAGGTGTGTTTTCTCGGTCGATGAAAGACTTATCGATTTTTGGAGGGAATGTATTTTCATGGCGGAGAACGGCAATCTTGACCTTCTCAGCGAGGCTGTTATTCTCTATTCTCTTGCAAAGCTTGAGCCGAAGAAAAAGGAAGAAAACGATATAGTTTCGATGGTAATAAGGCTTATGAGCGAAAAATTCACCGATGCGGCTTTTTCTCTTTCACAGGTTTCGCAAAGGCTCGGATATAACGCCAAATATATCTCTACTTTATTTAAAAAGGAAAAGGGAATAAGCTTTACTGCGTATCTTTGCGAAATGAGGATAAAGCATGCGATCTTTCTTATGGAGCAGGGAGTTGTCAGCGTTAAAAATGTTGCCATACTTTCAGGCTTTGGAGATGCGCTGTATTTTTCAAGGGTTTTCAGAGAAAAGAACGGAAAAACTCCAAAGGAGTATATAAAAGAGCTTGAGGGAATAAAAGAAAATGGGGATTTTTGATAAAAAATGCTTTGCTTTTTTCTTGATATGTGGGGAAAAATGCCAAAATGTATAAATATTCAAAATAACCCCTTGACTTTTTTCAAAAATGTATTATAATATATAATAGTTTTTTGTTTGCGTATGATGCATATTTATCCGCTGAAAGGAATGAACATTCATGAAAAAGGTTTTTATCGACGGTAGCGCGGGAACAACGGGACTTCGCATTTATGAACGGCTTTCAACTCGCTCCGATATAGAGCTTATAAGACTTTCCGAGGAAAATCGCAAGGATATTGAGGCGAGGCGCGATGCTCTCAACAGCGCAGATATCGCTTTCCTTTGCCTTCCCGATGCCGCGGCAATAGAAGCTGTCTCTATGGTTGTGAATAAAAATACAGCCATTATCGATACCTCAACAGCACACAGAACAGCCGACGGTTGGGAATACGGCTTTGCGGAGCTTGCGGGCAGAAGAGAAAAAATTGCTTCCTCAAAGAGAATCGCAAATCCCGGATGCCATGCAAGCGGTTTCGTTTCTCTTGTCGAGCCTCTTGTGAGAGAGGGAATAATAGAAAAGGACGCGCTTCTCAGCTGCTTCTCGCTTACGGGATATAGTGGTGGCGGAAAAAAGATGATCGCGCAGTATGAGGACGAGGAAAGAGAATTTGCTCTCGATTCTCCTGCTATGTATGCAAACGGACAAAGCCACAAGCATCTTCCTGAAATGTCAAGAATATGCGGTCTTGAAAATCTTCCTGTATTTTGTCCCATCGTTTCTGATTTTTATTCGGGCATGCAGGTAACTGTACCGCTCTTTAAATCACAGATAAAGGGCACCGCCGAGGATATTAAAGAGCTTTATAAGGGCTATTATACATCGGGACTTGTAAAATATGTGGAAAATGATCCTGCAGCATCGCTTTATTCAAATGCCCTTTCCTTTAAGGACAATATGGAGATAAGCGTCAGCGGAAATGAGGATAGGATTCTTCTCATCTCGAGATTTGACAATCTCGGTAAGGGCGCATCGGGCGCGGCAATACAGAATATGAACATAATAATGGGAGTTCCGGACGAAACGGGACTTGATATATAAGGAGTTTTAAGAATGAATATTATCGAGGGCGGCATTTGTGCTGCGAAGGGATTTACAGCAAGCGGAGTTCATTGCGGTGTGCGCAAGAACAAGACGAAGAAGGACATCGCACTTATATATAGCGAAAAGCAGGCAAGTGCAGCAGCGGTGTATACCACCAATCTTGTAAAGGGCGCACCTCTTCTGGTTACAAAAAAGCACCTTGCGGACGGCAAGGCTCAGGCTGTTATCTGCAATAGCGGAAATGCAAATACCTGCAATGCAAACGGAATTGAAATTGCGGAGAAGATGAGCGAGCTTTGCGCCGCGGAGCTTGGAATTTCAGCCGATGATGTTATTGTTGCATCTACAGGTGTTATCGGTCAGCCGCTTAATATCGAGCCTATTGCAGAGGGCGTTCCCGCTCTTAAGGCTGCACTTTCAAAGAACGGAAGTGACGATGCCGCAGAGGGTATCATGACTACAGATACCGTTAAAAAGGAGATCGCGATTGAATTCAGCATAGGCGGAAAGACCTGCAGAATAGGCGGTATTGCCAAGGGAAGCGGAATGATCCATCCCAATATGGCGACAATGCTTGTTTTCATTACAACCGACTGCGCAATTTCTCCCGAAATGCTGAAAAAAGCGCTTTCAAACGATATAAAGAACACATTTAATATGGTGAGCGTTGACGGAGATACCTCCACAAACGATATGGTGACGGTTCTTGCAAACGGAATGGCGGGAAATGACGAGATCACCGCAGAGGGTGCAGATTTTGATGTGTTTATGAAGGCACTTAATTCTGTTACTGTTTATCTTTGCCGCATGATTGCCGCAGACGGAGAGGGCGCAACAAAGCTTCTTGAATGTAATGTGGTTGGGGCAAAGGATGAAGCTACTGCAAAGACTGTTGCAAAGAGTGTTATCTGCTCAAGCCTTCTTAAGGCAGCAATGTTCGGTGCGGATGCAAACTGGGGCAGAGTTCTCTGTGCCATCGGTTATAGCGGTGCCGATGTTGATGTAAATAAGGTGGGTGTTTCCTTTAAGAGCAATAAGGGAAGCATTCTCGTTTGCGAAAACGGCGCGGGAGTTGATTTCTCCGAGGAGAAGGCAAAGGAGATCCTTCTCGAAAAGGAAATCGAGATAAATATCACTCTTGACAGCGGAGAGGGTAGCGCAACCGCATGGGGATGCGACCTTACATATGACTATGTAAAGATCAACGGTGACTACCGTACATAATAGGAGCTTAAAATGGATAAGAATTTTACAAACGCACAGCGTGCCGAGGTGCTTACAGAGGCACTTCCCAATATACGCCACTATAACGGAAAGACCATCGTTGTAAAATACGGCGGAAATGCTATGATAAACGAAACCCTCAAGCAACAGGTCATGGAGGATATTGTTCTTCTTTGGCTTATCGGAGTCAAGCTTGTTCTTGTTCACGGAGGAGGCCCCGAGATAAGCGATCTTATGGCAAAGCTCGGCAAAAAGCCCGAATTTGTTGACGGACTCCGTGTTACAGATAAGGAGACTGTTGATATCGTTCAGATGGTGCTTGCGGGCAAGATAAATAAGACCCTTGTAAACCTTCTTGAAATGAAGGGCGGCAAGGCAATGGGAATTTCAGGTATGGACGGATGCCTTATCGAATCAAAGATGAAGGACGAGCGTCTCGGCTATGTTGGAGAGATAACCAATATCAATATTACTCCCGTTGTTGACCTTCTTGAAAAGGGATATATTCCCGTAATCTCAACCATCGGCTGCGATAAAGAGGGAAATGCCTATAATATCAATGGCGACACAGCGGCGGCATATATTGCGGGCGCACTTGGTGCTGAGCGACTCATTATGATGACAGATATTGCAGGGATCCTCCGCGATAAGGACGATGTTTCGACACTTATTCCCATGATGACTATCTCCGAGGCGGCAAAGCTCCGCGAGGAGGGCGTGATTTCCGGTGGAATGATACCAAAGGTAGAGTGCTGTATCGAAGCACTTAATGAGGGTGTAAATAAGGTAATTATAATGGACGGCAGAGTTCCTCATTCCATTCTTATGGAGCTTCTAACAGATGAGGGTGCGGGAACGATGCTTATGGGTGACGAAAATGAGTGATATTCAGATAAAGGATAAGGAATACATAGCGGGCACGTATACCCGCTTTCCCGTTACGATAGTAAACGGAAAAGGCTCTGTGGTCTTTGACGAGAACGAAGAGAGATATATCGACATGGGCTCGGGAATCGGTGTTACAGCCTTTGGAATTGCCGATGAAGAATGGCAAAAGGCGGTAAATGAGCAGATAGCGCAGGTCCAGCATATGTCCAATCTCTATTATACCGAGCCTTGCGCTCGTCTTGCGGAAATGCTCTGCAAAAAGACGGGCATGAAAAAGGTGTTTTTTGGAAATTCGGGAGCAGAAGCCAATGAGTGTGCGATAAAAATTGCAAGAAAATATGCCGCAGAGAAAAAGGGTGCGGAATATTCGACCATTATTACTCTGAAAAACAGCTTCCACGGCAGAACTCTAACAACTCTTGCCGCAACAGGTCAGGAGCATTATCATGAGCTTTATCAGCCGCTTACACCCGGCTTTGTTCACGCAGAGGCTAACAAATTTGAAGATGTTAAAAAGCTTTGCGAGGAAAATAAGGTTGCGGGAATACTCATTGAATGTATCCAGGGCGAGGGCGGAGTTAATGTTCTTGAGGCGGATTTTGTTAAAAAGACCGCAGAATATGCAAAAGAAAATGATATCGTTATGATGATAGACGAGGTTCAGACGGGCAACGGCAGAACAGGCGAAATGTATGCCTATATGAACTATGGAATAAAGCCCGATGTTGTTACCACAGCCAAGGGACTTGGCGGCGGACTTCCCATCGGTGCGGTAATTCTCGGGGAAAAGGTTCAGAATGTTCTGTCCTTTGGCGACCACGGCTCAACATACGGAGGAAACCCCGTTTGCTGTGCGGCGGCTTGCAGTGTTGTTTCGAGAATAGATGATGACCTTCTGAATTCTGTTAAGGAAAAGAGCAAATTCGTTTTTGAAGCCTTAAGGGGCGCAAAGGGAATTGAGAGCGTCAGCGGAATGGGACTTATGATAGGTATAAAGACCGAAAAAAGTGCTTCGGACATCGTTAAAAAATGTATCGAAAAGGGTGTTCTTTGCCTTACCGCAAAGGATAAGGTGAGACTTCTTCCCGCGCTTAATATTCCTATGGATGTACTTTGTGAGGCTGTTGAAATAATCAAACAGGCTTGCGCTGAATAATATGGAAACAGGCTGCGTCAATAACGCAGCCTGTTTCCATATCATTTGTAATCCCCAAGAAAATCACAGTTTATTTCAAATAATTCCTCGCACATTTGTTCGATCTCTTCAAGTGAGCAGACAGCAGAGGGGGTCCATATAGCAAGCATGAATGAGCTTCTTCTTGAAACAAAAATACCTATCTCGGTGATCGCATACGAGATAGGCTTTTCCGATCCGCTGAATTTCAGAAGAATATTTAAAAAATATTACGGAGCTTCTCCCGAAAATTATAGAAAAAGCTCCGCAGGATCATAATTTTGTATAGGTAATGTAGGTGTAGGGAATATCTCCTTCGATGCGCTGTATTATTTCCTTTTTATAGCTGCCCTCGTCAAAGATCGGGAAGAAGGTATCTCCATCAAATGAAGCATCGATCTCCGTGATATAGAGCTTCTCGCAAAGGGGAAGAGCTTCCGCATAAAGCGCGGCACCGCCCGAAATGAAAATGTCTCCATCTGCCATTATAAGGGCTTCGTCAAGGCTTTTTGCTGTACGGCAATTTTCACCATCAAAAATTGCGGTTTTTGAAATCACGATTGTCTTTCTTCCCGTCAGAGGTCTGCCTATTTCCTCATATGTCCTTCTGCCCATGATGACGGTATTTCCCATGGTAAGAGTGCGGAATCTTTTTTGTTCGCCCTCGATTATCCACGGAATCCTTCCGTCATTACCAATTACTCTGTTTTTATCAAATGCAACTATCAGTGCTATCATCCTCGGCCTCCAAAGCTTTATGGTATTATTATATCATTTTTGATGGATTTAGTCAAGCAGCAGAATAGTTATCATTTTTTGCATAAAACTGTCTTTCTTTTTTTGGAAAAAAGGTATAATTATAAAAAACGAAAGGATATTACATATGAAAGCAATACTTGTTAAAGAAAATAAAGAGCTTGTTTGGAGCAAAGTACCCCATCCCGTAATGCAGGAGGATGATGTTCTTGTTGAGATTCATTATGCGGCGGTAAACCGTGCGGATCTTATGCAGAGAGACGGAGATTATCCGCCCCCTCCCGGCTGTCCCGAATGGATGGGACTTGAAATTTCGGGTGTTATCGTTGATATGACAGAGGGCGCAAGGGCTAAAAGTAATTATAAGATTGGCGATAAGGTATGCGCACTTCTTGGCAGCGGCGGATATGCGGAATATGCAAATATCAAATATGATATGCTCATGCCCGTGCCCGAGGGATGCTCAATGATAGAGGCTGCGGCAATTCCCGAGGCATTTGCAACATCTTATCTCAATCTTTTTATCGAGGGTAAGATTGAGAGCGGAAACACTCTTCTCATGCACGCGGGCGCAAGCGGACTTGCAAGTGTTATGATACCCATGGCAAAATCCTTCGGGATCAGAGTTATCTCCACCGTTATTGAGGATGCTTATATCGAAAAGGTAAAGGCATTTGGTGCTGATATCGTTATAAACACCAAAAAGGAAAATATTGAGGATGTTCTCCGTGCCGAGCTTGAGGCGGGCAGGGGAGTTGACGTTGCAATCGATTGTCTTGGCGGTGCTATGATGGGCAGATCGCTCCATTATCTTAAGCACGGTGCAAGATGGATTATGATAGCTGCCCTTGCCGGCACTATCACAGAAATTGATCTGAAAAATATCTATGTTCGCAATGTAAGAGTTATCGGAAGCACTCTCTGTTCAAGAACTCCCGCAGTTAAGGCTCAGATCCTTGCCTCTCTCGTTGAAAATATCTGGCCTAAGGTTACAAGCGGCGAGGTGAAGCCCACCATTCATAAGGTGCTTCCCATAACAGAAGCAGATGCGGCTCACAGAGAGCTTTCCGAGGGCAGAAGCGTTGGAAAGGTAGTTCTTGCGGTAAAAGAATAAAAAGTGCTATAATAAATAAAAAATGCATATTGACTTTTACTTTTTTCTGTGTTATAATTAACTAAAATTAATTGAAAGGAATTTTGTGAAATGAAAAAGATTGTACTTATTGGCGATTCTATACGTTATATAGGGTATGGTAAGGCGGTGCCTGAAATGATGGGTGAGGGATATGAGGTTTTTCAGCCCGATGATAACTGCCGCTTTGCAAAATACACTCTCCGTTGCCTTTTCATAGAATGGAAGGATATGATTGCCGATAGTGATGTTATTCATTGGAATAACGGACTTTGGGATGCTATTGATTACGGTGACGGCTGGTTTACCGATGCCGAGGAATATGTAAAAAATATGGTGCGAATTGCGGCGCTTCTTCAAAAGAACGCAAGGACTGTTATTTTTGCAACAACGACACCTGTTGTAGATGATGACGCACGCAATGCCGCAATAAAAGAATACAATGCACTTCTTGTTCCCGAGCTTCGTAAGATGGGGGTTGTGATAAACGATCTTCATAGCCTTGTGGCATCGGATATAGATAAATATATCAGTGATGACAAGATACATCTTTCAGAGGAAGGAATTAAGGTCTGCGGCGAGCAGATTTCAAAGCTTATAAGGGAATATGCCTAAAGAAAAAAGGATGATTCACTTTCCGTGAATCATCCTTTTTTATATTTACAGCTTGAAGGTTTTTATAGCCTTTATAGCCGAGCCGTTTTCGTATTCGGAAACTTCACCGAGTGCGAAAAATTCGCCGTTTTCGGAGCATAGGCGTACCCTTGCACCATTATCGAAATCGGTTTTTACCTTTTTTTGATAGATCTCGCATCCGCTACGGCAGAGCTTTTCATAAAATGAAGGCAGTCTTACCGCATCAAGAGATTTAAAAAGAGATTCGGTGGGGATAAGTCTGCCGATAAGTGCGGCATCATCCATTGATTTCAGTTCATCCACTGTAATACTCTCCGAAATGGGAAAACCACCTGTTTCTGTGCGGCAAAGAGTCGCCATCGTGCCGCCGCAGCCAAGCCTTTCACCGATATCGCGGCAAAGGGTTCTGATGTATGTGCCGCTTGAGCAATGAACGCTTATTTTATAATCTCTTTCGTTTATTTTCTCGCAATCAATAGAGTAAATTTCGATGGGGCGAGGCTTTCTTTCGATCTCCTCGCCGCGTCTTGCAAGATCAACAAGCTTTTTTCCGTCGACCTTCAGAGCGCTGTACATTGGCGGTATCTGTTCACTCTTGCCAATAAAGCTCTTAACTGCGGACAAGACCTCATTTTCACTCGGAAGAGAGCCACTATGCTCTGTAAGCACCTTTCCCGTTATGTCCTCGGTGTCGGTGGTTATGCCGAGACGGAGGGTTGCTTCGTATTTTTTCTCGTCACTCACAAGATATTCAGCCGCCTTTGCCGCTCTTCCCACAAGAACAACAAGAACTCCCGCTGCCATGGGGTCAAGAGTGCCTGTATGCCCAACCTTTTTTGTGTGGTAGAGCTTTCGGACCATGTTTACGATATCATGCGAGGTCGGTCCCTCGTGCTTATTTACTATAAGCACGCCGTCCAGCTCAAAAAAATCACTCATATTATAATGTCCTCAAGCTTTCTTTTCGGAACATGATGGATGCCATTT
Source organism: Eubacteriales bacterium (assembly GCA_045648605.1). Lineage (GTDB taxonomy): Bacteria > Bacillota > Clostridia > Oscillospirales > CAG-272 > SIG710. The sequence continues at coordinate 15,715 of JAZROG010000125.1, read as the reverse complement.
TCGTCTCTGTAATAGGGCGAATCGATCTCGTCCGCATCGTGGAGAATTATCTCCTCGTCGGGTTTTCCGAGGGCAAGGATCAGCGAGGGGACATATTTTTTGTCGATTTCAAGTGCATCCGAAACCTTTTCTGCGCTGAATGCACCGAGCATACATCCGCCAAGCCCCATCTCTGCTGCCGAGAGCATAATTGTCTGTGCGGCAATGCCAATGTCAACACCGAGAAAACGGTTCTTTTCCGCAGAAGAAATATCGCTATCGGTGCAGATTATGATATAAGCGGTAGGCTCATGTCCTTCCGGAGGGAGAACAAGAGGGCGAAGCGCGCCTGCCCAAGCAGTGAGAGGGAAGAGCCTTGCGCAATCCTCTACCGAATAGCAGAGCTTATATTTGAGAGCCTGAAGATTTCTTGCGGAAGGAACCTTTCTTGCCATTTCAATAATGGACATCAGCTCCTCCTTTGAGATCGCTCTGCTGTTATCAAAGCTTCTGTAGCTTCTGTTTTTTAATATCAGATCATTCAGCATCTTCATTGTTCTCCTTTCCCTTAAACCTTACATGAGCGGAGCAAATGTTAAAGCCCTTGTCTGAAAAATTGCGCTCATATTCTGTGACGATATTGTTTTTTGCAATCTCGTTTGTTTCGGAATGAAGGTCTCTTGTGTGCCAGACGATTTCGAGTCCTGCTTCTGCAAATTCCTCCATGCTGAAATCAAAAAGTCCTGCATTGTCGGTCTTGAATATGAGCATACCGTCGCAGCGCAGAATCTTTCTGTAAATTTCAAGAAATCCTCTGTGGGTAAGGCGACGCTTTGCGTGTCCCTTTTTGGGCCATGGATCGCAGAAATTTATGTATATTGTGTGGATGGAATTCTCGGGAAAATATTCGGGAAGAAGCTTTGCATCTCCGATAATGAAGCGAAGATTATCATCTCTCTCGTTTTCACTTTCTGCGGTTTTTTCGAGAGCAGTCACCGCAACATCGGAAATTTTTTCCATTGCAATGAGATTTATATCGCTTCTTGCAGAGGAAAGACCCGTGGCAAAGCTGCCCTTGCCGCATCCGATCTCAAGGTGGAGCGGTCTTTTTTTGCTGAAGGGAGCGCTTGGATCATCCATAAGAGAACGGGGGTCTTCTATGAGAAAACGGGAGCAAGCGATAATTCTTTCACTTCCGTGCTTCTTTTTTCTTGGTCGCATATTGAAATTTTCTCCTTTTTCTGTTATAATATATAGGTAAAGTTAAAAAACATAGCTTTTCTGTAATATTATACCATACTTTTCATATAAGTTAAAGAGTTTTTTTGATTTTCTTTATATTTTGATAAAAGGAGTGGCTCTTCATGAAGAAAATACGGTTTATAGACCTTGTTTTATCTCATCTTGCCCGTCTCGGTGCAACCGAAGCGGAGCTTGAAAAGCAGAGAAGGCAGATAGATTTATATCTTACTAAAATAGGAATAGGCGAAGAAGCGGAGGAGCTTGATTATGAAAGTCCTTCGGATTTTGCCGAAGAGATCTTTAAGGTTATCAAGGCTCACAGAATACCCGAGCTTGAGGAAATCCCCCCTCTCGATGAGGAAGATACGGGGGAAGATGATGACGTAAAGGTCTTTGCATCAGATGAGGATGACGATGTGTTGGGTGAGCTTGGCGAGGAGCTTGAGAGCGAGAGGTCGGATTATTTCGACGAGGAAGAGACTCAGGAGGAATACGCAACAAGGGAATTCAGCATAAGTGATGCAGAGGACGATTATTATGCTGTTGGCGAGGAGGAAGAGCAGGAGGAAGAAGAATACATCCCATCGGGAAATCCGGTGTTCTTCTGGATAATTGCGGTGGTCCTGTCGCCTTTGTGGATACCGCTCGGTATTTTGTCCCTTGCATTCAGCGCGGTGCTTTTTGTTCTGCTTTCTGTTTTTATTGTTATATACATACCGCTTCTTATCGCCATTATTTTGGGCGGATCGTGTGCTATTCTCGCGGAGATAATCTTTTCCATCGTTAAATTTATAGGCGGTCAGATACATATTGGTCTTTTCGAGCTGGGTCTTGCCTTTGTCATAGGCGCGATAATGGTCAGCATTTCTGTTGTTATTTACCGTTTCGGCACAAAATATGCAGTAAAGGTATGGAGTAATTATTGGAGCGTTGCTTCGGATATTTTCAAAAAGCTTAAAAGGCTCATAAGAAAATTCAAGGGGGTATGCAGTATATGAAATTTACCAAAAAAATGAAAAAGCTGCTTATCTTCTCGGCAGTGCTTGCTTTTATCGGAATTATTCTTTGCACTGTTGGAATTATATTGTCACTTAAGAATGACAACGAGCTTTTCAGCCAGACCCAAAATGGCGCGGGACAGTACGTTTTTGAATATGAATTTGATGCATCCCAAATCAAAAAGATATCTCTTGAGCTTTCATATACCGATGTGAATATTTTTATTTCAAACGGCTCTGGAAAGCTTGAGATGATAAATTATCCTCTTGATGTTTTCGGAATGACGGTGGGAGCAACCACAGTATCCGTAAGAGAAAAGTCAGCGCTTGGAAATCTTGTCAGCTTAAATTTTGATGGCCTTAGAAACTATTTCAATTCCATTAAAATGGCGTCAAAAATGAGAACCGTGAATATTTATCTTCCCAATGCCGCTGCGCTTAAGCTGCTTGATATCGATCTTTATAGCGGAGATATCAAGATCGAGCATCAAAGGCTTGAGGCTGATTTTGAGATAGACCTTGAATATGGCTCTGTTTATATGGATGATGTTTTTAGCACAGGTGGCTTTGAGATCAATATTGAAGAGGGAAATCTTAATATTTCATCATCCGAAATAAGCAAGGGAAAAACAAATCTCAAATATGGATTTGCTGATCTTTCATCCTCGAAGGTTACCGAGATCGAAGCGGAGATAGCACGGGGATATTTTAAATACGGATATTCCGGAAATGACCTGCTTTCAAGTGTTGTAAGGCTCAAAACGGATAGCGGAAGAGTTCGTTTCGGAAGCGATATTTATGAAAGCGGAAGCTTTTCACAGGGCATGGAATATACGGGGGCATCGGGTGTGGTGCAGAGCAAGATAAATGTCCATGTGGGTGAAGGAAATATTATGTTGACCGAATAAGTTTTTTTCGGGATAGGATTATGATGAAGTTACTTTTTGAGGCTCTTGTAAAATTCATTTTCGGACTTGCCATTGTTTGTGCCATGCTGTTTTTAAGCGCAGGTAGTCTTTTGTTTATGAACGGATGGCTGTTTATATCTTTGCTTTTCATTCCGATGCTTATTTTGGGAGTGGTTTTGTTTGTAAGATCTCCCGATCTTCTGAGAAAAAGGCTTGATTCAAGGGAAAAGAAGAAAACACAAAAGGGTGTTGTTGCTTTTTCGGGGCTCTTGTTCGCGGTCGGATTTGTTGTTGCGGGGCTTGATTTTCGTTTTGGATGGTCAAATGTTCCCGCTTGGGGCGTTGCCTTGGCATCTGCCGTGCTTATCGTCTCTTATGCACTCTATGCCGAGGTGATGCGAGAGAATGCTTATCTTTCAAGAACTGTAGAGGTCAGAGAGGGGCAAAGGGTCATAAGCACAGGGCTTTACGGTATTGTTCGTCACCCGATGTACAGCGTGACTATATGGCTTTTCCTTTCGATACCGATAATTCTCGGCTCGATCCCGGCGTTTTTTTGCTTTGTTCCGTATATTTTCATAATAGCTGTCAGAGCTGTTGATGAGGAAAAGCTTCTTACTTCAGAGCTTTATGGCTATGAAGAATATAAAAAGAAGGTAAAATACAGGCTTATTCCGTTTGTGTGGTGAGACTACTAATAAAAATGCTTATTCGGAGGTTAAAATTGATATACGGAGGAAGACTGATATGCTGAATTTGGGCGTTATAGGCTGCGGAAAGCGCGCAAGTCGTATTATAAAGCTGCTTCCGACAGCGGAGAGGTTAAGCTTACTGCCATTACCGATACGAGAGGCGATGAGCTTAAAAAGCTTGTGAGTGAGCAGGGCTTCAGGATGTCAGCTACTATACCGATGCTGAGGAAATGCTGAAAAATGAAGCGCTTGATGGCGTCATTATCGGAACAAGATGCTCGACACATACGGATTTTGCCGAGCTTGCTTCAAAATACTCGTTACCCATTTTTCTTGAAAAGCCTGTTTGCATAAAAGAGGATGATCTTGCAAGGCTTGAAGCACTTGTGCCACAAATGAATGATAAAACGGTTGTCTCCTTTCCTCTTCGTGTTTCAAATTTGCTTTTAAAGGTAAAGGAGATCATAGATTCGGGAAGGATCGGTAAGGTCGAGCATGTCCAGGCATATAATAATGTTCCGTATGGCATAGGCTATTATCATAAGTGGTATCGTGAGGAATCTGTAACCGGCGGTATGTTCCTCCAAAAGGCGACACACGACCTTGATTTATAAATTACCTTTTGGGCGAAAACAAGCCAAGAAGGATTTGTGCTATGAAATCACAGCAGATATTTGGCGGAAACGAAAAAGCAGGGAAGCTCTGCTCCGAGTGCGAAAAGTCAGATACCTGTCCGGAAAGTCCCAAAAATCTGAAGAAAAACAAGGGGCTTATCAATGGTGACAACTGTTGCTTTGCAGCCGATGTTTCAATTGAAGACAGCGGAAGCGTTCTTTGCGAATATGAAAGCGGAATGAACGTTGTTTATTCGCAAAATTTTGTTGTCAGAAATTACGCGGGCAAGCGCGGATCAAGGCTCATCGGCTTTCTCGGAACTCTTGAATTCGATTGGGTAGAGGGGAAGATCACCGTTTATCATCATTTTGAGCAGATGCGAGAGGACTATACCTTCCCAAGAGGCAGCGGTCATTTTGGCGGAGACGAGATACTGACAGAGAGTTTCATAAATGTGATGAAGGGCAAGGAAAAGAGTGTTGCGCCTCTTTCGGAGGGAATACTCAGCGCAAGGATGTGCCTTGCGGCAAAAAGATCCTCCGAGGAGCATATTTTCGTTGATATTTGAAATATATAAAGAGGGGCAGACTTAAGACAGCACCTTTTTTTACCATTCCTTCATAATTTCATGAAGCCTTTTTTCGGCTTCGTCTGCGCGGAGCTTATCCGTAGCGTAAGCCTTTCTCAGAAGGTCGCCCGGGATATGATCATCGTATTTTTCAAAAACGGGAAGCTCACCGTTCTTTACAAGTGAAGCGCAGTTGATTCCGTACAGATCGACCTTTTCGCAAAGTGACTCGATAAAATGTCTGCTGTCGCACTCCATTTTGAATATCATATAACAGCAGCCTTCAAATTCAAGATTGTTTATCTTGAATTCCGCTGAATTCTGCTGAATAAATTTACGAAGAGTTCTGAATGAGCGTGTACCAAGCCATGGAAAAAGGCAATAGGTATATCCGCCGAGGCTTACGATGGAATGCTCAAGCATACCTGTGTTTCTTGCCAGATTTCTTGCGACATCAAGTCTTTTTTTAGCATTGGGCTTGAGATAGGGATAATCTGTGTCCTCCATCAGTACCTTTTTCATTCTTTCGAGAATTTTTGTGTGTATCTCGCCGTAGTCACCGGGCCAGGATACCTCCATTTTGCCAAGAACGGGGGTGACGTAAATGAGCTTTCTCGGAATATCAAGCTCCTCCACCTCCCAAACTCTGCCCGCAAGGGCAAAGCGGTCACCAACAGGGGGCGGTGTTGTTATTGTGCCGATCTCATCCGATTCACAACGCACGGTATAGTCCTCGCTGTCCTTGAAAACAGCATAAAATTTGAAGCTGTTCAGAAGTCTTTCTCCCGCCATGCCAACGATAAGACCCTTTTCATCGGTCATTTCGATATAATCATGCTCCAGCATTGAGAGGATAAGAGTTCTGTAATCCTCCTTTGAAACAAAAGCAAATGGGGGAAGGGAAAGGACCTTTTCAGCAAGTCTTTTGGGCGTAAGCTCACCCGATGCACCGAGCACGCTTAATGTCTGCTGGAAAAGCAGGCTGAAAGGAAGCTTTTTATTCTGCGGCGGCTCGATAAATCTTTCCTCGATATAAAGCTGAATTATGGCGATTGCACGGAGAAGACTCCATGGAATAAGCTGTGGAAGCGGAGTGTTTGGCAGAGGATTTTCCTCGCGGAATACCATCATCATTTCGGGCGGCTCGCCTCGTCTGCCGCTTCTTCCCAGCCTTTGAAGGAAGGATGAAACCGAATTTGGCGAATCATTCTGTAAAATTCGCTCAAGTCTGCCTATATCGATTCCGAGCTCCATTGTGACGGTGGCACAGGTGACAGCATGAATATCCTCGTCCTTCATTTTCGCCTCTGCTTCCTCTCGTATGGATGCTGAAAGGTTACCGTGGTGAATAAGAAAAATATCCTTTTCGCCGCGCTTTGCTGCTATCTGACGCAGAGTTGCTGTAACATATTCGGTCTCCTCTCTTGAATTGGAGAAAACAAGCGATTTCTTTGCTTTTACGCAGTCGTACATATATTCATAGCCTGCGTCAAGCTCGGCATATTTGCGCTTTTGATCCTTTTCTTCACCCTGGAGTGAGGGTGCATCCTTTGATTGATCCTCATTCATATTCTGAATATAAAAATGCTCAAGTCCAAGACGCCATTTTATCTGTCCCTGTGGGAAAAGAGGAATGTCGGTTGCTTTTTCCGTTCCGGCTGAGAGCCATTCTGCCGCCTTTTCGGGATCTCCTATGGTTGCGGAAAGTCCGATCCTTCTTGGGGTGTGACCAATTATATGTGCTATTCTTTTCAGCTGACAAATTATCTGACTTCCTCTGTCGGAGCCGATGAGCGTGTGAATCTCGTCGATGACCACATATTTCAGCCCTCCAAAAAGACGAACGATATCATTTGAGCGGTTGAGAAGCATGCTCTCAAGGCTTTCGGGAGTTATCTGAAGAATACCCTCGGGCTTTTCAAGAAGCTTTTTCTTATGTGACTGTGCAACATCCCCATGCCAATGGGTTACCTTTATGTGGCTTGCATCAAGAAGCTCTTCTATTCGTGAAAACTGGTCATTGATAAGGCTTTTGAGCGGAGCGATATAAAGCACCGAAATGCTGTTTGTTGGACAGTCATAAATATCCGAAAGAATAGGAAAAAAAGCCGCTTCGGTTTTGCCGCTTGCGGTTGCGGATGTTAAAAGAAGATTGTTTTCCGTTTCAAAAATCGTCCTCGCGGCACTGATCTGAACATCACGCAGGCTTTCCCAGCCGTGACTATATATAAAATCTTGAATAAAGCTCGGAAAACGCCCGAAAATTCTGTCTGCCTCTGTCATATTTCCCCCAAAAACAATTCGATAAAAAAGCATAGCCATCCGTTTATGGCTATGCTTATATTATATATTATCAAGCTTTAAAAGTCAAGGATAATTATTTTGCTTTGAGATATACGACCTCGCTATATCCGTCCTTGCGGCTGAGTCCGTTTACCATATAATCATCATTTGCCATTTGGAGACCACCATACATAAGTGCGCTTCCGCTATATTCCTTGCCTGTTTTCTGATCAACATAAACAAGAGCGGGATCAAGTCCGGGGAGCTTGATCTGCACAGTTGTGGGGAAGAAGCCTCTCATAACTGCAAAGGTGAAAAGAACCTCGCGCTTGTCACTCGAAACATATTCCCAAGCGGCAAAGCGGTCATTTTCAAAGGGGCTGATTATGCGGTACTGGTCGCCATTCTGAATTATATCATAATATTTGTGGTAATTTGCAACCTGCTCCCTGACAAGTGCTCTTTCTTCGTCTGTCAGCTTGTTTAAGTCAAGCTCATAGCCGAAAGCGCCTGCAAGAGCGATATTTCCTCTTGTTTCAAAGGATGTTGCTCTGTTTGTCTGATGGTTGGGAGACGCAGAAACGTGTGCGCTTATGGTTGATGCGGGATAAACAAATGAGGTACCGTACTGAATTCTGATCCTCTCTATTGCATCGCTGTCATCACTTGCCCAGATCTGAGGAGCATAGTAGAGCATACCGGGATCAAAGCGTCCGCCGCCACCGCTGCAGCCTTCAAGAAGCAGATAAGGGTATTTTGTTAACAGTCTTTCGTTAAGATCATAAAGACCGAGAACATAGCGGTGGAAAAGCTCCTTCTGTCTTTCGGGAGGGAGAAGGGCAGAGCCGACCTCTGTGAGGTTTCTGTTGAAATCCCATTTTATGTATTCGATATTGGCGTTGTCAAGCACCTTTGAAATCGTATCAACAAGATAATCGCGAACATCTTCTCTTGACATATCAAGAACAAGCTGATGTCTTGCTTCGCTTCTTTCGCGGTTGCCTACATGGAGACACCAATCAGGGTGTGCCTCATAGAGCTTGCTTATAGGTGAAATCATTTCAGGCTCAAACCAAAGACCGAATTTAAGTCCTAAGGCATTTATCTCCGTAGCAAGCTCACCCATTGTTCTTCCAAGCTTCTTTTCATTAACAAACCAATCTCCGAGAGATGATTTATCATTATTTCTTTCGCCAAACCAACCGTCGTCAAGCACAAAAAGCTCAATTCCAAGATCGGCAGCGTCGCGAGCAATGGAAACAAGCTTGTCACCGGTGAAATCCATATAAGTGCCTTCCCAGTTGTTAACGAGAAGCGGTCTTTTTGCGGTCTTATATTTTCCGCGGCAGAGATTATATCTGTAAAGCTTATGATAAACACGGCTCATTCCGCCAAGTCCTTCGTCGGAATATGCCATTACAACCTCGGGAGCATAGAATACTTCGCCACATTCCATGTGCCAGCCGAAATCTGTATCCTCAAGACCCATTATCATTCTTGTCTGGCAGTAAGCATCAACCTCACACTGTGCAGAAAAATTACCGCTATATACAAAGCTGAATCCGTAAGCCTCGCCAAGCTGCTCTGTTGCATTATGATCGCAGAGAGCAACGAAGGGATTGTGATAATGGCTTGATGAGCCTCTCTTGCTCTTGACCTCTCGTATTCCGTGCTCAAGAGGGCGGCGAGCAGGGGTTCTTTCTCTTGCCCAGGAGCCCCAAAAACCTATCATATCCATATCCATGCGGTTGAAATGAACGCAGGTGCTGAAAATTCTTTCTATCTCAAAGGGCTTTTTACCTGTGTTTTCAACCTTTACTGCTCTTGTTATTGCATCGCAGCAGTTGAAAACACCGTAATAGAGGGTTACAACAGCGCCTGTGTGGATATCCTCGGTTACGATCTCAAGGGTGTCTGCTTCATCCTCGGTATTGGCATATGTTGCGGGAAGAGAGGGCAGGGAATATTTTCCCTTATAGATCTTGTGCGATTTATATCTTATGTCGGTTGAAGCATTTCCGCCTGCGTCTCTTATCTGGAGCGCTGAAACACGGTAGTCGCCCGTTCCGTTCACCGAATATTCCATAGGCTTGATATCGGTGGAAAAATCGGGATCGGAAAGCACCGATTTTGCTCTTGGAGAGTAGCTTACGTCGATGGTGCTTGGAATCATAAAATCAAGATTTGTGTCATTGAGTTTTTTGCCATAATAGATATGAAGCAAATAGTTGCCCTCAAAAATCTTGATCGCATAGGTGGAATTTGGTGTGTCAAGCTTGAAAATTTTTCTTTGTTCGTCGAAATAAATTGCCATTCAGTAAATTCCTTTTCAGTGATATTTGGGAAGCCATGAGCCATGCTCCTCAATGAGGGAATCGACCATTTCTATTATCTTATCGATGGAAAGCTCGCTGTCCGTGTGGGGATCGAGCATTGCCGCCTGATAGATATGCTCTTTCTTTTTTGTTACAGCAGCTTCGATGGTCAGAAGCTGAACATTTATATTCGTCATGTTCATTGCTGCAAGCTGAACGGGGAGTCTGCCAACATGACAGGGGTGAATGCCCTGACCGTCAATAAGACAAGGAACCTCAACGCAAGCATCGGAGGGGAGATTGTCGATAAGACCTGTATTCAGAACATTACCGCCGATCTTATATGTACCGCAGGTGACCATCGCTTCCATAATTCTGGATGCATACTCGTTTGAGCGCTCATGGGAGAGGGTGGGATTGTTGATAAGCTCGTCTCTGCGCTTTTCCCAATCTGCTATCTGATTTATGCAGCGTCTCGGATATTCGTCAAGGGGAATATTGAAGCGGTCTATAAGCTCGGGATATTTGTCCTTTATGTAGAACATATTGTATTCCGAATTGTGCTCGCTTGACTCTGTGCAGTAGTAGCCGAGCTTGTCAATATAATCAAATCTTACCATATTGCCATGCTTTTCGGTGGTATTCTTTTCCTTTGCTCTGCGCTTGATCTCGGGATAAAGGTCGTTACCGTCCTTGTCCTTTATCTGGAGAAGCCAAGACATGTGGTTGATGCCTGCAATAAGCTCGCGTCTGCCCTCAAGCTTGTCCTCCATTCCGAGCTGCTTAAGAAGTGAATTTGAGCAGGTCTGAACGCTATGGCAAAGACCGATGGTGTTAATTCCTGTGTATCTCTGCATAAAGCCGGAGAGCATTGCCATTGGGTTAGTATAATTGAGGAAAAGAGCATCGGGACAAACCTCTGACATATCCCGTGCGAAGTCTTCAAGAACGGGAATTGTACGAAGCGCGCGCATGATTCCACCGATTCCGAGGGTGTCTCCGATGGTCTGGCGAAGACCAAATCTCTTGGGAACCTCAAAATCTGTTATGGTGCAGGGATCGTAAAGGCCGACCTGAATTGCATTTACAACAAATGATGCTCCGCGGAGGGCATTTTTTCTGTTTTCAACACTGAGATGGCAGGTGATCTTAGCTTTTCCGCTGTTGATCGTGTTGTTGATAGCATTGAGCATAAGCTCACTCTCGCGAAGTCTGTCGCCGTCGATATCGTAAAGGGCGAATTCGGATTCACAAAGCGATTCGGTGCACATACAGTCGCCGATAACATTTTTAGCAAAAACGGTGCTTCCCGCACCCATAAATGTGATTTTCATATAAAAAACCTCCCCAAAAGTTATTTGATTAAATTTTACCATAAAAATTTAATCAAATCTATTGCATTATGTGGGGTTTATTTGTTATAATGTTGGAAAGAGGTGTTTTTATGACTGAAATGTATTATAACGGATTTTGTAAAGAAAGGTATAATGTAATTCCGCTTTATAGCGAATAGCCCAGCTCCTCAAATTTTTCAGCCATATATTTTTGATGTTTTGATTTCCTTGTATCCCGTCTCGGGATTTTTCCATATATACCTTTCGGCTTCAAGTATCATTTCTTTGTATTTTTCTACAGAGGCAGTAATGCTTTTCGTTGATTTTCCCTCCAAATATATCTTTTTTATATTATAGCATATATCGTGTTTTTTTTCAATAATTTGTTATCATTTTTAATTTTTTCTCCATAGTGGAAAAAACAAAATGAAAAAGAAGAAAAAACATTAAAATTGTTATTTTTTTATTGACAAATAAGGCAAAATATGGTATCATTAAAAAAAATAAAAAACGAAAAGAGGTAATTATTATGGCAAGAACAGAATACGGTCTGCAGATGTACTCCATGAGAGACGTAACAAAGGACTCAATGCGTAAAGCCCTTGAGGACGTTGCAAACATGGGATATAAATATATTGAGTTTGCAGGCTTCTTTGAATACAACCCTGAGCAGATCAAAACATGGCTCGATACATTCGGACTTGTTTGCTCCGGAACACACACCGGACTTGATGCTATCACTCCCGAGACCATCGACGAGACAATCCGTTATCATAAGATAATCGGTTGTGAGAATCTCATCGTTCCCGGCTGCGATTGGAGCACTCCCGAAAAGGCACAGGGCGTTATCGACGCGCTTAACTTCGCTCAGAAGAAGCTGGCAGAGAACGGTATTCGCCTCGGTTATCACAACCATTCAAGAGAATTCTTCCCTAATGAGAACGGCACAGTTTTTGAGGATGAGGTTATTGCAAATACAAATGTTGAGCTTGAGATCGATACCTTCTGGCTTTTCAATGCAGGTATTGATGTAATTGAATTCCTTGAAGCACATAAGGACAGAATCAAGGTCGTTCATCTGAAGGACGGTATCCCCTCCGAGGATTGCAACAAGAACTTTGATCATGTTCACGATGGCGTTAAGGGCTTCTCGGTAGGCTCCGGCAGAGCACCCATCAAGGCTGTTCGCGAGTGGGCAAATAAGAACGGTGTTCTTATGGTTATCGAGTCTGAGGGACTTCAGCCCACAGGAACCGAGGAGGTTCGCCGCTGCATCGAGTATCTCCGCACACTTGATAACTGATATACGTTAATATAAAATCGGAGCTGACATTTTTGTCAGCTCCGATTTATTTGCTCGAAAAATAAAATTTTATCTGCACATTTTTCTGCCTCTGCGCTGTCATGGGTTATCATGAGAACGAGTGCATTTTTTCCGATTTCTTTTATGATATTGATAATATCGTCCTTCGTTTCCTCATCAAGTCCCGTAAAGGGCTCGTCAAGGAGCAGAAAATCACCGCAGTATGCAATGGCTCTGGCAAGAGACACTCTTTTTTGCATTCCACCCGATAGCTCGGAAGGGTATTTTTCTGCGTCTTCATAAAGTCCAACGGAGTCGAGCGCTTTCTTTGCCTTGTCAAGAGAGCTTTTTTTGCCGCCTAAAACGAAATTGACATTTTCTGCCGCTGTCATATGCGGAATAAGCCTTGGCTCCTGAAAAGCATAAGAAATACGCGAAAAAACATGGGTAATGCTGCCGCGCTCCGGCTTCAAAAGTCCGCATATAAGCGAGAACAGAGTGCTTTTTCCACATCCCGAGGGACCCATAATGGCATAAATTCCTCTTTCGCCAAGCTCAAGGGAAAAATTATCCAATATCTTTTCTTTTCCGTATGAGAAGGAAATGCTATCAATTTTTAGCATTGTGACCCCTCCTTAAAGTAAGCCTGCCAAGCAGAGCTTCAAAGATGAACTCAATTATCAGACTTAAAATTATCACAACTACCGTCCATGCAAACAGATCAGACGTTTCGAAATAGGTTTTTGAATTGAAAAGCTCCTTTCCGATGGAGCGCATGGGCACGGCAAGAACCTCGGCGGCAATACCCGCTTTCCAGGCAAGACCCAGCGAGGTCTTGATCGCTGATGAAAAATAAGGCATTACCGAGGGGATATATATCCCTTTTATTTTTTGGAAAACGCCTATTTTATAGACTCTTGCAAGCTCAAGAAGCTTAATATCGATCTGACCGAGACCCGTGGTAAGATTTGTCCAGATAACGGGCAAGACCATAAGCAAGGAGATGAAAACAGGCAGGTTTCCTCTGTCAAGCCAGACAAGCGCGAGAATAATAAAGGAAGCAACAGGAGTTGCCTTGATGACCGTTATTACAGGTCGCACAAGTGCGGCTATGATTTTAAAAAAATGAGTAAGTATCGATATAAGTATTCCGAGAACAGAGGCCGAGATAACACCGCCCATAACTCTTATGAGAGAATAAGCAGTTGTGATATAGAATTCACCGCTCCCCATTATTTCAAAAAGTCTTTTGAGAACCAAAAAGGGTGAGGGTAAAAGAAGCTCTTTTCCAACCTGCAGTGCCGCAAGATACCAGATAAGTATCCAGAATGCGGCAACTGCAAGGGCGGAAATAAAGCTTTTAAACAGTTTTTTTGCCATTATTTAGCGCTATAGAAAATATCCTCTGTGGGGAGCGCACCGCCAACAGATGCAGGATTTGCAGCAAAAAGAACATTAAAGAAGCTCATCATAGGCTCGTTCATATCGCTTCCCGAAATGAAGGCAAGGTTGCAGTAGGGAAGTGCTTTAAGAGCAAGGGGAGCTTTTGGGATAATGCCCGCGGCAGCTATCATTTCAGCAGCCTCTTCTTTGTTTGTGCTTGTAAATGCAATGGAAGCCTCATATTCACGAAGGAACTCCTCAACCTCTGCGCCATGCTTCTCAATGAAAGCCTTTCTGCCAACGATAACGCCCTGAATGAGGGGAAGACCTTCCGTGACTTCATTCCATACGTCGGAAAGATTGATAGCGCGGCGGAGATTCTCGTTCTGCGAGAGAGTTGCAGTTACCTTAGGCTCTGGGAGAATCGCAAGATCAACCGCGCCTGTTGCGATAGCGGTTGCAAGCTCGTCGGGGGTGTTATATGTGAAATCAAGCATAACATCCTCGCCTACCTTAAGACCGCTTTCGGTGAGAAGATAATTAGAAATAAATTCGGGATTTGCACCCTGCTGGCAGCAGTAAACGGTCTTTCCCGCAAGGTCGGAGATGCTGTTTACGCTCTCGCCATTTTCAATGACATAAAGAACTCCGAGTGTGTTTGCGGCAAGTATCTGAACCTCTCCCTTTGTCTTTGCGAAGAGGACCGCAGCAAGGTTTGTGGGAACAGCCGCGATATCTGTGCTTCCGTTTATAATAGCGGGAGCAACCACATCAGCACCGCTGACGATCTCAAAATTATAGGGGAAGGAAGCATTGCCCTCCTTTGCATCGCTCATAAGCTTTGCAAAGCCCATGCCGGTTGTGCCGGAAATGACAGTGATGTTAAAGGGAAGTGTATTGTCGATTTTTACTTCTTCGGTTTCAGCAGTGGTATCGGAAACACTTTCCGCGACCGTGTCGGAGACGGAATTTGTTTCTTCATTTTGAGCATTGCCGCCCGTGCAGGAAACGAGAGCAAAGAGCATAATAAGTGCAAGGATGATTGTAAATAGCTTTTTCATGGTGATTCTCCTTTATTTGTTATAAAATTTAAGCATTTTTTCTCTGTCCGAGAGAATGAAGCTTTTTCCGTTCTTTTTGATAAACCCGTCGGCGGTAAGCGTTTCGAGAGCGCGGTAGAGTGAGGCTCGTCCTATGTCTAGAGTAAGGGCAAGGGCGCCCATTGATGACAGTGGGGTGACACACACCGTACCGTTTTTCGATTCATTTTCGTCCACAAGTGAATCAAGATAGATGGCAAGCCTTCTTTCGGCACTTCCTGCTGTGAAGCAGGCGATACGCTTATTTAAAAATCTGATGCGGCAACAGAGAAAGTCGAGATAATTGTACATTATCTTCTTATCGTTTTCAAGAAGATAACTGATCTTTTCGCGAGGGATAAAAAGCGCCTTGCATTTGTTCTTTGCTTCGACACGGCTGATGGAAATATCGCTGCAGCTTCCGCCAAAAAGCTCGGCAACTCCGAAGATATCACCGGCGGTAAGGTCACGGAGCATAACGGCTCTTTCGATGTCAGAGGAAAATACCCTTGCCGTTCCTTCAAGGATAACAACAAGATTTCCACATGAAACAAGCTCCTCACCCGAGGTAAAAGAACGAATATCGGCTTCTGTAAGAATTACAGAAGAGATAAGCTCACTGTCAGCCCCTGCAAAAAGCGGAACCTCTGCGAGAATTTCGAGGATTTTATCCTTTTTCTCCATTTACGCTTCCTTTCTTTAAAAAGTGTATCATATGAGACACTTATATTATACCACGTTATAGGATTTTGTCAATAGTTTAACAAAAAATTCTGCATAAAAAGTTTCTCTATTAAAAAATATAAGAAAATGGTGCTGAGACGATGTCTCAGCACCAACAGCGTGTCGAGACTTTCTCGACACGCTGGCAGATTTCGAAAAAGGTAGGAATATTTTTCGTTCTTACATTCGTCGGCGTACTCGGTACGACAGAGTGTAAGAACGGAAAAAGCAAGTAAGCACAAGGCTTTCCTCTGGATTGCCTTGTGCTTCTTTTTGAATTTTATTTTTTCTCT
>JAZROG010000124.1:0-1502 GCA_045648605.1 Eubacteriales bacterium | reverse complement strand
GGAAAAACTGTGGATGAGATATGCATAGAGGCATTTGTGGGAATGACTTATGTGGCAGAACATCGTGGGATTATCACTGGTGATGATGCTGTAGAAATAATTGAAAAGGCGAAAAAACAGAATCCAGAAGCGGCAAAGAGAATTTTGATTAAAGGTGATGTAGAAGTATCATTAGAGGCGGCAAAGGTATTTGCATCTTCAAATATTTTGCTTCTGGGAAATGAACCCCAGACAATCGGACCGAAAAATGCGCCAATGGCAGTGCATCTCGTTCTTTTGGGCGCTAATGTTATCTTGCTTGAAGGAATTCGTTTATTAGAGGTGTCAGAAGGTGTTTATTTTTTAAATGCCGCACCACTGAATTTATCGGGCGCGGACGGTTCGCCGTGCAGAGCAATATTGATAGATGACGATAGATAAATTCCAATATGTCGAACAGATAGCAGATGAGAGCAATCTCATCTGCTTTTTTGAATATAATATATGCCCGTTTATAAAAGTTTTTGGGGATTTGGGAGGTCCCCGCAAAACCTTGTTTTGTGGGGCGATAATTAAAAGGGAGCTTTTTTCAAAAAGCTCCCTTTTGCTATGCCGTTATCTCTTATCAAAGCTCGGGTTATAAGCGTAAAAATTCTTGTAATCCAAATTATCCTGAACGATACGCAACGCATCACCGAAGCGTTGGAAGTGAACGATTTCGCGTTCTCTTAAGAACTTGATCGGGTCGGCAACGTCTCTGTCATCGCAGAAACGAAGAATGTTATCGTAAGTCTTGCGAGCTTTTTGTTCTGCCGCAAGGTCTTCCGAGAGGTCGGCGATCGGGTCGCCGGTCGACTGGATCGTCATCGCCGACCAAGGCACACCGCTTGCCGCAACAGGATAAAGACCGGTCGTATGGTCAACAAAATAGTCAGCAAATCCCTGATCGAGAATTTCTTTCTCGGTCAGGTTTCTCGTAAGCTGATGCACGATCGCACAAATCATTTCCATGTGTGCGAGTTCCTCGGTGCCTATATCCGTTAAGATACCTATCGGTTCTTTATAGGGCATACTGTAACGCTGGGAGAGGTAGCGCATAGCCGCGCCGAGTTCGCCGTCGGGACCGCCAAACTGGGTGATTATAAGCTTCGCAAGCTTGGGGTTGGGGTTCTTTATATCAACGGGGTACTGTAATTTTTTATCATAAGTCCACATACGTCTCTCTCCTTTCAGTCCTCATAATTCTGCCAGGGCCATTTTCCGCGTACCCAATTCCAATCGACGTTTCCGCCTGCGGATTTTGCTGTGAGCGGACCGTAAAGCGATTCATATTCGGCGGTTGCTTTGTTAAGGCGTTCAACCGCTTCCTTATGCTTTTCGAGTGCGCGTTTGTTTGTCGGGTGGCCATCAAGATAGAGGACACATTCATGGGCAACAAAAGCGTTTATCTGAATTTCTCTCATAAGAGACTCTTGGCGTTTGTCGTTGTTCATCGTGCGTTTCCTCGCTTTCCGCCGTAGAAC
>JAZROG010000123.1:0-1444 GCA_045648605.1 Eubacteriales bacterium | reverse complement strand
AATCATCAGAATCGCAGTCCATATAAAGAGTCATCAGCAAATCTCCGCCGTCATCCTCTTTATTATCGCCTTTGTCGTTTGCCGAACTGTTACCCTTTGTGTTTGCTTCTTCGGTCTGCGAAGGAGCATTTGTTGTTGTTTCAACCTCATCCTTGCCGCCGCAAGCCGCAAAGGAAAGCAGCATAATCAGAGCAAGCAAAACGGCTGTTATCTTTTTCATTGGCATTACCTCCTTATTTATTCGGTTTATATCCCGTTGATGAATAGGGATTTTTGTTTTCTTTGGGCGGACCGGGAATATTGCCGATGTGAACAAGCCACGAGAAAACCGATGTTTTTATTGCAACGCCGATAATCCATACGGCGAGTGCGCCGACAAACCACCATATTGAAATTTTGAAAATGAAATGTGCCGCAAGCAAAAGCCACGCAGGAATTGTCCATTCAAGGTCGAATATGAGATTTATCAGCAACGCCGAAAAGAATCCGTTGCCCTTCGGTCTGTTTTTCTTCATAATCATTCAACAATCAGTCTGCCGCTGATTTCACGGTCAAGAGCATTATGAACGGAAAGATATTCATCAAGAATTTCTCTGCAGGAGGTTGAAACCATTCGGGGCTTGCCGTTTTTTGCAACCTCGTCATAGGGAACGGAGAAGAAGTTTTCAAGATTCTTGAAATGGAAATGCTGAAGACCGATTTTATAAATTTTCTCATCATCAAGAGGTTCGCCGTTAAGGGTGAACTTTTTGATTTCGTGAGTGTTGCGGTCATAAAGAACTCTTGTTCCCTTTGAGAACTGATAAAATTCACAATGCGAACCTTCCCACACCTCGTCACGAAGCATAAACTTTATCATCCGTTTAAGCTGTTCACCCGTCACACGGAGCATATATGCAGGGTCATCGTAAGGGAAGCATTCCGCAAGATCCTGATAAAGAACAATCGGACCGAGTTCCGTTGTTCGGACACTTCCCGAGCCGAGAAGCATAAGGTCAAGACCGAGACTGTCACGCATAATATCCGCAAACAGACCGCCCAGTTCGGTTTCACGGTATCTTGACGGGTGAGTAAGCTGTCTTTTGAATCTTGTGACAAGGCGACCGTATTTCATATCCGTTTTATTCTTGTAATACTTGATTATATCTTCAAGTTTTTCATCTCTCGGGCAGTTTTCGGCATTGATGGGAAGACTCTTCCATGTGTAGCTGTCAATGCAGTTGTTATCGGTATCAACCATAATATCGAATCTGCCTATCTGGTCTGTACCCGTACCTGCCTGAACAATAACAATATCGTTGACAACCGCAGGCTCTTTGATATATGTATGCGAGTGACCGCCTACGATAATATCAACACCCCATGCAGGGTCAAGCTTTGCGGCAAGTTTTTTATCTTCTTCAAATCCGATGTGAGTGAGAAGAACGGTAAAATCAATATCAAT
>JAZROG010000122.1:0-10296 GCA_045648605.1 Eubacteriales bacterium | reverse complement strand
GATATGTCGGGCGCTATGAATATGGATTCCGTTTATAAGGAGTATTCCAAGAACGGTAAGATATTCGATGAGGTCTATTTTACAAACACAGACCTTTTTGCCATCACAAATGAAGGCGAATTTATCGTTGGTAAAAACAAGCAGTATAATCTCTATAACGGTGTTGATACTATGGAGTATATCGGCACTCGTGATATCGTTGATTTCGCAGTTACCGGTGATAGCCTTGTGCTTCTTCTTGAGGACGGCGAGATGATGGCTCTCGGTACTATCAAGACAGCTCCCGCTATTCCCGAGGGAGAGAAGATAGCTTCTCTTTCCGCAGGTACTCGCCATTTCACACTTCTCACAGAGAGTGGAAAGGTAATTGCTTGGGGTAATGGCAAGCTTGATCAGACCAAGGTGCCTTCTTCTCTTGAAAAGGCGGGCGGTGCCGATACGGTTATCTCTACAGGCTTCCAGAATTATGCTTATAAGGATGGAAAGCTCGTAGATACATGGGGTCTTAAGGGTTACCTTATGGGTACTGATGACCTTGGACGTGACGTATTTAACAGAGTTATGAACGGTGGTAAGATGACAATGACGATAGGTGCTGTTGCCGTTATCGTTGCATCTATCATTGGCGTCGTTATGGGATGTATCATGGGTTATTTCGGCGGTATGGTCGATCTTGTGCTCATGAGAATTACGGAGATCTTCTCCGCTATCCCCTTCCTGCCCTTTGCGCTTGTGCTCTCGGCAGTTCTTCAAGGCTCTAACCTTAAGGAAGATACCCGAATCTTTATAATCATGATAATTCTCGGTCTGCTTACCTGGACAGGTCTTGCTAAAATGGTCAGAGGACAGGTTCTTGCAGAGCGTGAAAAGGAATTTGTTATCGCAGCAAAGTCTATGGGCGTTAAGGAAAAGAGAATTGCATTCAGACATATCCTGCCTAATGTAATTTCCGTTATCCTTGTTTCGCTTACTCTCGATTTTGCAACATGTATGCTTACCGAGTCATCCCTTTCATATCTCGGCTTCGGAGTTCAGCTCCCCCGTCCTACATGGGGTAATATCCTCGACGGTTGCCGCGATTCTCTGGTAATTCAGAATTACTGGTGGCGTTGGCTCTTCCCGGCAATTTTCCTTTCTCTTGCAGTTATCTGTATCAATATCATCGGAGACTCTCTGCGTGATGTTCTCGATCCTAAATCGGAGGTGGAAAAATAATGCCGTTACTTGAAGTTAAAAATCTGCACACATATTTTAAGACACGAAACGGTACCGTTAAGGCGGTAAATGATGTTTCCTATTCCATCGAGCGCGGAAAGACCCTCGGAATCGTTGGTGAATCCGGCTCGGGAAAGAGCGTTTCCGCTATGAGTATTCTCCGTCTGCTTGATGCGAACGGATATATCGCCGGAGGCGAGATAAGCTTCGACGGTAAGGATCTCGGAAGCCTTTCCACAAATGATCTTTATCATATCAGAGGTAATAGGATCTCGGTTATCTTCCAGGAGCCTATGACCAGCCTTAATCCCGTTTTCACAATCAAAAAGCAGCTTTCCGAGCCCTTTATCATCCATCAGAAGATGACAAAGAAGCAGGCTGAGGAAAAATGTATAGAAATGCTTCGCGCGGTTCAGATTCCGAACCCCGAGGCGGTTGCAAGGCAGTATCCTCATCAACTTTCGGGCGGTATGCGCCAGAGAGTTATGATCGCAATGGCACTTGCCTGCAAGCCTGATATTCTTATCGCCGATGAGCCTACAACAGCTCTTGACGTTACCATTCAGGCGCAGATCCTTCGCCTTATGAACGATCTTCAGCGCGAAAACGGAACTGCAATTATGTTCATCACCCATGACCTTGGCGTTATCAATGAAATGGCAGACGATGTTGTTGTTATGTACTGCGGTCAGGTTGTTGAAAGAGCTCCCGCAAAGCTTATTTTTGCCGATTGCGAAAAGAGCCATCCTTATACAGAGGGCCTTATGTATTCAATTCCGAGACTTAATGACGATAGAGCAAAGCTCGATCCCATTCCCGGAGTTGTGCCCCATCCTCTTGATCTTCCAAAGGGCTGTAAATTTGCTCCAAGATGCAAATATTGCACTCAGAAATGTATTGATGAGGAGCCTGCGCTCGCTCAGGTATCGGAGGATCAGTGGGTAAGATGCTTCTATCCCGAAAAGATCGAAAGGAGAAGTGAAGAGCATGCAAAAGCTGTTGTCAATCAAGAATCTTAAAAAATACTTCCCCTTGGCAAAATCCGGGCTTTTCCAAAAGGAGCAGCTCTATGTAAAGGCAAATGAGGACATCTCCATTGATATTTTTGAGGGTGAGACCTTTGGCCTTGTTGGAGAATCGGGATGCGGAAAATCCACTCTCGGAAGAGTTCTTCTTCAGCTTTATGATCAGACTGCCGGAAGCAGTATGTATTATGGAAGAAGCATCGATCAGGTAGCTCCCGTATATGTTTTGGATACCCTTAAAAATGCCTCTGCTTATATTACAAAATATCAGAAGGCAGAGGAAAAGGCTCGTCAGCTTACCGAAAAGTGCAATGAGCTTGGTGAAAACGCAACCTTCTTTGACCTTCAGGAAAAAAATCTTGCGAATGCCGAAGCAAAGACTGCACTTGATAATGTTGCAAAGATACTCGGCGGATTTACTGTTAAGGATACAAAAAACGGAGCGGATCTTTTGCTTGAAAGATACGGTTATTCCGTTCGCATGGCAAAGCTGAATGAAAAGCTTTCGGATAACAAGCTTGAGATCGAGCTTCTTGAAAGTGACGGTAAGCCGGATGAGGGACAGAAAAAGCTTGCAAAGCTCAAGGCAGAAAACAGTGAGCTTGAAGCAAATATAAAGGGCTTTGAGGCACAGATCACCGAGTGCGATGAAAGAATTTCTTCTCTTAAAGCACAGTATGCGTCTGACGAGGAATTTGCACAGTACGAGGCAATGCTCGATGACGGTATCGACCTTTCAAGACTCAAGGGCGAGGAGATGCGTCTGCTCCGCAAGGATCTGCAGATAATCTTCCAGGATCCCTATTCATCCCTTAATCCCCGTATGACCGTCGGTCAGATAATCGAGGAGGGACTTATCACTCATAAATTCTTCAAGCCCGGCTCGCCCAAGATGCAGGAATATGTATTTAAGGTAATGGAGTCTTGCGGACTTCAGCCCTATATGTATAATCGTTATCCTCATCAGTTCTCAGGCGGTCAGAGACAGAGAATCTGTATCGCAAGAGCACTTGCGGTTAAGCCCAAGTTCGTTGTTTGCGACGAGTGTGTTTCCGCGCTTGACGTTTCTATTCAGTCACAGATAATCAACCTTCTTCAGGATCTTAAGGATCAGGAAAAGCTGACATATCTCTTTATTTCCCATAACCTTTCGGTTGTCCGTTATGTTTCGGACAGAATCGGGGTTATGTACCTTGGAAATATGGTTGAGGTTGCGGATACAGACGATATTTTCGCCGATCCTCGCCATCCTTATACCATCGCACTTCTCAGCTCTATTCCGACAACCGATCCCGAGAGTCTTACAAAGGAAAGAATACTTCTCGAAGGAAATATTCCCAGCCCCATAAGACCTCCGTCAGGCTGTAAATTCCATACAAGATGCTATATGGCGTGTGATGAATGTAAGAGAGTTCCGCCGCAACTTCAGGAGGTTGCGCCCGGTCACTTTGTGGCTTGCCATTTCCCAGAGCGCAAGATGGATGAGAACGGAAATTATCTTTTCAAGGTAAATAAGTAATTTTTGGAGGCGATAAAATGTTTTTTTTCAGAAAAAAACTGAAAAAATCGACAAAAGAAGATGAAGTCGCCTTTGGTACAATGATGCATGATGAAAAAATAGGCTTTAAGGACGGACTTGCAATTATGATCTCGGCATTTTTCGTTATCATACTCCCGTGCCTTGCACTCCTTGTGGGACTCAGCGCCCTGGCAATGCTTATTTTGGGCATCTTTTAAATGAACAAAAAGGACGGAACTTTGGAGCTCTGTCCTTTTTTTGTGGAAAACAGGAATTTAATTAAAAATGATTCCTAAAAAATCTATTGAAAAATTCCGGAAATATGGTATAATAAAATCATAGACCATACGAAAGGAAGATGTTTCATGAAAAAGCATATGAGTTACGTTTTTACTTTTATTTTTGCGTTTGCTTTTGTCAGCTTTTTTATGGCTGTTTTTGCTTTTGCCGACGGAAAGGGCAAAATGTATAATATATATAACGGAACAAGCGTTATCGTTGATAATTCATGGGAGTTTGTTGAGAGCGAAAAGACTCTTTATATTCGCTCAAACAGCCATACCGCTTATAATGAAACAGGCTCGATTTCACATGATGAGGCAAATTCATGGAAGCCATATATAAGCCGCATAGAGCATATTGTGCTTGAAGGCTATTTTGTGAAATGCTCAACCTATGCATTCAGAAACCATACCGCACTGAGGGATGTCAGGATCACAGAAAATGTAAAGGAGATAGACGGCGGCGCTTTCGAGGGCTGTGTCAATCTGGAGAGTATTGCCATTGGAGATTCGGAATTTGTCCACGGCAGGGCGGATCTATCAAATGTTAGGATCATGAGAAGCAAAAATGCCCTTAATAACACAAAGATAAATGAAATTATTCTTTCGGATGAAGTTAGGATCGAAGGCAGCGACCATTTCAATGCAGGCGTGAGAGTATGTATTCCCAAAGGCTCTGCGGGATATGATTATTTCGTCTCAACAGGCCTTTATAATGTTATAGACAGCTCGCCTGTGACTCTCAAGATAATCATTGATGGTGAGAGCTATTCAAAATCACTTGATTTCGGAGAAGATATTTCTCTTGATATCGGTGCAGTGCCGAATTATGTTTATACAAAGGAAGAGCTTCTATCGGTGCTTTCGAGAGTCTCGCTTGATGAATCCCATTATATTCAGGGGCAGCATTTGAATTCAAATATAAAGGAGCTTTCAGGCTACCTTGACGATGCAAGGAAAGAAGCAGGAGCCTTGCCTGCCATGGTTTCCTTTGATATTTCACAGCTTCCATTGGATGCAAAGACCATGAGCATAATAGAGGAATGTAAGGAGTTTATCCGACGCGGTGGAATTGTTTCCTTCAGCTATCACATGGAAAATCCCATGGGGAATTATACAGGAAACTATCCTTGCCGCGGTGAGCTTGGCAGTGAGAGCAAATGGGAAGAGCTTATTCGGGACGGAACAGAGCTTAATACAAAATTCAATGTGATTCTCGATAAGGCATATAAGGTGCTGAATGAATTTGACAGGGAAGGATATTCGGTTATCTGGCGTCCTATCCATGAAAACAACGGAAATTGGTTCTGGTGGTGTGCAATTCAGACCTTTGACGAAAACGGCACAGAGGTTACCCGCCCGATAGATCAGGAGACGGTGATTTCACTTTGGAGATACGTTTATAATTATTTTGAGGTTGAAAAGGGACTTAAAAATCTCGTTTGGGCATACAGTCCCAATGTTACCAATGCCGATTCTCCTCTTCCAACCGTATATTGCTATCCGGGAGATGAATACTGTGACATTGCGGGTACCGATTGGTACACTGCGGGTGCATATGAGATCGATGGTAAGGGGCGCTCGTATATGAGTCTTGCAGAGAGCACAGGGAAAATGGCGGCGCTGACAGAATTCGGCCCGGGAGGCGCTCTCATAGCGCAAAGCGGACAGGTTCAGAGTGAGCTTTTTACCTGCCGCGACCAGCTTGACATTATAAAGAGGATGATAGGCGACGGAATGAGTCCCACATACGTTCTTAACTGGAGCGGAAACTGCGCTCTTTTGAAGCTCGGAGAGATGAAATCTCTTATGAATGATAAGGTTGTGCTTGATCTTGATGAGGTCAAGGATATGTTTGATGCAGAATATAAAAAAAGACAGTAAATATTTCAGATGATTTTTAGAAGGAGAAGGATATGGAGCTTGTTTTTCTTACCGCTCTTGGAGTTGGCGGCGCTACCGTTATCGGTGCTGTAATAGGATTTGCTTTCAAAAAAATATCTCATGCATTCTCAGACCTTGTGCTTTCCTTTGCGGCGGGAGTAATGCTTGCTGCGGCGGTGATAGGTCTAATTATTCCGTCTCTCGAATACGGAGGCGAATACAAGCTTATATTCACGATTTCGGGCATTTTTGCGGGTGCTCTTTGCCTTAACCTTGTTGATAAGCTTGTTCCCCATCTTCACAAGATGGTTGGTGTTGAGGATGAAGCGCATAATAATGCCGATCTTGGCAAGGTGATGCTCTTTGTTTTTGCCATTGCTATACACAATCTTCCCGAGGGAATTGCGGCGGGAGTAGGCTTTGGCTCGGGGGATACGTCCCAGGCGATGATAATTGCAGGAGGAATTGCCCTTCAGAATATCCCCGAGGGAATGGTCATAATCGGTCCTATGCTCTCCGCGGGAGTAAAGCCCGGAAAGACATTTGTTCTAGCTCTTATAACGGGACTTGTTGAGGTGGTCGGAACTCTTATCGGATATTTTGCGGTGAGTCTTGCATCGGCTGTATTGCCTTTTGCACTTGCCTTTGCGGGAGGCACGATGCTTTATGTCATAAGCGACGAGATGATCCCCGAGACCCATTCGCATGGCTATCAGAGAGGGGCAACATACGCGCTTCTCATCGGATTTTGCCTCATGCTTGTGACAGATGTTCTTCTTGGATAACAAATAGAAAAAAGGGTGATTTTTTATCACCCTTTTTTGTTGTATATATCGGGGGCGCCACTACGGTGCCGGTTTTACATTTCAAAATCTTTGATATCGAATTTCCAAGGCTCACGGGTTCTGAAGGGTCTTTTGAATTTCTTTGTAAGAACGCCCTTCTTTTCAAGGTGGTCATAGCAAGCCATATCGCAAGCACGTCCGCACATACAAGCGGCATAAAGATTCTTGATTCCGGGATAGAATGCATTTGCGTCCATGATCTTTATGCAAGCTCACGGTCAACCTTCGCCTCGCCCGCAATGATGTCGATTCTATTTTCAAATTCGTTGAATGCTGTGGGACTCATAAAGGGGTTCTTTACGCCTGCTGCACCGTCATAATAAACTGCGCACTGCCATGTGTCAAGCTTACCTGTCTTTTCATTGATGGCATGACCGAAGCATCCCTTTGCACATTCTCCGCAATTATCGCAAAGATGGGGGGCTTTCATCTCATCCTGCTCGATCTCGGCATCTGTAAGCACATAGCAAACTCGCACCATAGGGCCAAACTCATCTGTGAGAAACTTTCCGTAGAAGCCAAGCTCGCCGATACCGCAAACTGCCGCGCCCGCTTTTATAGCCTCTTCTTTCATATATTTACTCGTAAGTTCCGTTTATAGCTCCTTATGGCAATATTTTTTCTGTATTTGCTTGTGAGGTGTTGCTGTTTTCGATTACGAGCACGGTGGTTTTTTCATCTGCAACGATGATATGATGCCAAATGTTCTTTGAAATGTTATAAACCGTGCAAGGCTTCATTTCTATCTTTTCCGCTTCGCCGTCCTCGTTCTTTGCATAAAGGACTGCTGCTCCCGAAAGAAGCACAAAAACCTCGTCAGTGAGAAGATGTCTCTCCCAGATATGATTGCTGGCAGAAAAGCGTTCGCTGTTGCGAAGAATGCCCACTCTCCATCCCTCATACATCTTAATGCCCTTAAAGTCCTCACCATCGTATCTGAATTTCTCGATCATTTCATCACCTGTCCATTTTCCATACCTTGCATGTGCGCAGTGGCTCCTTGAAGCGATTTTCCATGCATCCGCCCTTCTTTTCAAGAACTGAAACGCAAGCTCTTATGCAGCCGCCGCATTTTGCCATATTATAGCTGACCCACGATGGAAAATATTTTTGAAGAGCTGTATAAACTCGCATAATATCATTTTCCGTGCCCACCTTGTCCTTCTGCTCAAGCAGGTCAAGATCGCCATTTTCATTTTTATCGAAGACTTCCTTTGGAACGAAAGGATTATAGTATCTGCATGCATGAGTATAGAATGCATAGCAGCGCCACATATCAATATCACCCCATTCGCAGATCTTGCCGTCGATATCGACCTTTATAACCTTTCCGGTGCTGGGATGAGGAATACATCCGTCGGGACATTCTCTGACGCAGGCATAGCACTTGCGGCAAAGAGGCTCGCCGTCATACATATCATCATATTCAAGCTACGCATCTGTGAAAAGAAAAGCAACTCTCTGAAGGGGGGCCGAATTCGGGTGTGAGAATCATTTTGCTGTAACCGATCTCGCCAAGACCGCAGGCAACAGCTGCAAGACGGAACTGGAACTGAATATCGGGAGCGCCCTTAAGGCGGCTGATCGGTGCAATGCCGCATTTGTCCGCTCCTGCTGCATATGCGGCTTTCTTAATCATTTTGCTCGTTAGCATAAATATAAACTCCTTGATCTATTTTTCTTATTGCTTTTTTGAATACATTTTCACAGTAGCCACATTCAAAACAGTTCTTTCTGCATATTGATACCATTTTGCCGAAGTCCTCGGGAATAAGTGAGTTCTCAAGCACATATGGGTAAATAGCTCCGCCGTGGTCAGGCTCGAGCAGTGATGCAATATTGCCTGTGTAATGCCCGTCGGTATAGGCTTTAAGTATCTCTATTGGTGTGTTACTCACTCTTGTTGCAAGCTTTGCACCGTCAAAAATATCCTCATAAAGGTAGATATCCTCGGGGCGCACAAAATTGCTCTCGCAAAGCAGCGAATGGGCTGTTTCCTTTTTTGAAATGCGCTGGCGGCAGATTGGGTTAAATTCAAATGCGTTATCCTTCTTTGCAATCTGCTCCTCATGGGCAACAAGGTTGTCATGAAAATTGTGGAGGGGACAGAATGAAAGATAGCCGCTGTTTGCAAGCATAAAAAGACCTTTTCCATTGTCATCTCACCATTTTCTTGTATTTCTCGCGGCATCAAGATCCCGGTTCAGCTCGCGGCGCAGATAAAAGGAATCAAAATAGTCCTTTATATTCTCCATGGCAGTGGCCGTTCCTATCTCCATATTGACCGAGGCGATGCGGAAAGTTGTTTTTTATAAATTTTGCGATTATGGGGGAGGTGGTTGTGACATTTTTCAGTCCGAAAAGCCCATCGAGGTAATCGACAGTATATCCGATCTCCTCATAAAAAGAGCGGGCAAGGCTGTCCTCACCATAGCAATTTGCATTGAGAAGAAGATTCAGTCCAATTCCGGCGCCTGAAATCGCTTCAAGGTCGCAGAGCTGTCTCTGATTTGCTTCCTCGGGAGATAAAAAAGGTTTCTTGTTTGGCGGTGCCTGCCATTGGGAAAATTTCCATAGGCAAAATAGACCTCATTTATCTTGTTTTTTGCTTCAAGGATAGCGGGAACAAACATTCCTCGCATATCTATCTGATAGCCGACAGAAAATTTCATATGAAAATCCTTCGTATTATAAAATTTACACTTGATTATACCATGGATTTATGCTATAATCAATGCGAAAAGCAAAGAGAAAATTATAAAAACCAAACTTTTTGGAGGCGCGAAATGAATGTTGCAGAGTTGAATCCCTTTATCAGATATGCCGGCATTACCAATTTCAGACCCTTTGCAGGATTTGGATATGCCAATGACTGCCGAATGTTTTTTGTGCTTTCCGGAAAATGCAGACTTGATATTGAGGAAAAAACATATTATCTTTCGCCTCACAGTCTTGCGATGATACCTCCGGGAATAAGGTATAAATTTTCTGAATTTGATGAGTCTATCGTGCTTGAGCGATTTGACCGAGCCGAGGAATATGTGCGGGGCATAGCAGAGGAGCATTCAAGGCGCAGACTTTTTTATAGGGAAAGAGCGTCGGGACTCATGAAAATATTGATATGCGATATTTTTCGCCATGCTTCAACGGGAAAAAATGATTCCGACGAAAAAATCGAAAATATTCTTTCGTTTATCACATCAAATCTCGAAACGGAGCTGACGTGCGAGAAATTGGGCGCAAAATTCGGATATCATCCCTATTATCTCAGCCGTCTTATCAAGCTTCATACAGGAAAGACATTAAAGCAATATATAATTTCCGCAAGAATTGGCGAGGCGAAAAATCTGCTCAAGTCCACAGACCTTTCTTTTTCGGATATTGCCGCAAGATGTGGCTTTGAAAATGCCGCTTATTTTTCAAATGCCTTCAAGGCAAAAACAAAAATGAGCCCGGGGCAGTACCGAAAGGCGAGAACCGAATATATTTAACAAAATATCCTTGGAGGTTTCGCCACTGCGGTGGCG
>JAZROG010000121.1:0-20820 GCA_045648605.1 Eubacteriales bacterium | reverse complement strand
GACATTTGTTTGTAGGGGACGGCGACCTCGACGTCCCTCAAAAGACGTGAAATAATCGTGAATTTCAAATGATAAACGGGACGTCGAGGTCGCCGTCCCCTACAGATTTGCGTTTTTCATCTCACCGATAAATTCCTATTTAACAGTTCCCCATTATGCCATAGTTTCAAGCATTATGAGGCTTACCTCATATTTTGTTTCTTTACCGCCTATCAAGGCATAGTATTCTTCAAGCATAAATTCGCTCATGCGATAATTCTCATCCTCCTGGCTGCCTGCGCTATGAGGGGTAAGAATAACATTTTCCATAGTATAAAATTCACTGTCCTGCTCAGGAGGCTCGGGATTTGTAACATCAAGAAGAGCAGTTCTCGTAGTGTCCTCCTTAAGCGCTCTGATAAGGTCAGCCTCGACCACCTGCGCGCCACGTCCCGTATTTATAAATGTTGTATAGCTTCCCATTTTCGAGAAAAGCTCATAATTCAGCATTCCCACTGTCTGTGGATTGTTTGCAAAGTGGTTTGAAATAACCTGACAGCTCTCAAAAATCTCCTCAAGGCTCGCCATTTTAACACCAAGCCTTTCAGCCTTCTCTGCAGGCAAAAACGGATCGAAGCAAAGGACCTCAAAGCGGTATGCTTTGAGCATTTCGGCAACCAGCGAGCCGATCATTCCCGCACCGATAAGACCTATCCTGCCACCGTAATTTCCACGGTTTTGGTTAGAGAAGCGTCTTGCGGCCTCCCTGCCCTCATTTTTGAATATCTGCGATGTTCTGAAGACTCCCTTTCCCGAAAGGATAATCTCCGCAACCGTGTATTCCGCAACGGGAACAGCATTTGCTGCCCATGCACTGACACCTTTATTCCCTTATTCAGATATGGTCTTGCAAAGCTCTGAACACTTCCCGCTCCGTAAAAAACAGCCTTGAGAGAAGGCACATATTCCCTATCTGCTCCTCACTAAGGGCGGGCATTCCCCATGTGGAGAAGGCATATTCCGCATCACGCAGAATTTCTCTCTTCTCCTCAATCTCTTCCGCTCTGACAAGGGCTATTTCATCCACCCCTATCTCCTTTGCAAGTGTTTCCTTTATTCACTTTGGATATACCTTATTTATATTGCTCGGTTCTCTTGTAAAAAATATAATTTTCATAATAGCTCAACTCCTATCTGTGTTCTCTTTCCCTTTTCGGGACAGTCAAATATTCTGCCCGTATTTTTTCTGTATTCCGTTGGGGTAACACCGTATTCAAATTTGAATCGGCGCGAAAAATTACTCATATCGGGAAAGCCCGTCATAGAGCAAATTTCCTTTATATTGTATTCCGAGGAAACAAGCAGCTCTCTTGCGCTTGCAAGACGGCAAAGAAGCCTGTAATTTTTAACGCTGTACCCCGTAATATCCTTGAAAATATGCGAAAGATAATATGTGCTGATATGAAATTCTGCCGAAATTTCGTCAAGAGACAGTTCTTCTCTGAGATCATTCTCCAGCTTTCTTCTCACAGCCTGCACTATGGCACTCTTCTCGGTGCTCTTATATGGAAAAGCATCGGGAATGCCGCGCAGAAGCGTCATAAGGATCACTCTTAAAATCGAAGCACAACCATCCTCAATGTCCTTATCCGAAGCATTATGCTCCTTATATAACATTTCAAAGAGAAGATCAAGCTCATCTGTGAGATGCGAGACCTCAAAGACATTTGAAAAGCCCGCGGGCCTATCGCAGAAGGGCGAAAGAAGCTTATCGGAATTTATCCGCCTCATCGCTTCCGCAGGAACAAAGCCCACAGAATATCTGTCATAGCTTTCACTCTCGGAAAAGATAGCGTGCTTTTCAAGATTGCTGATAAACACCACCGAGGGACGGCTTACCAGCCATTCCTTTGAGCCGATCAAAACCTTGACCCTTCCACGTCTCACATAAATGAGCCTATGCTCATTATCGTGACTGTGGGGGGGATATTTTTTTGCGCCTACCGTGTGAGAAGTGCTCTTTATACAGGACATTTTTACCTCCCGAATGATGATTTTTATAAAGAAAGCAAATTTTACATAAATTTTCGCAAAAATGATATAGACAAATGCGGTCAAATGCGATAAAATATTATCAAGGACATTATACTACAGAGAAAAGGATTTGTCTATAGCTTTTCTAAAATTTTCAAAACAAAATTTACATACTTAAAGGAGAAAATCACAATGTTTGCAGCATGGCTCAAAAAGAACAAGGTTCACGCTCTCGATTTCAGTAAAAAAACATTCCCACGGCAAAGAACAGAGAATTTTGGCAAAATCTCCCCGAAAAGGACAAGCAGCTCTATATTTCCGAGGCGGAAAGCTACCTTGGATATGAATTTCCCGTAATCAAGGCGACCGACTTCATGGGGTTTTTCAGAAGCGGAAGCCGCATAATCATGGAAGATAAGCATTTTCCGAGAAGAATGGCTCTTTGCGCTCTTGCACTTGGTGAATGTATCGAGCATAAGGGAAGATTCCTTGACGAGCTTGTGAATGTGATTTTTATGATATGCGAGGAAACATATTGGGGACTTTCCGCGCATATGAGAGATGAAAAGAACATTCCAAGCGGAGTGAAGCACAATCTTGACCTTTTTGCAGGCGAAACAGGCGCAGATCTTGCCCTTGTCCGTTATGTGCTTTACGATGAACTGAATGAGCACGTTCCCGACATAATCGAACGCCTTGACAGAGAGCTTCAGGCAAGAATAATCACACCGTTTTTCACAGATTTCGACCTTTGGTGGATGGGTCACCACGGCAGAAGCCTGAACAACTGGACTCCTTGGGTCATTTTAAATGTTCTCGTTGTTCTCTCCTATTTTGAAAAAGACGAAAGAACCCTAAAAAGCGGCGTTCAACTCGCCATAAACAATTACAAGATTGGATTGCTCGATCATCCAGCGATTTTTCAACGTGATTGCAGATTTAGGATGTGCGCCATACACGCTTTCGGGAATGATAATACTGTCATAATATTTTTCATAATACTCAATATCTGCTACCGTGTACGGAAGAACCAAGGTTATATCGTTGTTTTCTTTTCCGTCCTCTTTTTGTGCACGTTTGATAACAGATGCTGCATATTCATCAAAATCACCATTACGTCCAATAAGAAAGGTCACATACAATTTTGTTTGTATTAACTTTTTTATAATCGGGGTGAGTTGCTCGCTTAATCGCCGCAAGTCATCAATTTTCCGATGTCCAAATAAAGAAACAGTGAAAACATTCATAATCTTCGCTCCGCATCCGCTACTATAAGCACAAAATTCCACAAATTTGTATTTATAGTATATCGCAACGTGAAAACAATATCAATAGTCTATGGAATTTTTGTTTGAATATTTATAGACTATATATAGCAAAGATAATTATGAGTGATATTGCAAAAATTTTGGGTCAGCGAATAAGAAATTACAGAACAACCAAAGGCTTAAGTCAAGAAAAGCTTGCAGAGCTTTCCGGGTGTCACCCTACGTATATTGGTCAAATTGAACGCGGCGAGAAAAACGCTACGATTGAAAGTATAGAAAAGATTTCTGCGGCTCTGAATGTTTCGTTGTCAAAATTATTTGAGAAGCTTGGCTCCCAAGAGAGCGGGACAAGCAACATTCCCCTTGAATGTTACGAATTTCTTTCAGCGAAGACAAAAGAGGAGCAAGAACAAATTTACCGCATTTTGCTTGAAATGGATAAATACAAAAAGAATTGAATACCCGCCCGAGAAACCGAATTTATCAGAGCTTTCAGGCTTGTGGTCCTTACCAAATTCAGCGTCAAGGGCAGCTTTTCAATTTTAGCAGCCAATTATAATATTATAAATAAAAATACGAGAACGCCGAAACGCTCTCGTATTTTTATTTATCCGCATAAAGTCAATTTTGAATTCAACTCTATCTTTTATCTTTCTTCTCGATAATAATTAAGTCCAAGACCCTGAGGAGGATGGTTTTCCTTCTTATCACGAATACTCGTGACGGTAAGAACTATGATAGTTACCACATAGGGCAGCATTTTGAGAAGAGGAGCTGCAGTCATTGTCTGCAGGAATTTGAGGGGAATAAGCGTGGGAATAAACTGACCCGCAATGAAGAGCGCACCGAAGATAACAGAGCCGACAAGGCTGAGGTGAGGTCTCCAAAGAGCAAAAATTACAAGTGCAACCGCAAGCCAACCAAGTGCCTCAATACTCAGGTAACTCTCGCGCGAGCCTGCATAATCCATGATATAGCAAAGACCGCCAAGGCCCGAAATTCCGCATCCTATGCTTGTTGCAAGGTACTTGTAAAGAGTTACATTGATGCCCGCCGCATCCGCTGTTGCAGGGTTTTCGCCCACCGCACGAAGGTGCAGACCGATCTTTGTTTTAAAGAGAACAAATGAGGAAAGAAGCGCAACTATTACAGCAAGAAAAACCATAACTCCGCAGTATTTAAGGCCGTTTGTCTGCTCCGCAAATGGGAATCTGAATGCGGAAAGTGCCTTAAGATAAGGAATGGAATTGCCCTCCTTGAGTCCGAACATGATATACTTCATCAGACCCACGCCAAATGTTGTCATTGCAAGACCTGTAACATTCTGATTTGCATGAAGAGTTACCGCGAGGAAGCTGAAAATGACTCCCATAAGAAAAGCAGCAATAAAGGAAGCAATTATTCCGACAGTGACCAGCAAAAATCCGTTTGTGATACCGCCAACTATCATATAATGGAGAGCCGCACAGCCGCCCGCCGCGCCAACACACATAACTCCAGGAATACCGAGGTTAAGATGTCCTGCTTTTTCGGTGATTATCTCGCCTGTTGATCCGTAAAGGAAGGTCATACCAATGGCGATAGCATTGAGAATATAATCTATTATCACTTTTTAGCTACCCCCTTACCTCTGAACATTATTTTATAATTGATAAAGAATTCGCATCCGATAACGAAGAAAAGAATAATACCGACGATGATATTCTGGAATGCAGTACTGATACCATAGTCATTTGCAAATTCGTAAACACCCTGCTGCAAGAAAACGATCAGGAACGATGTTGCGACCATGATGAGAGGATTGAATTTTGCAAGCCATGAAACCATGATAGCGGTAAATCCTCTGCCGCCAACGGCATCGGTTGTAACCGAATGGTCAAGGGCACTTACTATAAGGAAGCCCGCAATTCCGCAAAGAACACCCGAAACGATAAGTGTACGGATAATTATCTTTTTAACATTGATACCGATATACTGGGCTGTTTTCTGGCTTTCTCCCACAACGGATATCTCATACCCTTGCTTGAAGTAATTGAGATAGATATACATAAACGCAGTGATAATTGCAACCACAGCTATAAGAATGATATAGCGGCTACCTGCGCCCGTTCCTATAGTGGGCATATGACCGAATTTAAGCTCTCCGAGGGAGCTTGAGCCGGAGGGGACCCAAACGATAAGGAAATATGCCACAAGCTGTGTTGCAACATAGTTCATCATAAGTGTGAAAAGTGTTTCGTTTGTATCCCATTTTGCCTTGAATATAGCGGGGATAACCGCCCATACCATACCCGCGAGAATTGCTGCCGCCGCCATGCAGATAAGCAGCGCCCAATTTGGCATCTTACCGCCGAAATAGATGGTGCAGGCAACTGCCGCGAGACAGCTCATAAGAACCTGTCCTTCAGCACCGATATTCCAAAATTTCATCTTAAATGCCGGAGTTACGGCAAGTGAGATGCAGAGAAGAACCGCCAGGTCCTTTGCCATCTTCCAGATTCTTCTTTCTGTTCCGAAAACACCGTCATAGAGGGTTTTATAAAGCTCCATAGGCTTAACATCAAGAATTATATTGCAAAGGAGTCCGCAAAAAAGAAGTCCGAGGGCAATTGCACCGATACGGATAAGAAGCGATTGCCAAACAGGCATTCTGTCTCTTTTTACGATATGAAAAAGAGGCTCATGCTTTTTAATACTTGCCATTTTCACTTTCCTCCTTCTCGGATTTTTCGATGTCCTCATTGATAGAAGTGCTCTTTGTCATGAGCAGACCTATCTCTTCCTTTGTGGTATTTCTTGCATCAACGATGCCTGTGATCTTGCCCGATGCAAGAACGATGATCCTATCGCAAAGCTCAACCAGAACGTCAAGGTCTTCACCAACGAAGATAACCGCAACTCCCCTTGATTTTTGGTCGTTAAGCAGATTATAAATGGTATAAGAAGAACCGATATCAAGTCCTCTTACGGGATACGCCGCCATAAGAACCGAGGGCGCAGAGGCGATCTCTCGTCCAACAAGAACCTTCTGAACATTACCGCCCGAAAGACGGCGAACAGGAGTAGTTGCGCCGGGAGTGGCAATTTCAAGGCTCTGAATTATCTCTTTAGCAAGATTTTTGGGAGCTTTTCTGTCAAGGAACATGGATGCGCCCCTCTTATAGCTACGGAGCATCATATTATCTATGATATCCATATTGCCCACAAGTCCCATTCCGAGTCTGTCCTCGGGAACAAAGGAAAGGCGAACGCCCAGATCTCTTATCTGAAGCGGTGTTTTATCTCTGAGATTAACATTCTCGCCTGTTTTCGGGTCTTTATACGTTATCTTACCGCCATCAAGATGCTGAAGTCCCGCAATGGCCTCAAGAAGCTCGCGCTGACCGCTTCCCGCAATTCCCGCAATACCGAGAATTTCACCCGAATTTGCAGTGAAAGAAACGTTATCAAGAAGCTTGATGCCCTCATGGCTTGTGCAGTTAATGCCCTCAAGTGTAAGACGCTCCGTGGGGGCGACGGGATCAAGTCTGTCTATATTGAGAGTTATCTTTTTGCCAACCATCATCTCTGTGAGCATATTTTCGGTAGCAGTTGCCGTTTCAACGGTTGCGATATGCTCGCCGCGGCGAAGAACCGCAACTCTGTCGGAAACAGAAAGCACCTCATGGAGCTTATGAGTGATTATCATAATAGCCTTTCCGTCATCGCGCATACGGCGAAGAACATCGAAAAGCTTTTCTGTCTCCTGAGGAGTAAGAACAGCGGTAGGCTCGTCGAGAATAAGGATATCCGCGCCACGATAAAGCACCTTGATTATCTCAACCGTCTGCTTTTCCGAAACCGACATCTCATATATCTTCTTTTTGGGCTCTATATTGAATCCGTAGCGCTCGCAAATCCGGAGCACTCGGTTATTTACATCCTTAATATTGTATTTTTTGCCGTCATCGATTCCAAGCACGATATTTTCACTTGCAGAAAAGACATCAACAAGCTTGAAATGCTGATGTATCATACCTATTTTGTAGTCGAAAGCATCCTTTGGCGAACGAATGACGACCTCTCGTCCGTCAACGAATATCTGACCCTTATCGGGGAAATAAATACCCGATATCATATTCATGAGAGTTGTTTTTCCGCAACCGTTTTCACCGAGGATAGAAAGAATCTCCCCCTTATAAACGGTAAGATCAACATTATTATTGGCTATGACCTTTCCAAAGGTCTTTGTAACGCCGCGCAGCTCAAGTGCAACTGATTTTTCCACGCTGTACCTCCGTAATTTTTAGAGATGCCTTATCTTTATAAAATTATCAAAATGTGGCGGAGCGTTTGCTCCGCCACTCCGTTTTATATTCGGATATTAGTATTCGCTGTTGAGAAGTGTGATACCGTCGATCTGAACGTCGAAGTAAGGAGCACTTCTGTATTCGGACTCATGGAAGTAACCGTCAGCAACAACCTCTGTGTCCTTTTCGTAAGCTGCGTCTGTATCAACGTCAGCCATGTAAGAAGCAAGAGCCTCACCGCCAACTGTGATAAAGCCTTCTGCAGCTGTGTCAAATACCTTGATGGAACCATCAAGAAGACCAGCCTTAACCTCTTCGAGTTTCTCTGCTGTGCCTGCTGCTGCTGCCTGAGTATTAACGTCTGTAAGAACAACAGAGCCTGTAGCGATTGTACCTGTGTAATCGGTAGGAATAGCCTCGCCTGCCATTGTGTTCTTGCAGATAAGCTCAAAGTAAGGAGCCCAGTTGATTCTGGATGCTACGATGAAAGTATTGGGGCAGTCCTCAACTGTGCTTCCGTTGTAGGAAACGTTGGGGATGTTTGCTTCCTCACAAGCTGTGGGAGCGCCCATAGAGTCTGCATGCTGAGAAATGAGGTCGCAGCCGCCTGCGATAAGAGCCTGTGCAGCTGTCTTCTCTGCATTCTCATCATACCAAGAGCCTGTGAACTGAACGTCCATAATTACTTCGGGGCAAACAGACTTTGCACCAAGGTAGAAGGATGTGTAGCCGGACATAACCTCTGCATATGTAAATGCACCTACATAACCGATCTTCGGAACATCGCCCTTAAGTGCGCCTGCCTCGATGATCTCATTGAGCTTAAGACCTGCAGCAACACCTGCGAGGAATCTGCCCTCGTAGATAGAAGCGAATGCGTTGTGGTAGTTAGCAAGACCCTCTGTGTGAGCCATTGTACCTGTTGCATGGCAGAACTGAACATCTGTGAATTCCTTTGCAGCCTTGATCATGTATGTTTCATGACCGAAGGAGTCAGCAAAGATAACATCACAACCCTCGTCAACGAGGTCGCAAGCAGCCTCATAGCAAGCGTCGGACTCGGGAATGTTCTTCTTCATGATAACCTGCTCGTCTGTAAGACCGAGAGCAGCCTTAGCCTCTTCTACGCCGTTCATAAAGTTGAGGTCGTAGGTAGAGAACTCGTCGTGGAGAAGGATAACGCCAAGCTTAAAGTCAGCATTAGCGGCAACCTCGCCGTTTGTGTCAGCAGCGCCTGTATCGGTAGCTGCGCCTGTGTCCTTAGCATCCTCAGTACCGCCGCAAGCTGCAAGAGCAAAGCAGGAAACGAGCATGAGAAGAGCAAGAACGATGGATAAAAGTTTCTTCATGGTATTTTTCCTCCAAAAATTTTTTATTTCACACGGCTTTTCGCCGAGTAAAAACACAATTGATTTCAAAGGGAATATAATAAATAGGAACACGGAATATTTTAACTCATTTTCCCCGAATTGTCAAGACCGATTTTTGCAGATTAACCCCATTTAACGGGGCGCTTTTTTAGGCATAATGCACATAAAAATCACATTTTGACCGAAAACAAAGAAAAAAAGCTGTATTTTCAGGCTTTCTTTACATATTTTTGCCTAAAAATATTCAATACTAAACAAAAAAGCATCCACGCAAAAAATCTTATCTCGTCCATCCCTCTCCGTTTATTTCATGTGCCTGAGATATCGTCACAAAGGCATATTTGTCATTTTTCTTGATCACATCAAGAAGGCTGTTATACTGCGCCATGGTAAAGGACACCATGACCATTTTTTTACCGTCCCCCGAATAACCGCCAATGGCGTCGATTATGGTAGTGGTACGTCCAAGCACATCAATAACGCCTCTGTTTATCTCCTCATATTTATTCGTTATGATATGAGCAACATATGCTCTTGACATACCAAGGAACACCTTATCCACCATAACGGCAGAGATGAGCACCGAGAGGATACCGAGAAGAGAAAGCACAAGATCCCCTATGACGAACATACCGAGAAGAACGGTTGCGGCATCGATAGCAAAAATTGCATACGAGCTTTTCAGCCTCTTGAAAATTCTGCAAAGTGAAAAGGCGATTATGTCAACTCCGCCCGTCGAGCCGCCCCCGATAAAGGTCACGGCACATCCCGTTCCAACGCAAGCACCGCCCGCTATCGCCGCCAGCATAAGGGATATTTCGGAATAGGAGGAAGACGCAAGATCGAAAAATCCTCCGAGAAAATCGGGCGATACCACACGCAGAAAAACAGAAAGCATAATGGGATAAACAATGGTAGAAATAAGAGTCTTCATGGCAAAATCCTTGCCGAGAACTATAAGTCCCACAAAGAAAAGAAGCCATGTTATCATGGTTATTATGAGATCCACCGTTATAAATTCATAAGGCAAAGCCGCATCAAGAATAAGAGCAATGCCCGAAACTCCCCCCACAACAAGGTTAAAGGGGAGAATGAAAACCGCCGTTCCGAATGCAAGGATAACGGTGCCGAAAACAATAAGAAAAAGCTTTTTTATAATACCGAAAAGTTCGATCCGACCGAGCTTTTTTGACATAAAGACCTCCAAAAAATATTTACCCTATCATATTATTTCACCGAACCGCGGCAAAAATGCAATATAAATGCAGACAGATAGTGAAAATGATCAAATATTACCCGTCACTTCATTTATAAAATCCGTCATGATTCGGGTATATTCTTCGCACGAAACCATATAGCTCAGACCATGCCCCGCTCCGGGAAATGTATAAAGCCTTACCCTTTCGGGGTTTGCCTCGGCAATCCTTCGGCTCATTTCGAGAGGTACAAAATCATCGTCCTCTCCATGGATCAAAAGTATCGGGATCCTTGCGTTTTCGGCTCCGCGCAGAGCATCACATTCGTTGAGCCTGAAGCCTCCGAAAATAAGCGCACCGAAATATATAAAAGGATAACATATGCGAGGAGGAAGTCCCATTCCCTTGCATACCTTCAGAATTATTTCCTTTGGAGAAGAATATGGGCAATCCGCAATAATTCCGCAAATATTCGCGGGAAGCGGCTCTGCCGCAGCCATAATGACAGTGGAGGCTCCCATGGAAAGCCCCGAAATTATTATCTTTTTATCCTTGCCGAACCTTTTTATTGCATAATCTATCCAGCAAAGGCAGTCAAAGCGCTCCTTTATACCAAAGGAAATAGTATGACCGCCGCTTTCACGGTGCGCGCGCTGACAAACAACAAGGGTATTATGCCCCATATCGCACGCGAGCTTATTTCCGCCGCAAAAATCTCTGTAAGGAGAGCCACGGTATCCGTGGAACTGAATGTGGAGAGTCGCATCATCCGAAATATGATGATAAAGAGCCGCAAGACGCACTCCGTCCTTCGCTTTTATATTTATATGCTCCCAATCTCTCGCCCTCATTTCTGCCGAAAGAATATCCGTTTTCTCCTTGTGAGGTGCGTATTGCCCGCCCTTCGGCATTACGGAAGCATCTCTTTTTCTTCCCCTTCTGTTGTAAAATGCCTTACCGTAAGCAAGATAGCATAATATCAGAAACAGAAATAAAATTCCTAAAAAAATAATAAAAAATGCCATATTTCTTCCCTTTCCTTCATCTCCATGATATTTTAACATTTTTATCTCTTAAAGTCAAGAAAAACAGGGAAATATATTGAATATTAAGTTTTTGTATGGTATAATCAATAAAAAAGAGGTGACAGATTATGATTTCAAAAGACGATATATTAAAGGTAAAGGGAAAAGGTTTTCTGTTAAATAAAGGAACGGAACGCTTTTCGGGCAGAGTTGTAAGCCGAGGCGGTGTTTACACATCAGAGCAGCTTATTGCCATTGCGGAATGTGCAAAGCAATTTGCTTCGGGGAAAATATCATTTACAAGCCGTCTTTCAGCGGAGATCGTCGGGATCCCATATGACAAGATCGAACAAGCAAGCGCATTCCTTGAAGAGCATGATCTTTACTTCGGCGGAACAGGTCCAAAGGTGCGCCCTATAACGGCTTGCAAGGGCACAACCTGCGTATTCGGAAATATTGATACTCAAAGCATTGCAAGCGATCTCCATGACAAGTTTTACATAGAAATGGGTTTTCTAAAGCTTCCGCACAAATTCAAGATCGGAGTTGGCGGATGTCCCAACAGCTGTATGAAGCCAAGCCTTAACGATGTCGGTATTGAAGGCAGAAAAATATTCGAATACAACAGTGAGCTTTGCCACGGATGCACAAAATGCTCGGCAGAGGCCGCTTGCCCCATGAAGGCAATAAGCACAAAAGACGGAAAAGCCGTTCAAGACAAGAGCAAATGTATAAATTGCGGTCTTTGCATAGGTAAATGCCCCTTCGGAGCGTTTCCCACGGAAGCCGAAAGCCGCGCAGCAATATATGCAGGCGGAACATGGGGAAAAACACGTCGCGACGGAACACAGCTTTCACGCCTTTTCACAACAGATGAGATAATTCCCACAGTTGAAAAGATCCTTCTTTGGTTCAAGGATAACGGATATGCAAAGGAACGTCTCGGAAAAGCCATCGACAGAGTGGGAATCGACAATTTTGAAAAAGCGATCTTCTCCGACGAGCTTCTTTTGAGAAAAGAAGATATCATTTCCGCCTCAATAAAAGAAAAATGAGAAGGCTGATCTTTTTTCTGCTGATCTTTGCAGCGATATTTGTTGTTTCTTGCGAAAAGGCAAATATAAATGACCCAAAAACAGAAGAAAAAACAGCGGTTCTTTTCTCCTCTCTTGCCCAGGTCTGGACGAAGGCGGGCGGCACGGTCGAAATAACAGTCGGCGAGACCATCGAGCGCGGGTTTGCCCCTGTCGAAACTCCCATTGTTGACAGCGGTGCGGGCAAAAATATAAATCTTGAGCTTTTACTGTCCTACAAGCCGACTCTTGTGATATGTTCCTCGGACATTCCCGCTCAAAGAGAGGCGGCAAACATCCTTAAAAGCCACGGAATACAAGTGCTTTCGCTTCGA
The DNA here is from genome assembly GCA_045648605.1 of Eubacteriales bacterium. Classification (GTDB taxonomy): domain Bacteria; phylum Bacillota; class Clostridia; order Oscillospirales; family CAG-272; genus SIG710. Next base: position 8,251 of record JAZROG010000121.1, on the reverse strand, counting down.
ATCGAAAGCTTTTCCGACTATCTTGATGCCCTCAAAATGATGACCGACATCACAGGAAAAACCGCAATTTATGAGGAAGAAAAAAGCACTGCAGGCAGCTTTATCGAGGGAATTCTCACAAGCGATAAAATAAGTGAGATAAAGGGCACCGAAATTCTATTTCTTCGCGCAGGAAGCACTGCCGCATCAACAAAAACAAAAAGCTCCGATGAGCATTTTGCGGCGGCAATGTTAAAAGAGATGGGTTGTGTAAATCTTGCTGACAACGCCCCCTCGTCCGAGCTTGGAACAGAGTCGATTTTGGAGAAGGATCCGAAATATATTTTCATTTCTTTGATGGGAAATGAAGAAGCCGCGAGGGCAAATGTCGGGTCTCTTCTTGAAAGCGGAGCTTGGTCATCGCTTGGAGCTGTTAAAGACGGCAGAGCTTATATTCTTCCAAAGGGGCTTTTCCATTTTAAGCCATGCACGCGCTGGGGCGAGGCATATCAATACCTTGCAGATATTCTAACATCAAGGAATTAACAAATGAGATCAAAAAAGCTTTTTTACTTATATTCGGCACTGATCATTGCGCTTATAATTTCAGCCTTGCTGTCTCTCACAATGGGAGCGGCAAGGCTTTCGGTGCCTCATATGATTTTCGGAATATCCGGCAAAGAGGGGTTTGAGTATGAGCGCACCATCATGCTTGCCATAAGACTTCCGAGGCTTCTTTCCTCTATCATCGCGGGAATCGGACTTTCCCTTGCGGGAGTTATTCTGCAATGCGTTATGGGAAATGAGCTTGCGAGTCCAAACACGATCGGTGTCAGCTCAGGAGCTGGACTTTCGGCAGTGATCTGTCTTTCGCTCTTCCCCTCTCTTTCGCATCTTCTCCCCATCGGTGCTTTTTTCGGAGCACTGGGGGCATCCCTGCTGATAATGGCTTTTTCACATGCAATGGGCGGCGGAAGAGTGACCATAATTCTCGCGGGGATTGCGCTGAACGCACTTTTTGGAGCGGGGATCTCTTTTTTCAGCGTCATTGATACTGATGTGCTGGCATCATACAGCGCCTTTTCGGTCGGCGGCTTTGCGGGAGCAGAGCTTAAAGAGCTCCTTCTTCCTGCTATATTTATTTTCGTGTGCTTAATTCTCTCGATAGCCTTTTCCGCCAAAATATCCGCCCTTTCCCTAGGCGACGCCATCGCATCGGGTCTTGGAATTTCGCCCGCAAAAGCGCGCGTTTTCTGTCTGATGATCGCAAGCCTTTCGGTGGCATCCGTCATCAGCTTTTCAGGACTTCTCGGCTTTGTGGGACTTGTGGTACCTCATATCACAAGAAAGCTGATAGGCTCGGAGCTGAAATACCAGCTCACCGCCGCTCCGCTTGTGGGAGCAGCTCTCGTTACCCTCTCCGACCTTGCTGGAAGGATAATTCTTGCCCCCTCCGAGATATCGGTTGGCATAATAATGGCATTTATCGGGGCGCCATTTCTCTTTATTCTTTTGCTTCGCAGGAGGAATGACAAAAATGCTTGAATTTATCAATGTCTCCCTAAAAAAAGGAGGCAAAAGCATCCTTGATTCGATCAGCTTCGGCGTCAAAAAAGGCAAAATCACAGCCCTTATCGGCAAAAACGGAAGCGGAAAATCAAGCCTTTTGAATTTGGCAAACGGCCTTGGAAAATACAGCGGCGAAATACGGCTTTGCGGCAAGGATATAAGAAAATATTCGCCGAGAGAAAGGGCACATCTTGCGGCATTTTTACCTCAGATCATGCCCGACACCGCCCTTTCGGTTTCTTCTCTGATATCTCTCGGCAGAACCCCATACACAGGCGGAATGGGGATACTTCGGGACTCCGACAAGGAGGCCGTAAGACGCGCAATGGTTCTTACAAATACCGAAAAGCTCGCGGAGAGAAATATTTCGACCCTTTCGGGCGGTGAAAAAAGGCGAGTATTTCTTGCACTTCTTCTGGCACAGGAAACGCCGCTTATCATCCTCGACGAGCCAACCGCATATCTTGATCTTTCATATTCCGCAGAGCTTTGCACCCTTTTGCGAGAGCTTTGCACAAAGCACGGAAAGACGGTACTCGTTGTCATGCACGAGCTTACTGCGGCAATAGAGCTTTGCGATGATATAGCTCTTCTGGATAACGGAAAACAAATCTTTTACGGAAAAAGAGAAGAAATTCTCGCCACTCACATAATAGAAGACACATTCGATCTAAAAAAATACACCGCCCAAGACGGCGAAAAAAGCAAAATATTCTTTTCTTAAAAAATCTTAAACTGTTGCAATAAAAAACACTTGCTTTGGAAGCAAGTGTTTTTTATTTGCCTACCGAGCTTTAATCTCGGAATTCAAACAATTTCTTTAATGGAATGTTTAATGCATTCGCAATATCAATCAAAGTATCCAATGTGCAAGAGCAAGCAGCGGTTTCTATACGTTGCATATGATTTTTACTAATATTTGCCTTCTCCGCAAGTTGCATCTGGGTCATTGCTTGTTCTTTTCTATAATGAAGAATGTTAAGTCCTATGCCTAACCAAATATCATAATTCTTATTTTTCATGCTCTCACCTCTACTACATATTATATTCCATATAGCAGATTTTATCGGTCAACAATTGTATTGAGACTGCCACAATTATTTTTGCTGTTATTTTATTTCTTTCAGCTTGAAAAGATTATATACTTCGTTTCTTGAAAGTGTATCCGGCTTTGCCATAAACTCTGCAGCTTTTCCGGCACTTGGGAGGGTATTGTCTCCTGTCCATGTCATGATATATGTAATCTTCATTCCGTCTGCATACATTCTCTGAAGATAATTCCATGTTTCAATGCAATCGAGGCTTCCGCCCGAGCCGCCGTATTCGGTGATTGCCGTAGGCATTCCGTGCGCCATCATCTTTTTGTATGCGCCCTTGCTATGGCCTATCTCATATTCACCGTTTGAATACCAATCAAGGCCCGTCATATCCACATATTCATCGCCCGGATAGGAATAATCAACGTCGATCAAGCTTCCCGTATCATTATTAGGTGAATAGACCCAAATCAGATTGGTCAGCCCCATCTCATTTTCATAATAATTATATACGTATTTCCAAAGATCCGTGAAATTCTTTGCCGGAACCACATATTTGCCATCATTTTGTCTTATACACCACCAGAACCATCCACCGTTCATTTCATGGAACGGTCTCCAAAGAATCGGAATATCATTATTTCCAAGCTCACGAAGAAAATCCGCATCAACATCAAGCTCTTTCTTGAACTGAGCATTGAGGGCGCTGCCTTCTCTGAGAAGCTCTTCCCATATATCCGCTTCGCCAAAGCTGCCTCGGCAAAGACCGAAGTCGGTCCAGTTACCTGTGGGATTCTGGAAATGAGAGGATGCGGTGATTATTCCACCTGCGCGGCAATAATCAACAAGAGCCTTGATAAAATCTGTTCTGTAAGCACTCGATGTGGTCATAAGCTGAATTCCGTAGCAGGCAAGGTCCATTCCTATGATGGAAGGATACTGTCCCGAACCGTTTTTAAAGCTGTTCTGCACATCAAGTGCTGTTTTGTCTTATCTCCTCACCAACAAGCAGCTTTCCGTTGTCATTATATATATCGGTAAAGATAGACATAAGAGTATCCTTATCGTATCTGACCTCATCGCAATATGGCTCGCTAATAGCCATGATTTCACCTACAAAGGATCTCTCATCCTTACTTCCCGATACATATTTCAGATATTGCTGACTTGCTGCGCGCAAGGTAGTGCCCACAGCATCGGTATAAAAGGTCGTTTCAAGGTCGGTAATATTATTTCTGACCGTTATAAATCCTCTGAAAACGAAATTTTTCAGTGCCCTCTCCGCATAATCCGCCTTCTCAAAGCCAACTATGGTTACGGCAAAGGCTTCTTTATTATTCTTTTTTGGGCCCAAGGTAAGACCAATCTTTTCTCCGTCCTTATAAACAGACACCTTATTGCACTCGCTGCTCAGGCGGAAATCGTCAAGAGCATATTCTCTGTTGAAAACTATTGCCCCGACCTCAACGATCTCTATACCCTTACCCGGCTTTGAAGTATCATATTCAAATACAGAGCGAAGTCCCTTATAGTCCCGTGTTCTGACGCTCCAGCCGTCAAATGAAAGCACAGGCTTTGCATAGAGAGTGAGCGATTTTTCAACGGGCTTAGTTACATCATAGGGAACGGTGCAGCCTTTATCGAGATAAACGGCATATATCTTGCCATTATGCTCAAAAAAATACTTATCTAAAATGTCTCCCTTTAAATATTTATAGTTTGCGAACAAATGGTCACCAATATAAATATTGATATCGAGATTCGAACTGAAATCCGCAAAATTATATCCGTTTGTTGCTGCGAATGTTTCCGCAAGAGTTCCTCTTGTTCCGTATATTATGGAAAGTCCCGAGGGAAGACCGCTTTTCTGTATTTCGGAGACCTCTGCGCTCATATAAATGCTTTTAACGGCAGTTCCCGCAAGAACATCTCTTGAAATAACAGGAATATTATGAAAATCTGCCATGCCCTCACGCCTCGGCTCTGTGCCTATGTAGATGGTATGAAGCGAAGAGCAGTCCTTAAATGCACTGTGGTCTATTTGACATACCCTATCGGTAATAACGACCTCTTCAAGATTGGTATACCCATTAAAGGCATTGTGTGAAACCTTTGAAAAATTACCGTCAAGCACGACCTTTTTTATCTTGTCCTTATGCTCGTGCCAGCTTCCGGCAAAGTCCGGCTGACCTGTACCCGTTTCATTATAATCGGTGGTTTTGCTGACGATGGTAAGAATACCGCTTTCGGTATCCAGAGACCAGTCGTTATTGACGATAATTTTGCCATAATAAAGCCATTCAAAATGGCCCTCAATAACATCGGCGGATGCGAAAGCAGCAAAGGAAATCGAAAGGAAAAGGAGCGAGATGGCAAGGATGAGCTATCTTGTTCTTTTTTTCATATTTTTAACCTCTTTTAATTATTTGTTGGGGTCAAGGTATTTCCAGTATGCGGCGAGATAATTGATTCCCGACCAAACAGTGAAGAGGGTCATTGCTGCCATTGTCAAAAATGTAAGAATATGATAATTTGTCCATCCGGGGTTTGCTATAATGTCGATAATTTCAAAGATAACAGGCTCAAGAAGAGCGCAGACGATATATATGATCTGTGTTACCGTCTTTATCTTTCCCAGCATATTTGCCGCAACCACGATTCCCGCAGAGCTTGATACAACAAGTCTTATGGATGTGACCGCAAGCTCACGCATGATGACGATAAGGGTTGTTATCATGCAAAAAAGCTGAAGATATCCGTCGAACTTATATGTAAGAACAATGAGAGTTGAAATCACCATAAATTTGTCCGCCAAAGGGTCAAGGAATTTGCCGAAATCCGTTATCAGATTGTGCTTTCTTGCAATTTTTCCGTCCAGCATATCGGTAAAGGCGGTCGCACCGAAGATCGCCGCCGCAAGAATGCCCGAAGGAATAGCTCCAAGCGGCAAAAGCATAACGATCACTATAACAGGAACCATGATAAGACGGAGCACCGTCAGTTTGTTGGGAAGATTCATTTTACTACCTCCAAAATCATCCGAGAGCATGACCGATAAGGTCATAATCCTCTGCCGAATCTATTTTTACTTCTACAAAGCTACCCGATTTTATCTTCTTTTCCGATGTAAAGAACACCTTTCCGTCGATCTCGGGTGCATCCATATATGATCTGCCGTAATAGGTCTCGGAAACAACATCATAATCCTCGCAAAGAACAGTTATCGTCTTACCCACAAGACTTTCATTTCGCTCCGCGTCAATTACCATCTGCTGCCCCATAAGGATATCGCATCTGTCCTGCTTCACCTGCTCGTCGATCTGCTCATCAAGGTCATAAGCGGGTGTGCCTTCCTCTCTTGAATAGGTGAATGCGCCCATATGCTCGAATTTTGCTTCTCTTACAAATTCGCAAAGCATATCGAAATCCTCCTCGCTCTCCCCGGGGAAGCCCACGATGAAGGTCGTTCTTATGACAATATCGGGGATCTCACGGCGAAGCTTGCCTATAACATTCTTTATCATGGCACTATCACCGTGGCGATTCATTCTGCAAAGCATCTTGTCCGAAATATGCTGAAGAGGCATATCTATATATTTTAAGATTCTGTCATTATCGCGGATTTCTGCAATAAGCTCATCGGTAACCTTATCGGGATAGCAATAAAGAATTCTTATCCACGGAATGGCGGTCTCCTCTGTTATTCTGTGAAGAAGCTCGGCAAGCTTATATTCGCCATAGATATCGGCTCCGTATCTTGTTACATCCTGAGCAACAATGGTAAGCTCCTTTACCCCAAGCGACTCAAGCTGCTTTGCCTCGGCTACAATGTCATCCATTTCTCTTGAACGGAAGCGACCTCTGATGGAAGGGATCGCACAATATGTGCAGCGGTTGTCACAGCCCTCGGCGATCTTTATATATGCCGCATAGTCGGGAGTTGTCAGAATTCTGTCACCGCCAATCCTTACAGTGTCATTCGGCTCATAGGATGAATATTTTTTGCCTTTTTCGATGCTCTTTATTGCATCTACTATGTTGTGTATGCTTCCAACTCCAAGAACAGCATCAACCTCGGGAAGCTCCTCAAAAATGCTGTCACGGTAGCGCTCCGAGAGGCATCCCGTAACGATTATTCCTCGCAGAGAACGGTTTTCCTTGAGCCATCCGATATCAATAATATTATCGATGGCCTCCTTTTTTGCACTTTCGATGAATGCACAGGTGTTTATAATGACGATATCCGCCTCGGTCTCCTCGGCGGTTATTTCGTAACCCGCTTCCATAACATGATGGAGCATTATCTCGGTATCCAGCTGATTTTTCGGACAGCCGAGAGAAACAAATCCAATTTTCATTATTTCTTAACCTCATAAAAAATTCTTCTAATAATATATCATATTTTTTGCCCCGTGTCAATATGGGCAGAGCAAAATAAAAATTTATAGCGTATTTTGTTTCCAAATGTCACCAAAATATTTGATTTTTGATATAATATGATCACATTTGCTTGACAAGCATTGTCAATTTTGATATAATGTTTTTTGAGAGTCAAGCTTTTTGACTATATTTTTACCAAAAAAGGAGCAAACACATGAAAAAAATTATTTGTCTTGCGGCTTTGCTTGTTTTTTGCATTGTCATTTCCGCTTGCGGAAAGAGCACCGACACAAGCAGCGGCGCAGTTACACTGAAGTCAATTGACAACCTTTCGGAATACGTTGTTGTCAGAGGCGATTCAAGCTCTGATGTGGAAACACTGATGGCTACAAAGCTCAGAAAGGCAATAAACGATGCAACGGGTGCTTCTGTTGCTGTTAAGACCGATTATTACAACAGTACATATGAGATCCTCATAGGCAAAACAAAGCGTCAGCAGAGCATTGACACAATGGAAAGTCTTCGTTACCGTGACTATACCGTAAAGAAGATCGGAAACAAGATAGTTATTGTTGGCGGAAGCGATGCAGCGCTGGAAAAGGCTGTTGAGCTTTTCCAGAACCAATTTATCGACGCGGAAAAGAAAACAATAAAGATCCCCTCGGGCGATGGCTATACATATATAGGCAACTATGCTTTTGATAAACTCACCGTTGACGGTGTTGACTTTAATGAATTCAAGCTTATAAATAACTCCTATTTAAATTCGGTTGAATTCTCAGAAAGTCTTTTCGGTATTAATCTTGAAGAGCATGAGGGCAAAAAAGTTGATAATGAGCATTATATTATTCTCGACGGCTCGGAGCTTATCGCACACAAATATTCGGTAAAGGTCGAGGATGGAAACATTATAATCCGCGGAAGCTCCCATACCATCCATGATGCCATCGATTATTTTAAAAACACTATGCTTAAAAGTGCGGATAGAAATGTTGAGCTTGCTTCTGGTCTAAGCTATGAGGGCAGTACGGGCAAAAAGGAGATTTATACAAAGGAACAGCTTGCCGCCGTTATCAAAAAAGTTTATGATAATCCCGATCAGATAATCATCGGTGAGCAGACAAAGGGACTTCATGAGACCGCAATTGAGGAATCTATAAACAAATTCAAGGATGCAACAGGCGAGATGCCCGGTATTATCGGCATTGACCTTGGCTGCTATGGCTTTGATCTTCCCAGAACAAACGAAATGCAATGGAGCGCATATATCTGCGATATGGTTGACT
>JAZROG010000120.1:0-4159 GCA_045648605.1 Eubacteriales bacterium | reverse complement strand
CGTCGGTGTGGTTGCGGTGCCCGATAAAAGAATGGACGTTCTTGCCCAGATGTACAATCCCGAAAAGTACACCCCCGCAGTTATTGAATTTGTGGACATCGCAGGTCTTGTAAAAGGCGCCTCCAAGGGTGAGGGTCTCGGAAACAAGTTCCTTTCCCACATTCGTGAGGTCGATGCTATTTTGCACGTTGTCCGTTGCTTTGAGGACGACAACATTATTCACGTTGACGGCTCAATCGACGCCATGCGCGACCTCGAGACCATCAATCTTGAGCTTATCTTCTCGGATATGGAGATTCTTGAGCGCAGAATGGACAGAGTTCGCAAGGCAATGAAGGGCGATAAGACCCTTGCAACTGAGCTTGAAGCACTTGAAAAGGTATATGCCGGTCTTGAGGAGGGCAAATGCGCAAGAGCACTTGAGCTTAGCGAGGACGAGCTTGCTTACATTGCAGAGGCAAATCTGCTGACCCTTAAGCCAATCATATATGTTGCGAACGTAAGCGAGGACGAGGCAGGCAGTGAGCCTACAGGCAATGAAATGTATATGAAGCTCAAAGTTCATGCAGAGAGCGAAAAAGCACAGGTCATGGCCATCTGCGCAGGAATCGAAGCAGAGATAGCAGAGCTTCCCGCAGAAGAAAAGGCAGTTTTCCTTGAAGATCTCGGCATTGCCGAAAGCGGTCTTGACAGACTTATCAAGGCAAGCTATACTCTCCTTGGCCTTATAAGCTATCTTACAGCAGGACCAAAGGAGGTTCGTGCCTGGACCATCACCAAGGGAACAAAGGCTCCACAGGCTGCAGGAAAGATACACAGTGATTTTGAGCGTGGCTTTATCCGCGCCGAGATCGTTGCCTATGATGACCTTATGAAATGCGGCACAATGAACGCCGCAAAGGAACAGGGTCTTATGCGAAGCGAGGGCAAGGAATACGTCATCGCAGACGGAGATATCGTTCTCTTCAGATTTAACGTTTAATAAAAAATGCTGTCCCACAAAAAATGAGACAGCATTTTTATTATTTCATTCTTTCGATTATGTAATTCTCAACATCCTCGGTGGGAATTCCCAGCACGATGGATATTTCCATATGTAAAAATCTCTTTGCATTTTCTGCATAGACCTTTTCGGCATCCGAGACCTTTTTTCCACCGTCTCTGCCGTTGACAGTACGGTCATGGACTGTCTTTATGACCTTTATCCATTCCGAAGGGTCTCCCGATCGAATGGCAATGGCATATTTCTCCTTCAAAAGCTTAAGCGGACACTCCTCAAAAAGCTCGATGGAAGGAATTTTTGCAATAAGAGAATCAATATCAGCCTTCGTCATAACCGCGCGAATGAGGGATGAAGCACCGTCAAAGGGAACATATGCTGTATTGCTTCCACCGTAAAGAGAATGAAGCACATAATATTTCATATCCGATTTTACATCGGAAAAGGGTGACGAAACGATGTCATCGATCTTGCAGATCCCCTCTGAGCCGTAAAAAACATATTCGTTAACCTCAAACATACCTTACCTCCGTTCGGTTTCGACAAAAAAGCTTACTGACATATATATTATACCATTTTTTTCTAAAAAAATACATAGGCATTTTTCACAAAATTTCGCTTTTAAAAAACTTTTTATAGGAGATGTGGCTAACCACTTGCAAAATTCATAAAAATATGTTATTATTTAGTCATAAAACAAATAAAGAGGAACAATATGAACAGAAATGTTTTAATCACAGGCGGCACAAGAGGAATCGGCGCCGCTATGGTCAAAAAATTCATATCCGAAGGCGACAGAGTCGCTTTCATATACAAAAGCAGTCGCGATGAGGCAAAAAAGCTCAGAGAGGAGCTTGGAGCCATTGGAATATGTGCTGATATCTCCGATGCCTCGGAGTGCAAAAGAGCCGCAGACGAGGCAATCCAAGCGCTTGGAAGCATTGATATACTTATAAACAATGCGGGGATATCGGGGTTCGGACTTTTCACGGAGATAAGTGACGAGGATTTCGAAAAAATGATTGCCGTAAACCTTTCCGCCCCCTTCTATTTTGCAAGGGAATGTGCAAAGGAAATGATAAAGCATAAATACGGCAGGATAATCAATATCAGCTCAATGTGGGGCATTACCGGCGCATCCTGCGAGGTGCATTATTCAGCCTCAAAGGCGGGACTTATCGGCATGACAAAGGCAATGGCAAAGGAGCTTGGGCCTTCATCAATAACCGTCAACTGCATCTGCCCCGGTGTTATCAAAACCGATATGAACGCGCATCTTTCAAGCGAGGACATAAAAGCCCTTGCCGATGAAACACCGCTTTGCCGCATTGGACAGCCCGATGAGGTCGCAGAGCTTGCCTTTTTCCTCGCATCTGATAAGGCATCATTCATCACGGGACAAATCATCTCCGCCGACGGTGGGTTTGCAATTTAATAAAACAGTGGTTGTGTCTCACGACACAACCACTCAGCGTGTCGAGAAAGTCTCGACACGCTGGCAGACATCGAAAAAGGTAGGAATATTTTTCGTTCTTACATTCGTCGGCGTACTCGGTACGACAGAGTGTAAGAACGGAAAAAGCAAGTAAGCACAAGGCTTTCACGAGGATTGCCTTGTGCTTCTTTTTGAATTTTATTTTTTCTCTTTTATTTCACTTTTTTATTTTTACTATTATCTTCTTGCGGTATTACAGCTTTTGCGACAGACAAGGAGGCTGAACGAGTCAGCCTCCTTTTTGATTATTAAATTGAATTATGAACCGTATTTTGTTGCGAGATAAGTAGCCAAAGCCTCATCGCCGTAAATCTATCTAACATTGTGATAGCCACTATTGTAATTTGTGTTTGTACCGTCCTTGATACTTTGAACTTCCTTATCAATTGCCTCTGAATAGTTCTTTGTCCAAACGGTTACACCTTCACTCGTCATCTTATCAAGTGTCCTTACGCGGTGAAGCGTTGCATTGTCATGGAGCATGACAAGATTGATAGTCTTTGTATTCTGGAAGGTTGAGTCTCCTGTGGAGATATTTGCGCCTGTCAGATCAACAATTCCGTCATACATCGCCTCGCACTTCCCGAAACCCAAACCTTTGTTATGTTTGTTGAATTGAATGCAAGTCCATCGAGGAAGGTCAGGCTTGCGGGCAAGCAAACTTTATTGAAGGATTTTGTATTATAGAACAAAGCATATGTGTTCATGCTTCCGCTGTAATTAGCAAAATCAAGCTTTCCTGTCTCGGCAACATCACCTGCCTTGAACATAGTTGTAATACCGCTTCCGGAGAAAGCCCATGTTCCGAGGCTGGTAAGAGTATCGGGATAAACAATGGTTTTGATCTGCTTGTTGTTACGGAAAGTATTATGGGGAATTGTTGTTATTCCGTGGTCAATTATTGCGTATGCGATCTTATCTGCTGTAGTCTTTGTAAATACAGGGTTTGGCGCATTGACAATCTTTGCCGCACTCGGAGCAAAAGTGTTTGAGAACTGCTGATATGCAGGGTTCCATCCACCTCGGAAGGAGAAGGATGCTGCTTGGGTGCAGGTCCTGATGTACCCGCACGGAAGATAATTACATAGCTATCCCCATCCTCAAAGAGAGAATATGTTGAACCCATATTAGTGCAAGTAAATGTCGTTCCGTTGACTGCTTGGCTTACATTAGGCACATTTACTGCAAGGAATATATATCACCAAAGCTCTTGGTTGTACTTCCGTCTGCCTCATAGTAGATAGCAGAGCTATTATAGTCTGTACCTGCCTTAAGAGTAACCGCACCGCCGGTTACAAGGGTATCCCAGATAATGCCATCGGGATCGCTTGCTGCATTGATAGCACCTTCCTTATACATTCCGAGGGTTACAGCATAGATGCTTGTTGCATCGAATGCGTCATTATCGCTATCCGCATAGAAATAGTAGATCTTTCCTGCCGCATCCTGCCAGATAGAATATCCGAGCATGCAAACATTAGTCTGATAATTGTTTGTATATCTTACAACAGTAACAGCATACTTACAAGAGCAGAATATCCCGGTCAAAAGGTACAGGTGGACGTAAAGTTTGTACCCTCTTATTGTGTTACACACGGGCAAAAATTCTATCAGTACACCGCAGTTGATGAATGTACCCGCTGGACATACAGAGAAATGTATGA
>JAZROG010000119.1:0-3014 GCA_045648605.1 Eubacteriales bacterium | reverse complement strand
CTCCGAACCCGAGAGCCCGAATTTTTAGAAGATTTCGGGTGCGGAGGACGATGGCAAATATGAATTTGGCAAGGACGACAAGCCTGAAAGCTCTAATAAATTCGTTCTCTCGGGCAGGTTCGAATAATACTCCTAACCTTATCGGAATTAACGATATACCCGTTTCGAAATATTATTCGCCGCCTCTCACCACGGTTTCATCTCGAATAAACGAAAAATGCAGTCTTGCAGTTTCGGGTATTTTTGAGCGCATATATAAAAGTCCCTCAGAAAAGATTGATAGCGGAATAGTCCTCACATCCCATCTTGTTGTGAGAAAAAGCACCGCAAAAGCGAAAGAATAAATAAAAATATTGAAAAATATCGTCTTTTGCTCTTGATTTTTTCTTTCACATCTTGTATAATAGAATGGAATAGGTATTTTTGAAAGAAAAATTACAGATAGGTGAGAAAAGATGTTTTTAACAAAGGATATAGGTATCGACCTTGGAACTGCTTCCGTCCTTGTCTATGTGAAGGGCAAGGGGATAGTAATAAATGAGCCCTCGGTCGTTGCTATAGAGACTAATACGGGAAAGATGTTAAAGGTCGGCAGAGCCGCACAGGCGATGCTTGGCAGAACTCCCACAAATATTCTTGCAATAAGACCTCTGCGCGACGGAGTTATCAGCCAATATGACGTAACTCTGCAGATGATACAGTATTTTATAAAGAAGGCTTGCGGAGGATTTGTTTTCAGACCGCGAGTTATGGTCTGCATACCCAGCGGTGTTACCGAGGTTGAGGAAAGAGCCGTTATCGATGCTGCAACGGCGGCAGGAGCAAGACAGACTCATCTTATCGAGGAGCCTGTTGCTGCGGCTATCGGTGCGGGCATCGACATTGCAGCGCCAAGTGGAAATATGGTTGTCGATATCGGCGGTGGAACTACCGATATTGCGGTCATCTCCCTCAATGACGTTGTTGTTTCGGAATCAATTAAGGTTGCGGGCGATAAATTTGACGAGGCGATCATAAGATACGTAAGAAGAAAATATAATATGCTTGTGGGCGAGCGCACAGCCGAGGCAATAAAATGCAAGATAGGCGCAGTCTATCCCCATAATGAGGCGCAGTTTATGAATGTTAAGGGAAGAAGTCTTGAAACAGGACTTCCCGGAATGATAACCATAAGCTCTCAGGAGATGCTGGAGGCGCTTGCAGACCCGATTTCAAGTATTCTTGATTCTATTTGCTCTGTAATTGAGCGCACGCCGGCAGAGCTTGTTGGCGATATTCTCAATAACGGCATTGTGATGACGGGCGGCGGAAGCCTTCTTTGGGGCTTTGATAAGCTTATTGCTCACATTACGGGAATTCCCACAAGGGTAGCGCCCAATCCCATTCAGTGCGTTGCTATCGGAACGGGAAAATCCCTCGATAATATCGCTATTTTGCCAAATGGCGCACTAAATCTGTCTCGCAGACAGCAAAAATATTGATTAAAAAACGGCGCAGAAAACTGCGCCGTTTGATATGGAGGAATATATGAAGCCAAGCATAATAAAGGGTTATTCTCCCGAAAAACTGTTTTATTTTTTCGAGGAGATAACAAAGATCCCGAGAGGATCGGGAAATGAAGAAGCTATTGCAAAATGGATAGAGGAATTTGCTCTTGCAAGAGGTCTTTTTTGCATCCGTGATAAGGTGAATAATGTCTTTGTTCGCAAGGAAGCCACCGCAGGATATGAAAACGAGCCTGCTGTTCTTCTCCAGGGGCATACCGATATGGTTTGCGAAAAAAACAGCGACGTGGATTTTGATTTTGAGAAGGATGCCATCAATATCTATGTTGACGAAAACGGTTTCTTGCGCGCAAGGGGAACAACACTTGGCGCTGACAATGGAGTTGCAGTTGCGATGATGCTTGCACTTCTTGATGGAGAGTGTGGAGAGCATCCTGCACTTGAATGTCTTTTCACCGTGGAGGAGGAAACAGGTCTTGACGGCGCGAAGGCATTTGATTATTCTGCTATCAAGGCAAGAAGGATGATAAATCTTGATTCCGAGGATGATGGCGAGGTTGTTGTGGGCTGTGCCGGCGGCAATTTCCATAAGGTAACATTGCCCCTGACTCTTTGTGGCTTTAGCGGAGCTGCTTTGAAAATTTCTGTGGGCGGCCTTATGGGTGGTCACAGCGGAGCAAACATAGACTCAGGCAGAGCAAATGCCAACAAACTGCTTGGACGTGCGCTTTTGCAGATAGGAGCGGTTTGTTCTATAAATCTTGTCTCCATCGAGGGCGGAAGCAAGGATAATGCCATTCCGAGAGAGGCTTCTGCTGTTATCTCCGTACAGGATACTGTGAAATTCGGTGAGATGTTTGAAAAGATTGTAGCTGAAATAAGGAATGAGCTTTCGGAAGAGGACAGTGGCTTCTTTATGAGATGTGAAGAAACCGAAAAGACCGAAAAAATGGCAGACAGAGAAAGCACAGAGCGCGTGATTTCATTCATTTCATCGGTTCAGAACGGTGTTCTTGCTATGAGTACAAATATTGCGGGACTCGTTGAGTTTTCAAGAAATCTCGGTATCATTTCAACAGAGGGAGATAATGCTTGCTTCATTTTCTCGGCTCGAAGTGCAATTGACAGTCAGCTTGATTTTGCCGCGGCAGAGATAGAAGCTCTTGCAAGACGCTTTGGCGGTAGGGCAGAGCAGATGGGCAGATATCCCGGCTGGGAATTTGCAAGGATCTCACCTCTCCGCGAAAAGTATCTTGACATTTTCAAAAAAATGAACGGAATTGATCCAAAGGTCACTGTTATTCATGCGGGACTCGAATGTGGAATTATAAAATCTCATATTTCGGATATGGACATTATCTCCATAGGTCCCGGCATGAGGGATATTCATTCCCCCGACGAGGCGCTTGACCTTGATTCCTTTGAAAAAACATGGAAGATTGTTTGCGAGCTGCTGAAAAAATAAGTTATAAAAATTGCCGATTCGTCATGACGAATCGGCAATTTTTA
>JAZROG010000118.1:0-11773 GCA_045648605.1 Eubacteriales bacterium | reverse complement strand
TCCCTCAAAAGACGTGAAATAATCGTGAATTTCAAATGATAAACGGGACGTCGAGGTCGCCGTCCCCTACAGATTTGCGTTTTTCATCTCACCGATAAATTCCTATTTATAAAATGACAAAACGGCTGAGCGTTAGCTCAGCCGTTTTGATTTAGCCATCAATCAGGGGCGAATATTCGCTATATGTTTTTTCTATAGCGGAAGTTATTCTATCCTTGTATTCATATATAACGGAATCAAATTCAGAAATATTTTCAGCCACAAGCTGCTCTTTAAAATCCCCAAGCCAACCGTAAGCATCAGCAGCCCCAATGCTTCTGCATCCTCTCATAAGTTCAAGAATGTCAATATTATCAGATTCTATGTGTCTTTTTTCATTTATACGCGTAGAATAGTATCTCGGCATAAATTCTGCATACGATTCATAGGTCAAATAATCAACAATAACACCTGTTCTTTCAAGCTCATTGTTGGTACTCGGTATGCAAAATGCAAGACAGTCGCTGCTATAAGGAACCTCATATCTCTCTTGCTCTATATCGTATTTTGGCAAGGGCAAAATTAAGCTTGAACTCACTTTTTCATTTATCATAGGCGAATTTCTAAGCTCGTCAATAATGAAAAGTGATCTTCCCCCAACATAAAGTCCGATATGATCCATGCCATTATTCTCCGAATTTAAAACAATGGCATTACCATCATTTTTATTCCAAAGCTCAGCAAGCTGATTCAGAGTATGCTTAAATTTCGAATCGGTATCTGCGGTGAATTCATATTTTCCGTCAAGATCTCTGCCCACAGGCTCTGCACCCATAGAATAAGCCATAAGAGAAATAGCATCGTCATTTGCGGAAATACCGTAAACAGCCGCTCCTTTTATATCAAAATCAAAGCTATCATCACCGTTGATATTTGAACATGCCAAGCAATACTTTTTCATCAGATCAAACGTCCATTCTCCGTCAAGGACCTCGTAGATAGGAGCATCCACTCCCTCCGATGCAAGTATATCCGTATTCATATAAACACACTTGCTTCTCTCAAACGCCATAGGGTGAAGATCGCTTGTAGAAAAGAATAGCCTGTCATCAAGAATATTTTTAATAATCGTCCCCTGATCCCACCAAATATTTTCGATATGCAACTCTTCGATACTCAAAAGGTCATGAAAAAGATTTTCGGAAATGAGAGGTGTAAGCTGATTTATGGGAAGATACATCGCATCATAGAAATCCTCGTCTGCAAGAATTATCGTCCTTGCATACCACGCAAGCTTATCATAGGGCTTTGTTTCCTCGCTTATTCTGATACCGAATTTGTTCTCCGCAATCAGATTCCTCTCAAAACAGCAATCCTCAAGAATATCACCGGTCATATCGGGGTCAAGATAAATATACATATCATTGATTTCGGAAGAATTGAGAATTTTAAATTCATATCCGCCGTAATCAATTTTCTCCTCCTCTATAGGGTAAGTAGTTTCCCAACCGGCAATATAAGTAAGGATACAAACAGGTTCATAATGGGGAGCGGTACTTATACTCTCCGTTATCTCTGCCTTTTCACCGCCAAGGCAGGAAGAAAGCAAGAGAAGTGAAACCAGCATAAGAAGAGCGAGCGCGATTGATAATAATTTTTTCATAATTCCTGTCCTTTCGGTTTTAAATTTCAGACAAACAGCCTTTGTCTGATTTTATTATAACGAATAGACAGTAAAAAAGGATAAATAATTTGTAAATTTTTCCTTTATTCAAGCTGTGCAAGGCGAATTATGGCATACCAGGTTACAGGGCCCACAATACCGGTTATGGGAATTGAATTTCTCTCCTGAATTATGCGAACGGCATTTTCCGTGGCATTTCCGTAAGCGCCGTCAACAGTGAGTCGCGGAATATAGGAATAATTCTCCGAGGCAAGATTGATAAAGGTCTGAAGCCTGCGTACATCCTCTCCCGAAATACCATTCGAAAGCACTCTGCCGGGGTATATCTCTGCCGCAACATTTGAATATTCGGGCGGAAGCGAGGTTATTATGCGAAGATAGCTTTCGGTTATTGCATTCCATGTGTTCCTTCCCACTATTCCATCAGTGGTAAGTCCCTGCTGCGACTGAAAAGCTCTCACAGCATTCTCGGTTGCCGCATCGAAAACACCCGTAAGGCGCACCTGCGGTATCTCGTCATCAAAATATCCGATGACCGCAAGGTAATATTGAAGTGCTCTTACCTGCGTTCCTTCATCTCCAAGGGCAAGCTCGGTCTGATAAATTCTGTCTATATCCTCAATGGTAAGTCCCTCGCTCTGCAGCTCCGCAAGACCCTTTACAGCATTAAAAATCGATTTTATCTTGTACCATGTCGCCTTTCCCACTATCCCATCGGGGGTGAGATTGAAAATTTGCTGAAAGCTCCTTACCGCCTCCTCTGTGGCAGTATTAAATATCCCGTCGGCATTAAGTCTTGGTCTTACCGCGGGATAATTCACTCCAATTCTGTTAAGCTGACGCTGAATGGTTCTCACATCCTCGCTCGACGTACCAAGACGCAGCGGCACCCCCGGATAGGATGGCAATGCTCTTGTGGTCGGTGCATTGAAAACCAGATTTATGTCATTTCCATAGTATCTTTGAAGTATCTCATAAGGGGTAAGGCCCTCGTTTGCAAGGTCAACCGAGCCCCATTGGGAAAGTCCCTCACATTGCACCTCGATTCCGTCACAGTATTGCGCAAAAAGTGGCTGAACCTGCCCTCCTCTGACGATATAATCATTAAAAATATCGTCAACTATAAGGCTGATATTATCAAAAATGTCTCTGCCCTGTACGAATGATTGGTCATATCGAGTAGAATTTGTAATGTCGAAATCATATCCTCGGCTTCTGTAATACTCGGTAAAGACCCTGTTCAGCGCAAAGGATATCTGGGCATAAATATTGGCACGGAGAGCAGATGCGGGCCAGGTGGGATAAATTTCCGAAGATGCCGTGTTCTTGATATAATCAATAAAGGGTACGCGCACATTCGGCGCGGTTGCATCACTCGGCTCACCCAGATGCACCGTTATAAAATCAGGAATTATCGGAAGTGCCATAGATACCTCCATATCTTTGGGTCATTCTGAGGGGCTGAATGGTCTTTATACCGTCATAAAGCTCAAGCAGCCTTTCAATAGTATCAAAGCCGTTCTTTTTTACCGTCAAAAGATAAACCGCAGTTTTGTTAGGTTTTCCGTATTCTGTTGAGTTTTCAATAGGCGGTGCGGGAAGCTCTATTCCGTCTATAATTCCGCTTTCATCCGTCTCGCCCTCAAAGAATATATAATCAACATCGCCTATCCTTCGGCTTATCCGAGCCGAAACACCGGGAACGGGAAAAGCCTGCTCACCTCTGAAAGCCTGTAGCCTGACACTTCCCTTTCCGCTGTTCTCTCTCATAAAATCCTCAAAATCCGCCTCGGATTCGTAGGGCAGATCAACCTCATCCTTTGCGTCTCCCGAATTATTTTCAAGGTCATCCCCCTCCATTTCTCCCATTTCTTCCTCCTCGGGTACAGGCGAAAATGAGGGAACGCTTCTTCTTACATAGTCAATTATTCCATCTGCAATGCCCTGAGCAAAAAGCTCCGGAGAATTTACCATGAGCGAAGCATCCTCGGGGTTAGTTATAAAACCCATTTCAACAAGGATGGCAGGCATTGCGGTCTTTCGGAGCACATAAAGTCCGGGGCGCGTCACAACGCCTCGGCTGCGGAGTCCCGTTGAAAGCCGAAGCTGCTCAAGAACGCTTCTTGCAAGCTCAAATGCGGGAGAAGAACGGCTGTAAACCAGCACCTCCGTGCCGCTTGCCTGCGGATTTACCGAGGCATTTGTATGTAGGCTCACAAAATAATCCGCCCCCCATGAATTTGCCCCGTCAACCCTTGCAGCAAGGGATGTTGAAACGCTGTTTCCCAGCTGCGTCTCGGGAGTGGCTCTTGAAAGCCTCGTTTCAAAGCCATTGGCATTAAGAATCGAAGCAAGTCTTCTGCCGATCTCAAATGTTATGTCCTGCTCGCGGTATCCGTTCCCCTCTGCACCCGCATTGGGGTTTACGGGATTATGTCCTTGGTCAATAAAAATTTTAGTAGCCATAAAAAACCTCCTTTTGTTATTTTCAGCATATGCAAAAAAACGAAAGCAGGTTATTGCCAAATTTTATTTTCTCATTTAGTGATTATTCCCATAAAAATCATGCAATAATATAATCGTCAAATAAAACACACCGATATTCTCGGTGTCTCTTTTAAGAGAGAAAGGATAAATCATGAAGAAAATATTTTCCCTTGTCTTAATGCTTGCAATTTGTCTTGCAGCCCTCTCCTCCTGTTCGGGTAACAGGGCAAACAACACCGCAGATGTACACGTTTTTTATTATACCTATAGCGATACCTATATCTCAAGCGTCAGAAGCGCTCTTGACCGCGAGCTTACAGATGCCGGAATATCCTTTCAGGACTATGACGGCGGCGGAAGCCAGACAACACAGACAGAGCAGATACAGACAGCCATAACAAAGGGCGCAAGGCTTATAATAGTTAATATTGTAAATACAGGCTCGGACGATGCTGCAAACGGAATCGTCAATCTCGCAAAGGGTGCCGATATTCCCGTACTGTTTTTCAATCGAGAGGTATCGGATTCGGTCATATCCTCATATGATAAATGCGCCTTTGTTGGAACAAGAGCAGAGGAAGCGGGAATCCTCCAAGGGCAGATGATTGGCGAATATATTATGGAAAACTATGATAAGATCGACCTTAACGGAGACGGACAGATCTCATATATTCTCTTCAAAGGTGAGGAGGGAAACAACGAAGCCATATACCGCACACAGTACAGTGTCGAGGAAGCCGATAAAATCCTGACAAACGCAGGAAAGCCTCCGCTCTATTTCTATGACGAAAGCAATCCCAACAAATATCTGGTTGATAAAAACGGTCAGTGGTCTGCTGCCGCCGCAAATGAATATATGGTAACCGCTCTCACCTCATACAGCGAGGAAAGAGGAAACATGATCGAGCTTGTTATCTGCAATAACGACGGAATGGCGGAGGGCGCGATATCGGCACTCGGCGGCGCGGGATATAATCTTGGCGGAGATTCTAAAATGATCCCCGTTTTCGGAGTTGACGCCACGGATGCGGCAAAAAACCTCATCAAAAACGGAAAAATGAGCGGAACAATAAAGCAGGATGCAACTGAAATGGCAGAGCTTATCGAGGAGCTTGCAGAAAATATTGTTATCGATAATAAGCCTTTACTTTACGATATGGATAACTACAATATCGACCCTGATGTAAATAAAATAAGAATTTCCTATTCAAAATATCTCGGTTAAAGAAAGGTGATGTGAAATGCCGCGCGAAAATGAAAGCATTTTGCTTCAGATGAACAATATAAGCAAGGAATTTCCCGGAGTCAAGGCACTTGATGGCGTTTCACTTACTGTAAGACGCGGCACTGTCCATGCGCTGATGGGTGAAAACGGAGCCGGAAAATCAACCCTTATGAAATGCCTTTTCGGTATCTACTCAAAAGACTCGGGAAGCATACTTCTTGAGGGCAAAGAGGTTGAATTCAAAAACGCAAGAGATGCACTTCATCACGGAGTTGCGATGGTGCATCAGGAGCTGAATCAGGCGCTCAAAAGAAACGTTATGGATAATATCTGGCTTGGCAGATACCCGAAAAAGCTTGGATTCATCACATCCGAGGGCACAATGTACAGGGAAACGAAAAAAATATTCGATGAGCTTGGCATCGACATAGATCCAACTCAAATTATGAGTACAATGCCCGTTGCAAAGCGTCAAATGGCGGAAATCGCCAAGGCAGTCTCATACAATGCAAAGATTCTGGTGCTTGATGAGCCAACCTCGTCTCTCACGGAGCAGGAGGTAGAGCATCTTTTCCGAATTATAGATACTCTCCGCGCAAGAGGTTGCGGAATAATCTATATTTCGCACAAAATGGAGGAAATTCTGCGCATTTCGGATGACATCACCGTTATGCGAGACGGAACGCACGTCGAAACAGCCCCCGCATCCGAGATGTCCATGGATAAGATCATAAGGCTGATGGTCGGAAGAGAGCTGACAAACCGCTTTCCCGAAAAAACAAACAAGCCGAGCGATACTATTTTAAAGGTAGATGGCATGGGGGGAAAATATTCCCACATAAGGGATGTGAGCTTTTCGCTACGAAGCGGCGAAATTCTTGGCATCGCTGGACTCGGCGGTGCAGGAAGAACGGAGGTGCTTGAATGTCTCTTCGGAATTGCCACAAGGGATTCGGGAAGAATATTTTTGAAGAACAAGGAAATATATAACAGAAATCCGCGAGAAGCAATAAGAAACGGCTTTGCCCTCATAACAGAGGAAAGGCGAAAAAACGGCATTTTCGGAATACTTGACATTCTGGAAAATACCACGATTTCAAATCTGAAAAAATATTTGGCGGGCGGTATTTATCTTAGAAACGGTGCAAGAAAAAAAGATACCGACAAAATGATAAAATCCCTGAAAACGAAAACCGCCTCAAAGAGCACACAAATCAGAACGCTTTCGGGCGGAAATCAACAAAAGGTGATACTTGGCAGATGGCTTCTCACCGATCCCGAAATTCTGCTTCTTGACGAGCCAACAAGAGGAATTGATGTGGGCGCAAAATACGAAATATATCAGCTCATCATCTCACTCGCCGAAAAAGGAAAGGCTGTTATCATGGTCTCGGGCGAGCTTCCGGAGCTTCTCGGAGTT
This sequence comes from Eubacteriales bacterium, assembly GCA_045648605.1. Lineage (GTDB taxonomy): Bacteria > Bacillota > Clostridia > Oscillospirales > CAG-272 > SIG710. The sequence goes on along the minus strand of JAZROG010000118.1, from coordinate 4,978 downwards.
TGCGATCGCATTTGTGTTATGAGCGGTGGACTTATGGTCGGTGAGGTGGATGCAAGGAATACCACTCAAGAAGAAATTATGACGCTCGCCGCCAAAAATGCTTAAATCGGAAAAGAAAGGCACGGTACAATATGGAAATCATAAAAAGACTGAAGAATATGGACAGAAGCGAAAAAAAGGTCTATATTCGTGAGCTTCTTTTAAACAATTCGCTTTATATTTTTCTGATTGCGGCGGTCATAATCATTCAGATCCTCAATCCCGCCTTCCTTTCGGGAAGAAGTATAGTAAATATAATATCACTTTCAGCCGCAAATCTGCCAATCGCACTTGGAATTGCGGGAGCTATCATCCTTACGGGAACAGACCTTTCGGCAGGAAGGATAGTTGGCGCTGTTGCCTGCGTTTCCGCTTCCCTTCTCCAGACCTCGGGCTATCCCAACAAGATGTTTCCGGGGCTTGACACCCTTCCCATCCCCGCGGTTATCCTTATTGCCCTTGCCATCGGCGCGCTTGTTGGTCTTGTAAACGGATTTTGCACAGCACATTTTAATCTCCATCCCTTTATCGTAACTCTATCCACTCAGCTTATCGTCTATGGCGGACTTCTGATGTTCCTTATGACGGGAAACAACAATGGGCAGTCAATTTCAGGACTTGCACCCGAATATACAGGCTTTATCAAGGGGAGCATCCTCTCCCTTGGCGGAACACCTATCCCAAATTATGTCTGGTACTCCATAGGAATAACGGCTCTTATGTGGTTTATATGGAATAAGACCGCCTTTGGCAAAAATATGTTTGCCGTCGGCTCAAATCCCGAGGCGGCAAATGTTTCGGGAGTTAATGTAAAGAGGATAATCATTCTTGTTTTCACCCTTGCGGGCGTTATGTACGGCGTTACGGGATTTATTGAAGCCGCAAGAATAAGCTCAAACTCCGCAGCAACGGGAATGAACTATGAGCTTGACGCAATAGCAGCCTGCGTCATCGGCGGAGTTTCGTTTGTCGGAGGAATAGGTAAGATACGAGGAGTTATTATGGGAGTTGTTCTTCTGCGACTTATTTTCGTGGGACTGACATTCCTCTCAATAGATTCGAATATGCAGTATATCATAAAAGGTCTTATAATCCTCATCGCCTGCGCCATCGACATGAGAAAATATCTTGTGAGAAAATAAGGAGATAAGATGTCATATAAAAAATTCAATCTTTATGAGGGCGTAAAAGCTTCCGAAAGGCTTATTTCGGCGGTAATAGTTCTCGGACTTGTGGCCCTTGCGGTGATCATAATAGCCTTTGCAAAGCCCGAAAAAAGCGAAGAAAATCTTGACACCGAAATAAGATTACTCGCAGAAAATAAAGAGTCACGCACACCAATAAATAAGAAAAACACACTTGATCTGATAAAATAATAATACTGTTAAGCTAAGCAAAATAGGGCTGAATGGCATTTTTTCGCCATTCAGCCCTTAAAATATTAAATTTATACCAAGGTGACATCCCAATCTGCAAGATATTGGGAAAGGAGGACGATATCCTTAACAGAGATCACACCGTCACCATTGCAATCTGCCGCCTTTTCATCAATAGCAACTCCCCAGCCTGCAAGATATTGCGCCAAAACAATGCTGTCACGAATGTCTGTTTCCCCGTCGGAATTGATATCTCCGACAATACTTTCGCTAACCTTTATCTTTCCCTGATGTACTGTTAAAAACACATCGATTGTTTCCTCGTTTGTTGCTTCAACAAGGGTGATCTCAATGGGATATTCACCGTACTCCACATCCGCCGAAACCTCAAAAACAAGAGTTGCCAGAACACCGTTTACATAGGTATTATTTGTTCTGTAAAACAGGAGCGACAAGTCTCTGCCATCGCTGCAATATTTCAAATTATCGGTGGCTTTCCAGTTTTTGTAAACAATTTCCTTTATTTCAAGATTATCTCTATCGAAATCAAGCTTAAGGTCAAGCCCCGCTATGCCGGGATTTCACGAGAGAACAAAATCCACCGAAACAGTTTGACCCGGAACAGCTACCGCAGAGCTGAAATCAAGAGTAACACCTGTGATACTCATGGAATAAAAACAAACATCACATTTTTGTCTCCGTCATCATCCAAATGCCCCGCCTTGTCCGGCTTAACCTTGCATGAGCACAGCTTCCAGTGACTTATACTGTCCTTTTTCCATACGCCCTGTGCTAAATGGCTATGAGACAGAGTTTCAAATACAACCTGAATAGTATGATTGGCATTTACATTATTAAACGTGAAGAAAGTAACCTTACCTATATCCACACCGTCAACAATAACCTTTGAAAGTTCATAGCCTGCCTTATGAGTCATCGTATATGTTATGCTATTTCCCGCAGGGACAGCAGTATAACCCTCGGGCGAGATAGAACCGCCAACTGTAGAAGAAGCAAAAATTTCATATCCATCCTCATAAGCAACGGGTGTTTTCTCTTGTTCTGTGGCAATTACACCAAATGAAAGCAATGAAAAGATCATTCAAACAAAAAATATAAAGCCACAAGACCTTGTGAATAATGAGTTTTTCATTTAGATTATTCAGCCACAAAAAGTATGCTTTCGCCGCTACCAAGAGAAACATCAATTTTTGTATATTCACAGCCGCACAAAATAGTATGTTCACATTTATATTGGCAGGCCTCACCGCTTCTCGCATCCCATTTTTCAAGGCTGTGCTTGCCTTTCAGATATATACTTCCGCTATAATTTAAATTGTTTGCATTGGTGAAATAATATACATCAAAATCCTCGCATTTTTTATGGATATAGCTCATCATTCCACCGCCTCTGACGCTCTCTGAAAGCCCAAGCTGCTTATATTCGGGATAGCTTGTATTAAGTGCGCCGGTGCAATCCATTCTCGGCATATTTTCGATATAAACATCGTATGCAATGCCAAAGGAATCAAGTGCTTCGAGTATGATCGCACTTGGAACGAGCATACAGCGGTCAACTCCAGTTCCGGTAGAATAAAGAAGGTAAGATTCCCCGCCCATCGGGTTTGAATTGTGAATAAAATCTCCGGTAATATTTTCATCATCCGCCATCTCTCCGAAAACATGAAGTACAAGAGATTTCAGCTCTGCGTCGCATCCGGACTCAACCGATCTCCTCGGAAGAAGCCCCGTAGCAATTATCTTACCGCCTTTGTCATAAAAATCGGATATTTCGCGCATACTTCGGATGCTTATCACCTCTGTGGCAGGCAGAACAAGCACCTTTATGTCCCCACCTTCCAGCGCATTTCTCAAAACAGACGGATGAAGGACAGAAAGATCTCTTCCGGAATAGAAGCTGATGCTGTTTATAACCGACATATAGTCGATATTATCGGCAGTTTCGGGATATTCAAAATACCCATGGGGAATATCCGATTCAAAAAGCGAAACAAGCGAATGGAGCGCCCATACGGGATACAAAACAGCAACATCACTGACAGCCTCACCGCATCGCAAAACACCTTGCAGCCTTGCAACAAAATCGGAATATTCGGAGATTCCCTCACGTTCAACGGAAAGATGCACCGCCATCATGTTTGCACCGCGTGCGAAGGCAGTTAAGGTCTCCCTATATATGATGTCATCGCTTGTATTCTCGTATTCTCCGAAGGCGTCGCAGCCCACCAAGGGAGTGCCGCAGATATCCGCCGCACCTTGCGCTATTTCAAGAGAGTTTACTCCGTAAAGGTATGCTTTTTCAAGCTTCGCACAAGGAGAGAGAGACATATTCATCATAGCATCTCCAAGAACATATGACGAGGATGTGATATTCGGCTCCGAAAGTGATCCGAAAAGGGTCATTCCGTTTGCCGAAGCAGCATCTGAAAGTGCTTTCATTATGCCCCCCGCAAGCATCCTTGAACGACAGTCCATAAGAAGTGCTTTAAAACGCTTTTGCCCATCATCTGCACATTCATAAAGACAAGGATATATCGGCGCGCTCTCAAAGCCATAAAGCTCTTTGAAGTGCACATCAAAGCCCTCATCCCAATTTCTCCTGTTGCGCGCGGAAAAGCATATATCCGAAAAAACAAGAGTATTAAGAGTTTTACCGATATGATGACCGAGAGAATTTTTGAAAAGTCCGATGACCGCATTAAGATACGTCATGCAAGCATCATAATTCAGTGTGTTTACAGAATCATTCTCCACATCCTCAAGACAAAAATAACGGCAAATACGCCAATTTCCCTTGGGAGTGCGCCAGATAAGCTCACCTTCATCCACAAACGGACGCAGATCAGCAAGCTCACCGTTTTCCTCAATCGCCACAACGGAAATCACTTCATCTCCGATGGGAATTTTGACCTCTTCTTCGTTGGTACAAAAATATTCACGTTTCAAAATGACCTTTGAGCGAATAGACGTATCCTCGTCATCATCAAAATAACGCACCGCAGAAGCCTCAATGCTCTTTTCCAGATTGAGAGCCACCTTTATACCATGCTTTTCAGCGCGTTCAAGGATCGCACCGTAAATGCGAAGATAATTCATAGGGCGAATAAAATCAAAGCTGTCCCCAGCTACCACGGGAATAATAAGACCGATATTGCTCTCGGCACATTTGTCAACTATTTTAAAAATTTCGCTTTCGGTAATATCTTCGGAGAACTCCGTGAATAAAGCTAAACGACTGTCCGCCGAAATCTCTGCGAATTTCTTCTTTACGGTATTTAAAAATGAATTTTTGTTGTTTTTCATAAAAACTCCTGAGTGTCTGAGGGTTGGAAAATCTTACAAAAATAGTATAACATATTTGTCTGAAATTTGCAACCGCAAATTAAATAAATAAAAAATAACTTTTTTTAAAAAAACACTTGACAAATGAGAAATAAAGTGGTATAATATCATCCGTTGGTTATCTGGGTGTGGCGCAGCTGGTAGCGCGCTACCTTGGGGTGGTAGAGGCCGCAAGTTCAAGTCTTGTCACTCAGACCAAC
>JAZROG010000117.1:0-1099 GCA_045648605.1 Eubacteriales bacterium | reverse complement strand
GGAGCTCAGTTGTCTTCCTAAGACCGCTTGGCCTCCGACTTGCTCATAATGTTCGTTTTCGCCGAGATAATCCTTTGCATATTCAAGAACTTTGTTGACAGTTATAACGCCCTCTGTTACAAGGTCAACGCCCTCGATTTCGGCAATGGGAGGCACATCGGCTTTCTCGAAATTAAGGCTTGCTTTAATCGGTTTATTAAGATATTTTGCGGCAATGGAAGATGTTGTGCCGCCGCAGATGATGTGTTTACCCTCTTTTGAGAAGAAGAGCGACATCATTCTGTTTGCATCGTCTCTGTTTGACGGAGGACCGAAAAGAATATTCATCGGCTCACGCTTTCTGATACGCACAACACAAGCCGTTGCATCGTCGCCGGGTTTGCCGCCGTAGAGTTTGAAGCATTCATCAACAATAATTGTTGAAAGAGTTTTTGCGGTGTAACCGACGGGAGCAAGAGTTTCGATAAACGAAATTATATCTTCCCGCTTCCAGCCGAAATTATATGACATTCCTATGCCTGCATGAGGACATCCGTCGCTCATCGCAACAAAAATATCGTTTTCACGAAGCTTTATTACGCTCTTGAAAATCTTTTTGCCGCCGATATTCATTTCGGTTTTCGGATAATCGTAATTCTGCTCGTCACGGATAACGATTACCTGCGGATTATCATACTGAATAACCTCTGCGATATCGTTGTTTTTCAGATGAATAATCGTAAACGTTGAATATGCAACGCCTCTGACAGAACATACGGGAAGAGTTGCCGCAATGGTGGAAACACATTCCTCAATAGGAAGCCCCTCTGCCATCATAGTCGAAATTATCTTTGATGTCAAGGTTGAAAGAATGCTTGCTTTAACACCGCTTCCGAGACCGTCGGCAAGAACGATAACGGTTGAGTTTTCATCCTGCTCAACAACGTCAACGTGGTCGCCGCAAAGCTCTTCGCCGTAGTGATTGACGCTTTTATAGCCGATATCTGCACACAAATCATTCATCGGTAATCGACTCCTTCAGCTTCGCAAGAGCGATTTTTGTTTCTGCGGCAGTTTCGCCGAGAAGGGATGCAATTTCCTGAACGATGCGCATCTGCTT
>JAZROG010000116.1:0-29791 GCA_045648605.1 Eubacteriales bacterium | reverse complement strand
CGAAAAAGGTAGGAATATTTTTCGTTCTTACATTCGTCGGCGTACTCGGTACGACAGAGTGTAAGAACGGAAAAAGCAAGTAAGCACAAGGCTTTCCTCTGGATTGCCTTGTGCTTCTTTTTGAATTTTATTTTTTCTCTTTTATTTGACTTTTTTATTTTTACTATTATCTACTTGCGGTATTGCAGCTTTTTCGACAGTCTGATGGTGCTGAGACGATGTCTCAGCACCAAAATGCAATCTTGGCAGGCTTTTAATTTTTGATAAGCTCACTGCGGTGGATTATGTCAACTCCTGTGAAGTAAATATGGATAATATCCTCGGCAGAAGCTCCTGCATCCGAGAGATCCTTTGCGCCGTACTGGCTGATTCCAACTCCGTGTCCCCATCCCTTGCCCGCAAAAATGAAATTCTTTGAATTACTTGCGGTGATGGTTTCGGTAATGGTTTCAACAGTTGTCACAACGGTAACTCCGTTAAATTGGGATGTTATCTTATAAGCATCCGAGCTGAAATCCGCAGGCACTTTTGTGATATACTCATTGATTGTTGTGTCCTCTTCTGTTTCTTCTGTTTCAGGGATCACTTCAAATTCTGTTTCAGGATATTCATCAAAATCCTCGGGAATTTCCTCGGGATCAAGAAGATGAACTCTGTTATTATCATATTCAAAGGGTGTTGCATTATCATAATAGTCGGCAGTTGCTATGCAAGAGTTCATTACAACCTTACGACCTGTAGAGGTGAGCACATAAGCAATCGGATATTCGCTGAGCTTTTCTTCTTCTGTGCCGTCAATGATAATTGCCTCGGAAATGAGAAGGGGCGAATCGGTAACATAACCGTTTACTATTATTTTTTCTTCCTCAATTGGCGGTTCTATAGGGCCTGTTCCGCCGATTATCTCAATATCATATACCTTATCGTAGGTGCGCGTCAGCTCACCCTGACCAACAGTAAAGTTTGCCGATTTTAAATATGTTGAAAGAGTAGTTCTGACAGCATCGCTTCTGTTGAGCTTGACCTTGTTTCCGCTTGTGTCGGTAAATGTAAGAGAATAGACATAATTCGGATTACTTTCGACCGTTTCCACCTCTATTGACTCGATAGCACCCGAAACATCGGCATATCCTCTTGAGCGGAGCGTCTGGCAAAGCTCCTCGGGAGTCACTTCGCTTTGCCAAATACCGTTATTATAGTCAGCATATCTTTCCCAAGGTGTAGTAACAGTGGTAAGATAACCTCTTGCAGAGCCCCAGACATACTGCGAGCCGACGGTTGAGCCGCCAACGCTTGAGGAATAATATGCGCTGATAACCTTATCATCATAAACAGTTACAAGTCCCTCTGTGCTCTGTACCGCTTCAACAACAGCATCGTTTACGCGGTTTCTTCCCTTATAGACTTGGTCGCTTGTGGAGGCTGTCATGTCAAAGCCGTATTTTGAATACCATTTGCAGTAATTAGCTATGGCATAGGAGCGGATAGTGATAGCAAATGTGCGGAGCACCTCTCGGCTCCAGGAATTGCTTATCTCATAGGGCAGAACACCCTCAACATATCTTTCAAGCTCCAGAACATTTGTAAGTGCAACACCGTGATATTCCTCCGTATATTGGGGGATAAAGGTCATAACTCCTTCATAGAGGTTATTTGCAGGTGTTTGGATATAAGAAGTATATTCATCCGCTTGGAAGGCTTCAAATCCTATATTATCGTCATTTCCAAGGGAATCATATTCAAAGAGAATGATGTCGGTTTCGGGATTTACCACCGAAACTGCTGTTTTTGAAGGGCCGACAACGGTTGCGCTGTATCCGTAGAAATAACCGTCATATTTTTGGAGCACTTCAAGAGCCTCTTCCTCTGTTGCAAAATGACCGAGTCTTATTTTTCTTTCCCCTCCGATATATGATGGGATGGGATAAAGCTCTTCATCATCAAGATTCTTTCTTATATCATTTACAAGAAAATCAAGAGGAATTGCGCTTTGCTCATGGGCAAGCTCAACATGATATCCGCCGATGACAGTCTTTTCGGGATCATCAGTGAGGGAATAGGTCATTGATTTTTTTGAAAGATTGCCGTCAAGGGTAGCAGAGGCAATATTTGCGTCAAGATAATACATGGATTTAAAGGAGCGAGCTTCTTTGGTTATGACGGAAGAACCGACAACAAAGCCATAAGGTGCTTTAATTTCAAATCCGACCGTAATACTTGACCCATACATTAAACCGACGGCGATATAGGTATCGCCATCGGTTTCTGAAGAAAATGTGTAATCGGAAACATCGTATGCTACATCGGCAGCGGAAACAGAATTACCGCTGAAGAGAATTGTTAATGCCAAAGTACCCATGCCCGCAACCATGAGGAAAGCGAGAATGAGGCAAAGAACACGAGTCCAATTGATCTTTTTCTTATTCTTAAGGTTCGACAATTATATAAGCACCTCCTACCATAATATAAGCGCCATTAGGGCTTGTGATCACTATTCCACGACCGTCCTCACCGCGGGGGATAAGGAGATTGTGGTTTTTAGGAACTGCGGTGCCGTTCTTCAGGTCTGTACCGTCTGTAAGGTCGCTAAGTCCTTGATCTTCAAATGGGGAAACGATCTCTGCCTTGCCACTTCTGAGAATTAATTCAACAGGGGCTGTGCACTGAACCTCTTTTCCGTATTCTACAAAAACAACCTCAAAGCTGTTTGAAACGGGAAGAGAACCGTCTTCCTTTCCTCCGAGAGCGGCAATGGAAGCACGTATCGGCTCAAGAACCTCATCAACGTATTTTGTGAGATACGAGAGAGATATCAGTGGATCGTTTGTGCTGTCATATGTAGCAGCAAGGGTAAGAATACTGAAGGACATCGAAAGGGCGAGAATGACAGCCAATATAATGGTTAATTTTGTTTTACTCATATTTTTCATAATAAAAGCACTTTCTGCGGAAAATTCCGCTAATATAGAGTTTACAGTTTATATAATACATAGTTATTATACCAAATCCGACGGCATTTGTCAAATATTATTGGTCATAATTTTATTTCTGTTCATATTTTGTGCATTTTCTATTTGCAAAAATAGCATATTTTGGTATAAATAAGCACTGTTTTGTTTATTTTTTATTTTTTGTTGAGATTGTTAAATAGGAATTTGTCGTTCGGATTAACCGCGTACCCGTAGGGGCGATCATCGATCGCCGCAAAAACAAACGGTAAAAAACAACGATATTTTATGCCCTTTGTGTGGCGGGCGATCAATGATTGCCCCTACCAAAATACGTTTTCGCCTGTTCGCTAAATTCCTGTTTATTACAAACAAAATGGGCAAGGTATTACTTATACCTTACCCATTAAAATTTTATATCAGTTTTTTTCAAGATTTTTCATATACTCCATAAATTTGGGAAATGCGATTTCGGGAGCGGAAAGCTCGGGATGCCATTTTCTTTCGTGTTCAAAGGAAAAATAGCCATCGTAACCATCGGTAACGAGCATTTTAACTATCTTCTCGATGGGAATTTCCCCCTCTCCTATGTCCTTGATGTCCTTGCCGAGATCGGGAAGTCTCAAATGATCCTTCATATGCACATGACAGAGAAGAGGCTTTATAAGATTATAAAAATCCTCGATATTTTCCATGTAATAAACATCGCTGTGTGCGATATCCCAAAGAATTCCAAAGCCTTTATGGGATGAAAGTGCCTCTACTGTCTTCTTGATGTTTTCGATATTGCAAACATTTCCGTGAGTCTCAAGAAGCACCTTTACGCCTTTGACTCGGCATAATCCGAAAGCTCACGAAGAGAATTTATCATAAGATTTTCAATTTCATCTCTGTTTTCATCGCCTATTTCGGGAATTTTATTACCGAAAACTCTTATATAGGGAATTTCCATTCTTGCGGCAACATCAATGGCGCTCTTGCATTCGGGAATAGATTTTTCGGCAAACTCATGAGTATCAAATTTGCCGCTTGTATCAAGGCAAACTATCTCCATGCCGTTGGCTTTCAGATATTTTTTGTTCCGAGAGCGTTTTCCTCCTTGAAGCAGTCCATTTCAAGTGGATTCATAATATCGTTCAGCGCTCTTACCTCAATTCCCTTGACACCAAGGTCCTTGAAATATCCTACTGCCTTATTCAGTGACTAATCACAGAATCCGAGGGTTGTTATAGAAAGTTTCATTGATAGGTACTCCTTAATTTTTCTAAAAGTTTTGTAAAATATTCGGGATATTCACAGCTGAAATGAAGCTTTTCGGATTTTCTTGGGTGAATAAATGAAAGATCACCTGCATGAAGGCATTGCCCCGATATGAGGCTTTGATTTTTCTGCCCGAATTTGGTGCTTCCGCCGCCGTAAATATCATCTCCGAGAAGCGGATGACCGATGCTTGACATATGGACTCTTATTTGATGTGTTCTGCCAGTTTCAAGTATGCACTTAATATAAGTAAATTCACCGAAGCGCTCTGCAACCTCGTAATGGGTAATGGCATCTCTTGCACTGTCCGAATTTCGCAGAACAGCCATTTTTTTGCGGTCAGCGGGATGTCTTCCGATGGGGGCATTGATAGTTCCTGTATCATTTTTGAAATTGCCAAGGGCAATAGCGCTGTATATTCTGCTGACGGTGTGATCCTTTAGCTGCTCCGATAGGGCAAGATGTGTAAAATCGTTCTTTGCAACCACCAAAAGACCGCTCGTGTCCTTGTCTATCCTATGAACGATACCCGGACGAATGACTCCGCCGATGCCCGAAAGTGATGTGCCGCAATGATAGAGAAGGGCATTAACAAGCGTTCCGCTCGGATTTCCCGCCGCCGGATGAACGACCATTCCTTTTGGCTTGTTTACAACCAAAAGATCATCGTCCTCAAAAATTATATCAAGAGGTATGTTTTCGGGGAGTGCTTCGGATGGCTCAGGATCGGGAATCTCAACCTCAAATTCCTGCTCTGCGGCAATTTTTAGACTTTTTGATACGGTTTTTTCGCCCAAAAGAACATTTTCGCCTTCAATGAGCTTTGCCGCTGCAGAACGCGTAATTCCAAGCTCATCCGAGAGCCAGGCATCGATGCGCTTGCCGCTGTCTTTTTCAGACACTTTCAGAATTTGTATCATCTTTGACCTCTTTTTTTTCCTCTGAGAAGAAGAAAACATATATAAGAACAAGCGCCGCGCCTATGCAGACAAAAGAATCCGCACCATTAAAAATGGCGAAATTTATAGCCCTGAAATCAATAAAATCAACCACATAGCCAAGCCATATCCTGTCTATCATATTGCCTATACCGCCACCGCAGATAAAGGAAAGTCCAAGCATAAACAGTTTGTTTTTCGGCGGGTATTTTACAAGATATATTATCAGACCGATGATAGCCACAGTGGAGATAACGAGGAATACCCAACGGTTATTTTTGAGCATACCGAAGGCAGCTCCGCGGTTTTCAAGGTATGTGAGATGAAGAATATCCTCAATTATCGGAACTGTTTCAACCTTTGTGAGAAAATTGGCGGCAAGCCATTTTGTCACCTGATCTAAAACGATAACGGCAGCCATTATTAAAAAACTAATAAGCATATAAAACTCCATAAAAATGCGGGATTTTCGATACAAGTATCGAAAATCCCGCATCGAATTATCAGCTTGGATTAAGCAAGAAAATTAACTATCTTTTTGCAGCGTGCGCAGATAAATCCATCCTCATCTGCCTCGCAATCTGTGGAATAAGCCCAGCAGCGGTCACATCTGTTGCCGCCTGCCTGCTCAACCTTAACTCCGATTCCGGATTCTGTCTCGCAGAATACGCCCTCGGAAGCCTTGTCGTTTACAAGCTCAACCTCGGAAACGATGAATACAGTCTTAAGCTCGTCTGCGAAATCAGCAAATGTTGCAAATACATCGGCATCGGGAGCATATACGGTAACCTTTGCGTCAAGAGACTTACCGATAAGCTTGTCAGCTCTTGCAAGCTCGAGAGCCTTCATGATATCATCGCGGAGAGAGAAGAGCTTGTTCCATCTTTCCTCGATATTTGCAAATTCGTAAGCTGTCTCATATTCGGGCATGGGATTGAGGAATACGCTTTCCTTCTTTTCTGTATCAAGATGAGGCATAGCCTTCCAGATCTCCTCTGCTGTGAATGCAAGCATGGGAGCGATGAGTCTTGTAAGAGAGCTGAGGATGATGAACATCGCTGTCTGAGCCGCTCTTCTGCCCTCGCTGTCCTTTCTCTCAACATAAACTCTGTCCTTTGTGATGTCGATATAGAGCTTGGAGAGAGTTGTTGTGCAGAAATTGCAAACATCGTGGTAGAGAATGTGGAATTCATAGTTATTATAAGCATCGCGGCAGGTTTTTACAAGCTTATTAAGCTCTGTAAGCGCCCATTTGTCGATCTCATAAAGCTTGTCAAGGCTGACCATATCCTTGTTGGGATCAAAGTCGGTAGCGGGATCGCCAAGGTTAGCCATGATGATTCGTGCAGTGTTACGGATCTTTCTGTAAGCCTCTGAAAGCTGCTTGAAGATAGGATCTGAAACACGAACGTCAACACGGTAGTCACTTGAAGCAACCCAAAGACGAACGAGATCTGCGCCGTACTTTGTAATTACCTCCTCGGGAGCGATGGAGTTGCCGAGAGACTTGTGCATTGCCTTGCCCTCGCCGTCAACTACCCAACCGTGTGTAAGAACGGTCTTAAAGGGTGCGCCCTCGCCCTTTGCGCCCACAGCGGTGAGAAGGGAAGACTGGAACCAACCTCTATACTGGTCTGCGCCCTCAAGATACATATCAGCAGGCCATTTCTGCTCGTCATTGTTTTCGATAACGGCAAAATGAGTTGAGCCGGAGTCGAACCAACCGTCAAGTGTGTCAGTTTCCTGTGTGAAGTGTGTGCCGCCGCAATGAGGACACTTAAAGGATGCGGGAAGAATTTCGCTCGCTTCCTTTTTATACCAAGCATTTGAGCCTTCTGCGCTGAAAAGTGCAGAAACAGCTTCGATGGTTTCTTCTGTGCAAACGGGCTTCTTGCAATCCTCGCAATAGAAAACGGGGATTGGAAGACCCCAATGTCTCTGTCTTGAGATACACCAATCGGCTCTTTCGCGGATCATGGAGACCATTCTGTCGCCGCCCCATGCGGGAAGCCACTCAACATCCTCACAAGCCTTTGCAGCCTCTTCCTTAAATGCGTCAACCGAGCAGAACCACTGAGGTGTTGCGCGGAAGATGATAGGATGCTTGCATCTCCAGCAGTGAGGATACTGGTGCATGATCTCCTCGGAAGCGAAGAGTGCGCCGCGTTCCTTCATATCCTCAAGGATGGCCTTATTGGAATCCTCATAGTACATTCCCGCAAACTTACCTGCGTCCTCTGTCTGGTAGCCTCTGTCGTCAACGGGAACGATGATATCCATATTATAGCGGCGGCAGGTTACATAGTCGTCAGCACCAAAGCCGGGAGCTGTATGAACGCATCCTGTACCGCTGTCCATTGTAACATAGTCTGCATTTACAACAACGCTCTCTCTGTCGATGAAGGGATGAGAAGCCTTCATGAATTCGAAATCGCGTCCGCGCATGGATTTTACAAATTCGTAATTCTCAATGCCGCCTGCCTTCATTGTCTTGCTTGCAAGAGCGGAAGCAACGATATAGAAATTACCATCGGAAGCCTTAACTACCGAATATTCCTCATCGGGATGAAGAGCGATTGCAAGGTTACCGGGAAGAGTCCATGTTGTGGTTGTCCAGATGATGAAATAGGTCTTCTGAAGGTCGCAAACATCGGCAATCTTGCCCATGTCGTCCTTGACCTTGAATTTTACATATATAGATGTGCAGGAAATATCCTTATATTCGATCTCAGCCTCTGCAAGCGCTGTTTCGCAGTGGTTACACCAATAAACGGGCTTGAGACCCTTATAAATATAACCCTTCTTGAACATTTCTCCGAAGACCTTTACCTCGCGAGCCTCAAATTTGGGATCCATTGTAAGATATGGCTTTTCCCAATCTGCGGTAACACCGAGACGCTTGAACTGTCCCATCTGAATATCCACGAAATTCTGTGCAAATTCATGACAAGCACTTCTGAATTCGGGAATGGACATCTTTTTGCGGTCGATCTTATTCTTCTTTATGATAGCACTTTCGATAGGCATACCGTGGTTATCCCAACCGGGAGTATAGGGAACGCTATAACCCATCATATGCTTGGATTTGTTGATGAAATCCTTAAGGATCTTGTTCATTGCTGTTCCCATGTGGATATTTCCGTTAGAGAAGGGAGGTCCGTCATGAAGAACATAAAGGGGCTTGCCCTTGTTTGCGTCAAGCATCTTGCCATAGAGATCGATGCTTTCCCAATATTTGATGGTGTCAGGCTCTCTCTGGGGCAGATTTGCTCTCATAGAGAATCCGGTTTGGGGCAGATTCAGTGTACTTGTGTAGTCCTTTGGCATTTTTTAGGTCTCCTTATTTATATATGTGGTGTAGATTTCTTTTTAATAACTCTTTGGTTTATTTCATTTAGCGAGCTTTTCATTTGAGAAATTTTCGAAGTGTTTTCTGAAGGCTCGTAGAATATGGCATCCTCTCTCCCATCATCCTCGGCTTCGGAATTGTCAAGGTCATAAGGTGTCATCTGCGGATCCTCTATTATTTCCACCTCTTCCTCCTCCTCTACCTGTATTCGAGGGGGGGCGGATTGAGGGATCGGAGGCTCTTCAAAGATATCCTCAAGCTCGGCTATCTCTTCGATCTCTTCTTCAAGTGTGGGACGCGATTCGGGTAACCCATGGGGAAGAGCGGGGCTTGTGGCAAATGAATCGACTCTGTCAAGCATATCTTCGAGTCTGTTTTTTATATCACTGCAGAAGTCATTATAGCAAATGTCAAGCTTTTCAACAAGTGCTCTGCGCTTTTCGATCTCAATATCAAATTTTCGCAGCTCATCATCCTGCTTTTTTTTTGCTTCCTCGAGGGTAAGCTCTGCTTTTGCCTCGGCTCTTGCGATTATTTCGGAGGAGGATAACTTTGCATTTGTTATCATGTCTCTGGCTTCTCCGAATTTTTCGCGGTAACCGTTGTAAAGTCCTTCAACGGTTGCAACTCTTTCTCTCATTTCCTTCAGCTTTTTCTCAAGGTCTTCCTTTTCGGAAACAAGCTCTGATATGTATTTGTTAAGATTGGTTTTGTCATCAATGAGGTCGTTATTTGCAATTTCAAATTCGCGGTTAGCGTCCTCAAGCTCGTCGCAATAGCGCAAAAGGGCATCAAGTGCGGCGTCAACCTCTTCGGTATTGTAACCGCGCATACTTTTGTTGAATTTTCTGTCAAAAGTTTCCGAAACGCTCACTTTACACCTCTTCTTAAATATATTTTCTTGCGGCAAGTCTTATCCTGCCTTTTTTTGTTTCTTCCGTGATGGAATCGATGATAAATTTTCCCGTGCCTCTTATGGTTATGGTGTCTCCCGAGGAAATTCGCAGATCGGTTTTGTCGGAAATTGAATAATTGCACTCAACAAAGCCCGAAAGAATAAGATTTTTTGCCTTTTCTCTGCTTTCCGAGGCGAGAGCGGAAACAACGCAATCAAGCCTGTCGGAGGCCACCGTGTCGCTTATCTGCTTAGTTTTTCTTTCAAATGAAAATCCACCGGAAAGAGGTATCTCCTCTATTTTGACCTTGTCCGAGCCTATTCGCTCGCATCCTGTCAGAATAAGTGAGGCAACAGAGGCGTTTGCAAAGAGCACGCAGGTATTATCCTCCGTTATGCAAAGATCACCGATGGCACTTCTTTCAATGCCCATATTAAGGAGCGCACCGAGAAAATCTCTGTGTGAGAGATTTCTGTATCCGCTTCCTTTAATTTTTAGTACTTTTATGGCTTCCGCAAGCTCATTCTCAATAAGTGGGACAACACCGTCAAAGTCCTCGATGTTCTCGATCAGATCCAAATAAAATTCGGGTAGGAAAAAGGCGCATTTTCTTTCTGCGTTTTTATATCCGCCGTAAAGGAAGCAAAGATCCTTTGCTCCGAGATGCGTGATATGATTTTTTACCCAAAAGACCTCGGCGGGGTCGAGAAATGAAGAAAAAGTTATATATCCTCTTTGGCTTTCGAGATAAAGATCTCCAAGCCTTGCGGTAAGCTGTTTTGTTTTTTTATCATCCATAAGAAGAGAGAAGGGTTGACAGTACCGAAATGACTATCGCGGTAAGAAGCAATGGAATATCAATCGGCATCATGCGTATCGATTCAAAGCGGTCAAGGAAAAGACGCATAGGCATGATCACAGGCTCTGTTATAGCATAGAAAAAAGCATCTATTTTATTATCCTCGTCAAGTGGGATCCAAAAGAGGACGACCCTTATAAGAATAGCGAAGCTGAGAAACTCCAGCGCTATAAGGCAGATCCTTGTAACTACAAAGGTTACTGTTTCCAAGATATCCTCCTAAAACCGATAACGACAGCCGACAAAAATTCAAGAGAATCGACTGCCGTTATCACGATACAACAATTTGCACCCCATAGAATGCGGCGCAAATCGTTATGAAATATTTAAATTAATAACCGAAAATTCCGTTGTTCTGAACGGGTGCAGCATTCTGCTGTGCCTCTGCGGGAGCAGCCGCCGCCTTATCATTGCTGATAGCAACGTTCTGAGGAGTGATAACGTATGCATTGTTAGCAACCTTCTTTATTTCTCCGCCGATGGAATAAGCAACTCCGAAGAGGAAGTCGATAAGTCTTCTTGCGGTATCCTTGTCAGCATCCTCAAGGTTAAGTACAACAGTGCGTGTGCTGAGAAGATGGTCAGCAATTGCGGGGCCGTCCTTGAACTCTGTGGGCTTAACAACCTTAAGCTCGATAGCAGCACCGTTGAGGGACATGCCGCCCATAGGATTAGAGGGCTGAGGAGGAGTATAAGCGAAAGTCTGAGGCTGTGCCTGAGGCTGGGGGTCCATCATAGGCTCCTCAGCGGGCATTTCGTCATAACCACCCTCGTAGTTATCATAGTAGTCGTCGTAGTTGTCTGCATAAGCATCATTTGTCTGATTGTTTCTCTTGAATTTATCCAACACTCCCATGGTTGAATCCTCCGTTTATGTTTAAATTTATTATTTTTGAAAAAAGCTTCTGCCGATCCTGACGATAGTGGAACCGCAAGCGATAGCCTCCTCAAAGCTTTCGCTCATTCCCATCGAGAAGACAGGCTCTATATTATTATGAACGATTTTTCCCCAAATGTCAAGGAAAAGTTTATAAGTTTCTTCAAAAAATTTCAAATAATCGCATTTTTCTTCACATTTTGGTGCCATAGTCATGCATCCGCGCAAATTTAGTGACGAAAAATTCATAATCTGTTCACAAAAATCGTGAACATCCTCAGGCAAAATTCCGCCCTTGTTTTCTTCTCTTCCGCAATTTATCTCAACAAGAACATCCATCACGATGCCATGCTTTTTAGCCTGCCTGTCAATCTCAGCGGCAAGCTTCAAGCTGTCAAGGGAATGAATCATACATACCTTGTCGATTATGTATTTGACCTTATTGGTTTGGAGAGAGCCGATGAAGTGGATATTTGTCTTATCCCTGTCTATATGCTCATAATGCTCAAGGAGCTGCTGAACCCTGTTCTCTCCAATGTCGGTTATTCCGACATTCTCCGTCAGATATTTCAGCTCTTTGATATCGCAATATTTAACTGCGGCAACCACCGAGGTCTTTTGTCCGTATTTTGAAGCTGCTTCTGCTGCTTTTACACGGGACATAATAAGCTCGGCGTTTTTATCAATATATTCGAATGACATCATAACCTCGTATTTAGTAAAATACCATTCCATTACTGAGACCCTTACCCGAAACGATTATCCTGTCATAAAGACTCAGATATCCGAAGCCTTTTTGTGTTTCTTCATCTGTTTCGGCAGCGGTATCTGACGGAATTTCCGTTTCCGTGCCTTCTTCCTTTTTAAGGGGATCTACGGTAGAAACAATATAATGCCCCTCAACCTCCAGCAGGATATCGATCCTTTTGAAAACCACGGTGCTTCCGTAGAGGGTATAAACTCCCTCATAGCCGTCAACTATTCTGACAGCAGTTTTCGGAACTCGGTAGCCTTTGGATTCGGAAAGAATTATTTCAACAGCCTGTGAGCGGAGATAGGAAAATCCGCTTGGCATTTCGCTGCAGGAAAAGACAGCGATTGCGCGCTTATTCGAGTCTGTCAAGACCTTTTCGGCGGTAAGAGAAAGCTCTGTATCGTAATTATAGGGGAAAACACCCTTATATTTTTGACCTACGGTGATCTCGTCAGCTTTATCAGCCTCAAATTCAAGGGCGATGTACCATTTATATCCGGTTGCGATCTTTCCGATGGCAGCTCTCTGCAGAGCGGGTCCCTCGGATCTTAGCATATCGAATGAGGAAACGGTGAGATTTTCAGCGGCGCTTGCCGTGAAGGTATTTTCGTAACCGTCCGTTCCAAAGAAGAAATAACCGCTTGTGTCAGAGAAAACGGTTTCGCTTTTTCCGCTGAGATTTGATGTAAGGCTTATTTTTCTTGATTCAAGCGAGGCTCTTACCGAAGAAAAATCGCTGCGTTCGCCGATGATGATCTGTCTGCGGTTCATTTGAGCGAGCAGAGCATCCATTGACTGCATCGCATGGCTGTATTTACCCTCGGAAATGTTTTGCAATATCAGATGGTAATATGAGCCGATTTTTTTGTCAACCGATGCAGTGTCGGAATTTGAAGCACCCTTTGGAGGCTCGCTTTCCTCAAGAACAGAAAGCTTGTCCTCGATTGCGGTAAGCTCCTCTCTTGCCGAATAACCGGACGAATCGGAAAATGTTTCTGCAACGCTTTGATTTATGCTGACCTTGCTTCCGTCACCCACAAGATAAGCGACAGCACCGCTATATGATGAATAGAGGTAATGCTCGTCTCTGAAAATATAGCAATCACCGCTGATGACCGATTTTTTTGACTGTATCTCTGCGGCGATGGTGTTGATATCTGTGGTAAATCCGTTGAAGAGGTGAAAAACAAGATAGATAATAAAGGCAAGCGCAAGGACTGCCGTGAGGACATATAAGCCAACTTTTTTCAGATATTTTGTATCCATAAGCGCCTTTCCTTTATAAAAATCAATCTATATCAATTTATTATATCACAAAATCCGAAATTATTAAATAGGGTTGACGCATTGTTTACAATCTCTTCAAATGTTTTTGTTTGATGATCGTCTTTTTTGTCTGAAACCATGATCCAATTTATGTTTTTCTTGGCGCAGAACCAAGTCATTTGTCTCTTTGCGTAGTGTCTTGTATCAAGCTTAAGTGCTTCGATTGCTTCTTCAAGTGAGCATTCGGACAAAAGAAAGGGCAAAAGCTCCTTATATCCTATCGCCTGACCTGCTGTGGTATCGGGTGCTAACAGACCCTTTTCGTAGAGGCTTTTCGCTTCGTCGAGAAGTCCGCTTCTGATCATTTCATCAACTCTCAGGTCGATGCGCTCATAGAGAATATCTCGGTTTTCGTATCCGAGACCGATGGTGAGGCAGTCAAAAGCATCTTCTTTTTCTCTTGAAAGCTCGTCAAGACGCGTTTTTGTTATACCTGTGGTGTGGAAAACCTCAAGTGCTCTTATTACTCGTCTT
The DNA here is from genome assembly GCA_045648605.1 of Eubacteriales bacterium. Classification (GTDB taxonomy): domain Bacteria; phylum Bacillota; class Clostridia; order Oscillospirales; family CAG-272; genus SIG710. Next base: position 16,110 of record JAZROG010000116.1, on the reverse strand, counting down.
ATGTTGTTGGGGTGAATGGCATCGGCCGCCTTGGGGTCAATCTCAGCAAGCCTTGCATGAAGTGCTTCCGCGCCGTTTGTATCGGCAAAGCGCTGCATTTCATCCCGAAAGGCAGGATCGCTTTCCGCTCCGTCATCACGAATGCCGCGGAGAAGGCTGTCCAGATAAAGTCCTGTGCCGCCGCAGAGGATCGGTAATTTTCCTCTTGACGTTATGTCATTTATGCAAGAAAGAGCCATTTCGGCATAATCAGTACAGCTGAATTTTTTGTCTGGCTCGCAAATATCTATCATGTGATGCGGAATTCCCGCCATCTCTTCCTTTGTGGGCTTTGCGGTGCCAATGTCCATGCCTTTGTATATCTGCATTGAATCGCAGGAAACGATTTCACCGTTATATTTTTTTGCAAGCTCTATTGAAAGAGAGGTCTTTCCGCTTGCGGTAGCACCAACAATGGCGGCTATCTTGATTTTGTTGTTATTTGGCATCAGCTCACCTCGCATATGATTGATTATAACATATTTCGATGAAAATTGCAATATGCAAAAACTTAATTCCTAAAAAAGGTTGTTACCAATGTTTTGATTGAAGAGGCTCTTATCAAAAAATGATAAAATTTTGAAAAGCTTGTAACTTTGTTCGAAACATATTTCAAGAGCGGCGGCACTCATTTTCAGCTTACATATGTTTGAAAGGAAGATCTTATAAATGCACAAAAAGAGCCGGAAAAATATAGAAATCTCCGTGTTCGTGTTTCGGGCTTTTCGGATTATTTCAATAATCTGAATAAAGGTCTGCAGGACGAGATAATAACAAGAACCGTCAAGACAAAATAATTAATAAGTAAATAGGAATTTAGCGAACTGTTTATCAGTGAAAATCGTTCGTAGATCCCTCGACAAACTCGGGATGACTCGTGGTGGGGTGTAGCTTTGCCTTTCTACATAAAATTCTCGGTTATTTCATGTGGAAACACAGTTAAACAACAATAAAAATTCCTCTTTTTAAAGTTTTGATCGACCTTTTTTAAAAGGTCGCGTGAGCCACGGGCGGTGCCGGTCGCCACCGCAGTGGCGAATTTCCTCAAAAAAGGGCTGAGTTCGAAAACTCAGCCCTTATTTTAATTATAAAATTACTTTGTGAGATTTGCCTCAAGAGTTGCAAGCTCGTCGTAAAGCTCTGCGGGAACCCTTTCGCCAACCTGTGCATAGAACTCCTTGATGTTTGCAACATCGTCAAGCCAGGACTGCTTGTCGATTGTAAGAAGCTCCTTGATTGTGTCGATAGTAACACCGTCAAGTCCCTCGATGTTGATATCCTCAGCCTTCGGAACAAATCCGATAGGAGTTTCAACAGCGTCAACCTTACCTTCGCAACGAGCGAGGATCCACATAAGAACTCTCATGTTGTCACCGAAGCCGGGCCAAATGAAGTTGCCGTCAGCATCAGTTCTGAACCAGTTAACGTGGAAGATCTTGGGAGCATTGGGGATCTTCTTGCCCATGTCGAGCCAGTGACGGAAGTAGTCACCCATGTTGTAACCAACGAAGGGACGCATAGCCATAGGATCGCGACGAACTACGCCGACAGCACCTGCTGCAGCCGCAGTTGTCTCGGAAGCCATGATAGAACCAACGAAGGTACCGTGCTGCCAGCTTCTGGACTCGTAAACGAGGGGAGCAGTCTTTGCACGGCGGCCGCCGAAGATGATAGCGGAGAGCGGAACACCCTTAAGAGAATTGAACTCGCTTGAGATGCAGGGGCACATTGTAGCCATTGCAGTGAAGCGGGAGTTGGGATGAGCGCCGGATGTGCCAACCTTGTCAGCCTTATCGTACTTTGTATAATCCCACTTTTCGCCTCTCCAGTTGAGAGCGTTCTTGGGAGGATTGTTGTCAAGGCCTTCCCACCAAACAGTGTTGTTGTCAAGGTCGTGGCAAACGTTTGTGAAGATACAGTTGCTCTTTGTTGTAGCAAGAGCATTGGGGTTAGACTTATCGTTAGTACCGGGAGCAACGCCGAAGAAGCCATTCTCAGGGTTAACTGCGTAAAGTCTTCCGTCCTCGCCTACGCGGATCCAAGCGATATCATCGCCAACTGTCCAAACCTTGTAGCCCTTCTTGCCGTAGATTGCGGGAGGAATGAGCATTGCAAGGTTTGTCTTACCGCAAGCGGAGGGGAATGCAGCGGAGATATACTTAACCTCACCATCGGGGTATTCAACACCGAGAATGAGCATATGCTCAGCCATCCAGCCTTCCTTTCTACCGAGGTAGGAAGCGATACGGAGAGCGAAGCACTTCTTACCGAGAAGAACGTTTCCGCCGTAACCGGAGTTGATGGACCAGATTGTATTATCCTCGGGGAAGTGGCAGATATATCTGTTTTCCTCGTCGATATCCTTTCTTGCGTGGAGACCCTTGATGAAGTCTGCGCTGTCGCCGAGAGCGTCGATAACGTTCTTGCCGACTCTTGTCATGATAAGCATGTTGAGAACGACATAGATGGAGTCTGTAAGCTCAACGCCGATCTTAGCGAAATCAGAGCCAACAACGCCCATGGAATAGGGAATAACATACATTGTTCTGCCCTTGTAGGAGCCACGGTAGAGCTTGGAGAGCTTTTCATAGCACTCGTTCTTTTCCATCCAGTTGTTGATGTTGCCTGCATCCTCTTTCTTTGATGTGCAGATGAAGGTTCTGCCTTCAACGCGGGCAACGTCGTTTACTGCTGTTCTGTGAAGATAGCAGTTAGGGAGAAGCTCCTCATTGAGCTTGATGAGCTCGCCTGTGCTGCAAGCCTCTGCGCGGAGAGCCTCAGCCTGCTCCTCGCTGCCGTCGATCCAAACGATCTTATCGGGCTGTACGAGAGCAGCCATTTCGTCGATCCAACCAAGCACGTGTTTGTTGTTTGTCATAACTAATTCTCCTTATATAATGAAAATTTTTTTGCTTTGGTGAAATATGGAATGTAAGTGAAAAATTTGTCAAATGGCACCTTTTAACACATACCCCCATTGTAAAATATGATATCATATTTTGTGCAAAAATTCAATACTTATTGTAAAAGGTTACATTTTATTAACAATTAAGTTTCTTCAATTAACATATAACAAAAAAACAAGCAGTTCTAAGTGCTTAAATTGTTTTTTAAAATCAAATTTTGACCTTTTAAATACAAAAAAACATTAAATAAGGAATTATCTTGACAATCGGAAGGGAGGGCGGCAACAGCCGGGATCTATTTTAAGTAAAGAAAAATCGGGGCAAGACAGAGAATGTCTTACCCCTATATTTTATCCTTCATAATTCTTTCTTGTGAGCATAATGGTGAGATTTCCGTTTCTTGTACGAAGCTCGTCGATAAAGCATTTCTGCTGGGAAATATTTTTCATGTTGATTATGTATCTCAGCTCCAGAAGAGTGCCGAAATCCGTGGTTTTTATGCTTTCAAGGCTGTATCCCTTGCAATATTTGCCTAAAATATCGTCAAAAGCGCCATGGTGATTCATATCCTCGGGGATGGTGATTCGCAGCTGCATAGCAGAGGAATTTTTTGTTCCTATTCCCGTAAGATATATAACAACTGCAAGTAGGCAAACTATAACCGTTGAAACGAGCGCAATTCCAATAAGTCCCGTTCCGCAGGCAACTCCAACAGCCATTGTAAGAAAGATGAAAGCAAGGTCCTTGGGGTCGCTGAAATTGCTTCTGTAGCGAATCAGGGCAATGCCGCCGCCAACGCTGAGTGCTCTTGCGGTGTTATTTCCGATAACGAGCATAAGGATAGAGGATATCGGGGTCAAAAGCAGCATGGTGATAACAGCTGTGGGTCTATATCCTGTTTTTCTTCTTGTGAACATATAGACAAGTGATATAAGAAGAGAGCAGAGAATTGCACAACCGAAAATTATCAGAATGTTTTTCAGTGTAAGATTTGCGGTTTCAACATGAAATAGCGTGTTGTTCATAAAAAACTCCATATGTTTTAAACTTTATTTATTTCTTTTTTGAGTGAAGCATCAAATTCTTTTCCGACCTTTGAAAATCGGGTAAATGAAAGTGAATATTCGCTCATAAGCGAGGCGAACCACATCGGAACTCCGCCATGAAATTTTATCTCCATCAGCACCTTCCCTTCGGGGAGAAGCGCTTCACCATGCCTACCGTCCTCAAGGCGCAGATCGTGGTGACGAGTGAGAATTTCACGGTCGATTGTTAATCGAAGCGTCGGGTCATCCTTGCCGAAATAGGCATTTCTCATATAACCTATATATACCGAGGGCTTAACATCATTTGTCTTTATAAAATAGTCGATTTCAGAAAGCACTTGGCGGTTTATATAGCCTTCGGATTCGGGGATTGTACCGCTTTCGAGAAATTCATAAATTTTTTCAAGAGGCACAACGGCACGACGTTTAGTTCCAATTTTGTTCATTTTTCTCTTTATCTCAAAGAAAACATTATCCGAGGGTGATGGCATGCCATAGCTTCTGAGTCTTAATTTTTCCTTATAAAACGGCTTGGAATTTGAATGACGTGTTATATCTCTTCTTTCGTTATCGAAATAAATATTGCATATTTCGTATGGCTTACCGTCGATATTGTGCGAATCGGGATCAAGATGCACAAGCAGCTTTTCTATGATTTCGGGGAGCAGCTTTTCGTCAACAAGAAGCTTTTTTTCGCGTCTTTTAAAGGTATTTTGTGTCAAGCGCATCCCTCCTTAAAAAAGATTAATATAACATTAAAACCATAAAATTTTGTGCAAAAAAATTATATTTCCGAGAAAAATATTAAAGGAGAAATCTCCGAAAAAATAAAGAAAGGAAAGAAGAAATGTTCAAATACAAAATAGGACCTGCTCTTTCGCTTTTTCTTGGAATTGCAATGCTTTTCGCTCTTGCTTCGAGCGCTGCAAAATGGCAGAGCTGGTATTGTGTCAGAGCCAAGGACAATAAGCAGCCGCAGTGCGATGCCGATATGGCTTATATCGAGAATTACGGTGGATATTATATCGACCACATCCACGATGATTCAAATGAAGAAAAGATAGTATATTTAACATTCGATGCCGGATATGAAAACGGCAATGTGGAAAAAATTCTTGATGTAATGAAGGAAGAGGATGTACGCGGTACATTCTTTGTCCTTGGAAATCTTATTGAGAAAAACGGTGAGCTTGTAAAACGCATGGCAGAAGAGGGACACACGGTTGCAAACCACACATTTTCTCATAAAAATATGACAAGAGTCGGCTCATATGAGGATTTTTGCGCAGAGCTTCACCGTCTTGAGATAGCATACAGATCCCTTACAGGCGAGGATATGCCCAAATATTACCGACCGCCCGAGGGTGTTTTTGACGAAAGAACAATGAAATTTGCCCATGATGCGGGCTATAAAACCATTTTCTGGAGCTTTGCATATGCGGATTGGGATAACGATAAACAGATGGACACCGAAAGAGCAAAGAAAAAAATAATGGAAAACATCCACAACGGAGCTGTCATTCTGCTTCATCCGACCTCTGCAACAAATGCCGCCATTATGGGGGACGTTATAAGAGAGCTGAAGGCCATGGGGTATAGCTTCGGAAGCATGGATGAGCTGACAAAATGAAGCGCATTTTAATTCTGCTTACGGTGCTTATGCTTTTTACCACCTGTTGCCGAGGCGAGGAGGCACGCATAACCTATCGCAGAACAGATAACAGCAAAATGAAGATCGCCCTTACCTTTGACGACGGCCCGCATCCTTATTATACCGCGGAAATACTTGATATTTTAAAGGAATTTAATGTTAAAGCAACCTTTTTCTTCGTTGGGCAGAATATAGAAAACTATCCCGAAGCGGCAGAAAAGGTATATTTTGCGGGACATGAGATAGGAAACCACACCTATACTCATCATAGAGTTCGTGCCATGGAGAGAGGAGAGCTTGTCCGCGAGCTTGAGCGATGTGACGATGAAATTTATAGGCTATATGAATATAAATCGCGACTTTTCAGACCTCCCGAGGGGGCGCTCGACGATGATGTTGAGAGCATAGCGAGAAATATGGATTATTCGATAATCCTATGGTCTGTTGATACCCGTGATTGGGAGGGAAATTCGCCCGCTATCATATATCAAAATGTGATAAAGAACGTGCGAAGCGGAGACATTATCCTAATGCACGATTATATCGGCAGAAAAAGTCCGACTCCCGAGGCTCTGCGCATGATGATACCAAAGCTCATTGAGATGGGATACAGCTTTGTGACAGTGAGCGAGCTTATATCTGACGGCTGACTCAGTCAGCCGTTTACTTATTCCTCAGAAGCTGCCTGCGGATCTATCATATATTTCTGAATATTGGGATATGCCGCATAAGCGGATATGAAAGAAGCGCAGGAAAGCAGATAAAATGCGGGGAGAATGATTGGAATTATCGATCCTGTGGGCACGAAAATGATTGCAAGAAGCAGATTTACTGCCACAAGAAGAATGATTCCGAGGGCACCCATAATATTTCTCTTGATTCCGAGAATAACGAAGATCAGCGCATTTTTAAGCAGCTTGTAAATCGAAAGGTCAAAGGTTACAAGCATGATGTAGAGATAAAAACGCATGAAGAAATAAACGATAGCAATTCCGATGGTGCAGAAATACATAAGGTCATTGGTAAAGCTTCCGGAAAGGCCTGTGAAGTACATTATGTCAAAAGCGAGAACACCGATTATTGCAAAATCAAGCAGTCCCATAAGAAGACCTTGCTTCAGGTTGCGTTTGATAGCGTAAAAATAATCAGACCACATAAATATCGGCTCGCCTCTCACCATTGAGCGAATAACGTATGTTGATCCCACGTTCTGCCAACCCCAAGTAAAAGCAAGCAGAAGAAGTATTGCGCCGACCCAGATGAATACAGGTGAATTATGAACGGGCAGAGAAACTGTGGTGCAGAAATAATTGCTCATGATCGATACCGCAGGGGAATTGTCTATAAGCTCGATGCCGTAAAGCGCGGGGGAGAGCACATTTGTCTGCGAGGGGGTTGTGGGGCCTTGAATATATACGAAAATTGCGGCGATTATCGGAATCGCCATAAATAACATCATCAAATTGAGAGTAAGAAGCTTTGAAAAATTGCGCCCGAAGAGCTTGAAGAAAAATTTTATGCCCTTTGGCCCTTTTTGCTCCATTTCGATCTCCTCAGCGGTGATGTCCTTTCTTTCTTTTCTTTTAAAGATACCGAATGCCTTATCGTTTTTGTTTTCCATTTTTTGAAATTCCTTTCGATCAGAGAAGAGAGCATTTTTGTATGCTCATAAAAATCAGATATACAGTGTTAATGATTGCGGTAAATCCCGCGGTGCTTATCATTGAAAGAAGATAATTTTTCGACTCCCGACTAATGAGCGGATGGCGCTCGGAACGGAAAATATCCGAGAATCTGTATGAAAAATCCTCGCTTTGAAGAGTAGAAAAAATCAAAGCTGTAAGAAGAATAAGCTTGCTCATAGCAAAAAGGGCAAATGCACCGCTGCCGCCGCTTAGCAGATTGTCCTTTATCAAAAGCTCAAAAACAAACACACCGCAAAAGCCGAGAAATGCGGAATATAAAGCCAGTGTAATTTTGCAGAGCGGAGAGGACAGCATGGTGTATCCGAAAAAGGTGAAGCATAAAATGAGAAGCATATCTCCGAGAGCGTATCTTGCGGTGGCAAAAATACCCTCTAAAAAGCTTTTTTCTCTGTAAAATGCTCCAAAATGTGACATAATGACAGAATAGATGCCTTCCTTTTCGGAAAGGAAAAGAAAATGAAGCATATATCCGAAGAAAAGTCCCATCAGGCATATAGAAGCAAGCCCGATTATTCTGCCAAAATAAATTTTACTTTTCGGTGTGGATTTTAAAATTCTTAAAGCAAGTGCATCTTTGATTTCGCCCGTCATGATCCTTCCTCAAAAAATTGTTATTACAATCTATGTGAAAAAAGAAAATTTTAGCACACTGCTATGTAATATGATAACATATTCCGACAGAAAAATCAACAAAAAGCGAAAATTTTCACCTTATTTTCTGTTTGCGGACAAATTTATAATTATTCCTCGCTATTATCTATCCTTTTAAGCTCATGAATTTTCGGAGGCTTGACTCTTGAGAGGGGATTTTGAGACATTGCATCCTCCATGCTTTGATTGCTGACATGAGTATATATCTGGGTTGTATTAAGCTGCTCGTGACCAAGTATATCCTTAAGGGTTCTGACATCTACATTTCCGGATTGATACATGAGAGTCGCAGCGGTGTGACGGAGCTTGTGCACAGAATAGCCTCTGTTTGAAAGTCCTGCCGCATCAAGATATTTTTTTACCATCCACTGAACGGTTTTTACGCTGATCGGGTCATTTCTGCCTCTGCCGCTGAGAAAAAGAACCTTTGCATCGATATCGCGGTATTTTTCGTCAAGACGCTCGGAAAGATAATCTCCAAGCGCCATTCGGCAGGCATCGTTAAGATAGATTATTCTTTCCTTGCTTCCTTTACCCGTAACTCGCAGTGAACGAAGCTCCGAATCTATATCGGTTATTTTTATGCCGGCAAGCTCGCTCAGTCGCATTCCGCAATTCAGAAAAAGTGTGATTATGCAATAATCTCTTATTCTTGTGGCTGAAAGCTCATCATTTTTAACAGCCTCAAGGAGCATAAGACTTTCGTCAAGGGACATCACCTTTGGCAGAGCCTTTTTCTTTTTGGGTGATTCTATATCGGCAGTTGGGTTTTCCTTGAATTCGTGCTTTTTATTAACATAATATTTATAAAGCGCCTTGATTGCGGAAAGCTTTCTTGATCTTGCGGCGGATTCATTGCCTCTGTCATCGCTTGTGTATTTGAGAAAGCTGTATATCTCCATTGCGGTGATGCCTTTTAGCATGGTAACATCAACACCGTGAAGATCTATCTTGTGAAAATCCTCGCTATCAAGTGTTATTCCGTTTCTCTGTGCAATTATATATCTGAAAAATGTTCTGAGATCCGTCATGTATTCGCTGACGGTTTTTTGTGAGCAATTCTGAATTGCGGATTTATAGGTGGCAAATTCGCGCAGTGCATCAGAAAACTCATAAAGGTCGATGGTGTAGGGCATATTGTTGCTCCTTTTCTTAAAGAAGTGTATAAAATGTAAATTTTGCGGTTTTTACTTGCCATTTTGAGATAAATGAATTATAATATTCAGTAGTAAAAACAGGAGTGATTGATAATGCTTGGTAAATTTAACGAATTCTGGAAGATTTATTCATACAGCACGGTGAGGATTTTTGTGGATCAGATAGCCATTGCCATATTCGGGCTTGCTCTTTCCCTTGGCACATCTGCCGCATCATCAAGTATAGGGGAGGGAACAGCAAAGCTGCTTACCGTTATTGCAAGTGTATTTGCGATAATCTTTTTCCTTTTTATGGTGGGTGAGGTCTGCTTCAAGGCGGGCGCATCAGATAAGGAAAGAGTAGATAACGGGCGAATCAAGCCGAATTATCTTATAGGACTTTATATGGGACTGCTCGCAAATGTTCCAAATTTCATTCTTGCCCTCGGATATACCGTTTTTTCTGCGATTCCCAAAACAGCAGGCTCGGTTTCGGGATTCTTCGGACTTGCGGCAAAGCTTGTTTGCGGTGAATATCTCGGACTTTTGTCAATTAAAGTGGGAGATACCATGCTCAGCAGTATTCCGTGGGTGTATTTCCTTGTGATCATCCCATGTGTTATTGCCGCATGGCTCGGATATTATTTCGGTGTCAGCGGAAAGATAATGATAAAGCCCACAAGGAAGGATATCGAGAAATTCTAATTATACAAAATCCTTTATAAGTATTGTACCACAGAAGTGGCAGGAAAGTCAACATATTATAACAAAAAAATGCGGTTTTTGACCGCATTTTTTTATAAAACATAATAATGAGGAACGATATCGGCAAATTCGTCGTTCTTCAATCTGAAGCCGCAGGGAATAGTTCCGAGCCTTGTGAAGCCTATCTTTTCATATAGGTGAAGCGCATATTTGTTGGTTGCGACCACGGCATTGAACTGCATTATCGAAAAGCCAAGCTCCTTTGCCTTTATGAGCGAATGACGGACAAGCGCCTCGCCGAAGCCCATATTCTTTTTTGTTCTCTTTACCGCATAGCTTGCGTTTGCAATATGACCGCATCTGCCTATATTATTGGGATGAAGGATGTAAATCCCGCAGATCTCACCTTTTTCACTGTCACAGGCAAGAGCGGTAAAGGATTGCTCAAGAAAAAATTCTGTTCCGTCCTCTATTCCAAGAGTCTCTGTCTGAGGAAAGGCAACTCCGTCAAGGACTACCTCATTCCAGATCTCAATCGCGGCGGAAGCATCCTCTTTACTGAATTCTCTGATAACTATTTCCATTATTTATAACCGTGTGTGCGGATGTAATTGAGTACGATCTCAAAGCCCTCGGCTGTGAGGTTCATTCCCGTTCCGCCATTGTCGTATTTTTCATTAAGTCCGCCATTTTCGTCCTTAAGCACCGATTGTGTATCAAGATATCTGACCCCCTTTTCCTCGGCGATCTTCAAAATATGCTGATTAGCAATATCAACCTTCTCATTTGTGAGCTTTGCAAGCTTTTCGTTTGTTGGGAAGATCGATTGAAGGATAAGCTTTGTTTCGGGAGAAGCGGAAATAAGAGTATCAACAAGCGCGGTATATTGCTTAACAAATTCTTCCTCCTCGATGGCGCGGAGTCCCTCTGCACCAAGGGTAACCACCAGATATTCCGGCTTTGCCAGTGCCATGGCATCGGAGATTAGCATTTCCTTGCCCGTCTCGGGATAGACTATCTTCTTTGTAAGAATATCTGCAATGGAAAGTGTTGCACCGTCTGCGGCCCAGAGCTGCTTTGTGCTCTTTCCGTCCTTTAGCATTTTGTAGGTTTTAAGACCGTATGTGGTGGAGTCTCCGAGAAAAATGAGAGAATTTATATATTCCTCGCCCATATCCTCGCTTTCGGCAAGAATAGTCGGAGCGGGCTCTGTGATTGTTTCCTCAGGCTCTGTGATTACTTCCTCGGATGAGATATCTGTTATCGCCTCGGTATCTGTAACGATCGGTATAAATAATTCCTCGGTTTCAGATTCTTCTTCTGTTGTCTCGGGGATGGGGGCTACCGTGTCAGTGTTTCCGAAAATAAAGGTTTCTGCCTCGACATCCTTGGATTCAACTGTACTGTCACCGGTAATGATTCCTATAACAACCGTTGCCACAACAAAAAGCACAGCTATCGCACCGATTATGCAGATAAGCTTTATAAAGAATGAATTGTCGAAATTTTCGTAGCTTTTCATGTTAATTTTCCTTTTTGTAAACGTTCTCGTATTTGTTGTCTGTTTTCTTTGCCTTCCTTACAGCATTGATTATTACGAAGATCGATGCGTGTACAATGGCGATAACGATGATTGCAACAAGAATCGTCTTGCCGTCAAGACCGTTTACCACCCTTAAAAATACAGCAGAAGAAATAAGAACTGCAATGAGATGCAGAATATATTTCAGAGCACCGGAAAGCCTCGGAAGGGAATAAATTACATTTGAGCATGCGATAACAAAGCTGAATATAAACAATGCGAATATCATAGTATGGTCGATTCCGAAGCCCTTTTCCATTCCAATGACTCCAACACCCGATGAAACGGCAAGCATAAGAACAGAAAAGATCACACAGCACCGGACAAGTATTTTCTTCATTGCGTTTATCATAATATTTCTCCATTTAACAACATATACAGTTATGATATCATATTTTGCGTGCTTTTTCAACCTTATTCGTAACTTTTTTTCAATTTGTTCAAAATCTTACCGCTGTTTTCTTGAAATAAGCATGAAAACAACTTAAATTCTGTGATTTTGATAAAATTTCATTGACAAATGTGTTGCTTTGTGATAAAATTCAAATATATTTTTACGCAGGATCAATAATATGACAATAAACGAGCGCTATGAATATGCCAAAAGCCGCTATGCGGAAATAGGCGTTGATACCGATAAGGCGCTTGATCTTCTTTCGGGCAAGGCACTTTCCATGCACTGCTGGCAGGGTGATGACGTAAGAGGCTTTGAAGGCTCTACCACTCTTGACGGCGGTATTCAGACAACGGGAAATTATCCCGGTGCTGCAAGAAATTCCGAGGAGCTTATGGCTGATATCGACAAGGCTCTTTCACTTGTTCCCGGAAAGCACAGAATAAATCTTCATGCCTGCTATGCCATTTTTGAGGATGGCGAGAAGGCAGACAGAGACGCGCTTGAGCCGAAGCATTTCAGAAAATGGGTAGAATTTGCAAAGGAAAGAGGACTTGGAATAGATTTCAATCCCACCTGCTTCTCTCATCCCATGGCAAAGGGACTCACCCTTTCAAGCCCAGATGAGAATGTTCGTGCATTCTGGATCCGCCATTGCATCGCTTGCCTGCGCATTTCCGAACATTTTGCCCGTGAGCTTGGAACTCCCTGCCTTATGAATATCTGGATACCCGACGGAATGAAGGATGTTCCCGCAGACCGTCTCGGCCCCAGAGCACGCTTCAAGGATTCTCTCGATCAGATACTTGCTTCGGGCTATGACAGAAATCTCGTTGATGTTTCTCTCGAATCCAAGGTTTTCGGAATCGGATTTGAGTCTTATACCGTAGGTTCTTCCGAATTCACAGTAAATTATGCGGCAAAGAACGGCATCCTCAGCCTTATGGATAACGGTCATTACCATCCAACAGAGGTTGTTTCGGATAAGCTTTCCTCAATGCTTCTCTTTGGCGAGAAGGTTGCGCTTCATGTTACTCGCGGTGTTCGCTGGGATAGTGACCATGTTGTTCTTTTCGATGATGAAACAAAGGAGATCGCAAAGGAGATCGTAAGAAACGATGCTCTTGACAGAGTTCTTGTTGGTCTTGACTATTTCGATGCAAGCATCAACCGCATTGCCGCTTGGGTAATCGGTATGCGTAATTTCCAGAAGGCGCTTCTTTATGCGCTTCTTACTCCCAATGCATCCCTCGCTGTGCTTCAGAATAATGATGAGGGTACCCGTCTTATGATGATGCAGGAGGAGCTTAAATTCTTCCCCTTTGCGGATGTTTGGGCAAAATTCTGTGCAGATAACGGCGTCGATCCCACAGAAAAGTGGTTTGACGAAATCGATAAATACGAAAAAGAGGTTCTCGGGGAGAGTGCATAAAAATTACATAGCTGCGACCGGGTAGCTCGTGCTGAAAAGGCACTCGAAATGCGTATCGTTAGGTCGTAGAAGATACGCATACCGAGTGCCTTGTTTTTTGGAGGAAAAATGAAATCATTTAAAAGCTTAACTAAAAGGGAATGGCTGCTTTGGTCTGTTTCCGAGATAGTTGTGATAATATCGAATATTCTCACGGGAAATATTGATCCTGTTAATCTTTTTGCAACGGTTATTGGTGTAACTGCGCTGATATTTGTGGCAAAGGGCGATGTTTTCGGGCAGATACTTATATTGATCTTCAGCATTTTATATACAATAACCGCTTGCAGATTTCATTATTGGGGTGAGATGATAACATATCTTTTTATGTCTGCTCCGAGTTCCGCTGCATCTATAATTTCATGGCTTCGAAATCCTTATGAAAAGGGAAAAAGCGTTGTTAAAATACATAAGCTGAATAGGTTGGAAATTATGCTGATGTGTGTTCTCACTCTGTTTGTGACAGTTGTCTTTTATTTCATTTTAAAATATTTCAAAACTCCGAACCTTATAATAAGCACATTGTCTGTAACCACCAGCTTTTTTGCTTCTTATTTGTTGTTTTTCAGAAATTCATATTACGCGCTTGCATATGCCGCAAACGATATCGTTCTTATTGTTCTTTGGATACTTGCAACGATAACGGATATTTCATATCTTCCGATGATTTTCTGCTTTGTTATGTTCCTTATCAATGACCTTTACGGCTTTATCAGCTGGAAGAAGCGCGAGGGCGAGCAAGGAATATGAACAAAATGTAAAATGCAAAAAAATCCTTGACATGGAGTTTACAATATGATATCATTATGATATCAAACATGAGGGGGATAAAACCATGAAAGAAATTATTTTAAAAAACAGAAAAAACGGAATGCTTGCTTTAATTCTTACATCGCTTTTGTACCTTGCGGCAATAGTTGGCGTTATTTTTGGCGGCTTGATACTTGATGCAGGTGGCTTGCCTGTGCTTTTCATCATTTCGATGATATGGATATTTATCGGATGGATACCTTTCCTCGGTCTCCGTGTACTTAAGCCGCAAGAAGCGCTTGTGCTTACACTTTTCGGTAAGTATATCGGCACAATTAAGGGCGACGGATTCTATTATGTAAATCCTTTCTGCGTAAGCGTTAATCCCGCGGCAAAAACAGAGCTTAATCAGAGCGGTGACGTAAAAAAGGTGCCGACAGTTGCAGGCACTAATGTAAATACCGCAGAGATGGTAAATAAAAAGATTTCTCTTAAGATAATGACCCTCAATAATAACAAGCAGAAGATAAATGACTGCCTTGGTAATCCCGTTGAGATCGGAATTGCGGTTACATGGAGAATAGTAGATACAGCAAAGGCTGTTTTCAATGTTGATAACTATAAGGAGTTTCTCTCGCTTCAGTGCGATACCGCTCTTCGTAATATCGTAAGAATATATCCTTATGATGTTGCACCCGGAATAGATACCACAGGAGACGGAGCCCCTGATGACGGAAGTCTCAGAGGTTCAAGCGAGGTTGTTGCATCAAGGATCAGAGACGAGATCCAGACGAGAGTTGAGGAAGCAGGAATTGAAATAATCGAGGCGAGAATCACTTATCTTGCTTATGCGACCGAGATTGCCGCAGTTATGCTCCAGAGACAGCAGGCATCGGCTATTATCGACGCAAGAAGAATGATAGTAGACGGTGCTGTGGGCATGGTTGAAATGGCTCTTGAGCGCTTGGGTGAAAAGAAGATGGTCCATCTTGACGAGGAAAGAAAAGCTGCTATGGTATCAAATCTTCTTGTGGTGCTCTGCGGCAGAGGCGATGCACAGCCAATAGTAAATACAGGAAGTCTTTACTGATATGGGAGATAACGGCAAGAAGCAGATACCTCTGCGACTCAGTGAAAAGCTTTATAATGCGGTAGCCGCATGGGCGGAGGATGACTTTCGTTCTGTAAACGGTCAGATCGAATATCTTCTCACGGAGTGTGTAAGACAGAGAAAGAAAAACGGAAAATATGTCTCGGAGGAGCTTGACAAGCCTCTGGATATTGATATCGAATAATTTTGGGGCTTATCCACAGATGTGGATAAGCCCCATTTTTTGATAAGTCGGGTCATTTTTTCAGTCATCAGAGCAAGCAAGACATCTTGTAAGGCAAGCGCCGCTGCCGAGTGTGAAGGAAAAAGCAAAAAGAAGAAGTCCTGTCAATATTGCGCCGATAACGCTTGTTGCCGCAAAGGTAACGCCGAGCAGTACCACAGAAAGAAGTGCTGTGGCAAGAGCACCAAGGAGCACTGCGGTCAGAGCTTCTCTTACGCAGGTGCTGCAATCTCTGATAAAAACGGATGCAGCTTGAGTCAGTAAAAGATATCCGACGGAAATACCGAAGAGTACCCAAAGGAAGGCGGGAGTTACGGTTATTACTGCAGTTATGCGGAGAAAAGCGGTTACAATTCCAATTATCAGGCTTGCGATAAAGGCAAGCAGAGTGCAGTTATATTTGCATGCACAAGGATTGTTCATAAAATCACCTCCACTGATAATTTTATGCCACAAGGTGATTTTTTGTGATGCATCGGAGCGATTATAAACAGGAATTTGTCGGGGAGTGAGGAGGGACGTTAGCCTTCTCTGCAAGGGAAGGCAGATAAATTCCTATTTATAAGGCAAAGGCTGAACCTTTCGGTTCAGCCTTATAATTATTGTATCGGTATTAGTACATTCCGCCCATACCGCCGCCCATGCCTGCTGCGGGAGCTGCGGGAGCCTCTTCCTTCTTGTCTGCAACAACTGCCTCTGTTGTGAGGACAACGCTTGCGATGGAGGAAGCATTCTGAAG
>JAZROG010000115.1:0-1710 GCA_045648605.1 Eubacteriales bacterium | reverse complement strand
TGCAAATACAACGGCGGTACACTTCCCATCGGATACACCGTTGACGAAAATCAATTCTTCCAAATCGATCCCGTTGCCGCACCCGCCGTTCTTGAAGCCTTCAAGAAATATGCCAAGGGCGCAACGATGCAGGAAATCACTGATGAGCTAAATATTAAAGGCATCCGTACCGTCAGAGGAACGAAAATCAGCCTCAACACCGTAACACGGATGCTGCACAACCGCCGATACATTGGCGAGTATCAATACCGTGACGTGGTCGTTCCCAATGGAATCCCCGCCATCGTTCCTGCCAAGTTGTTTGAGCAAGTGCAAGAGAGGGCTGCCGCGAACAAGAAAGCGCCCGCTAAGCACAAAGCAGAGGATGAATATCTGCTGACTACAAAACTGTTCTGCGGCTACTGTCAATGTCTGATGACGGGCGAAAGCGGGACGAGTCATACGATGGACATTCATCGCTATTACAAGTGCCGAGGCACACGGAAAGGCGGAACGTGTAAGAAGAAAACCATCAAGAAGAAGTGGATCGAGGAGGTTGTAATACTACTCATTCAAAAGTTTATCTTTGATGATGTTCTCCTTGATCGACTTGCCGACTCGCTGATCGCAAAGCTAAATGCCGAGAGCACCACGTTGCCGATTCTTCGCAAGCAGCTTGCCGAAATAGAAAAAGGCATCGACAATATCGTCAACGCCATTCAAGCGGGAATCTTCTCGAACTCAACTAAGCAACGACTTGACGAGCTTGAAGCCGAAAAGAGCGAGCTCTCGGTTCAGATTCTCAAAGAGGAGATATCGAAGCCCACAATCACAAAAGAAGAAATACTTTACTATCTCACCAAGTACCGCAAGCTCAATATGAAACAGCTTGACCACCGTCGCCGACTGATCGATAGCTTTGTCAATGCGATCTATCTGTTCGACGATTACTTGGTCATTACATTCAACTACAAGGAAGGCACAAAAACTATCACCTTTGCCGAAATTGAAGAGGCATTTGGTTCGGATTTATCATCGCTCACTGCACCATAATGATTGACTCATAAGTCTACCAAGACTTGTGAGTCAATTCTCTTTTATAGCCCTGTTTTAGTGTCAAAATACGGATATAGCAGCAAAAAACGGTTGATGACTGGTGGATCAGCGCCAGAAATCAGCCGTTTTTTCATTTGCAGGAACGGAAATTCAGTTAAGTGTGTTAGCAACAAAAGGTGCGCGGGGGTAGGGTTTGAAGTAAAAAAGCGAAGGAATTGCCGCGTTTTCAAGGGCAAATTCTTGAAAACTCTTCTGAATTTGGTTGAACCTTTTTCGTGTAACTTTTTCTATATTCTTCTTATACGCGACTTTACTAAAAAAAGAAGTGAAATACTGGATGGCCACCTTCAAGGAACACGTCCACAGCGGTGAAAAGATGGATACCACCGACGCAGTGGTGCTACGCCAACTCACTGATAGAATCGTCGTGTGCGATGATCGACTGGAAATACACCTGCGAATCGGCGGCACACTGGAGCAGAAATACGAAAGATAAACACAGCAGCGGAGCGACACCGTTGCTGTGTTTTTGCGCTGTAGGTTTGTCAATGATGTATTACACATTAGGGAAAGCGAACAAGATGTGTTTGGGTGAGCGCCAGTTGAGGGGACGCATAGGAAAATTGTTGTATTGGCGTTGACGAACGGCTAATTGCTTTTTGAAATCATCAAAGG
>JAZROG010000114.1:0-26545 GCA_045648605.1 Eubacteriales bacterium | reverse complement strand
GCTCCTCGACTCCTTGGCACACAGCACGACATGGCTCCGCTCCGACTTGTATTCTTCTAACTTTTCAATGAATCCCCTAGGGGATTCAAATTTTTCGCCGTAATACATCTCAACTTTCAATCTGCCGAAGAAGTTTTCCATGATGCCATTGTCCATACAGTTTCCTTTTCGGGACATGCTTTGCGTAATGTTATGCTCAGCAAGTAATCGTTGATATTCGGCGTGCTGGTATTGCCAACCTTGATCAGAGTGGAAGATAGGCCGGGCATCGGTTGGTAGTTTGGCAAATAAGCCATCTAACATTTCTCGTATTTGCCACAAATTTGGACTCGTCGAAATAGAATAAGATATAATTTCGCGGTTGAACATATCGAGTACAGGTGAAAGATACACTTTTTTA
Organism: Eubacteriales bacterium; assembly: GCA_045648605.1. Lineage (GTDB taxonomy): Bacteria > Bacillota > Clostridia > Oscillospirales > CAG-272 > SIG710. The sequence goes on along the minus strand of JAZROG010000114.1, from coordinate 26,145 downwards.
TCACCGATCTTAAACTCCGTAACGTCTGTTGTTAGCTTCTCAAACGGCTTGTCCGCATGAAAATCTCTTTTTAGCAGATTGTCAGCCACCTTACCAACTTCGCCTTTGTAGGAATGGTATTTGCCATTTTTGCTCTGTTTTCCACGCAAATGAAGAGATTTCATCAGTTTTAGCACGGTTTTATGGTTGATTGGATATCCCTTTGCTTTTAATTCAGAGCAAATACGTCTGTAGCCGTATCTTCCTTTGTGAGTATTGTAGATTTCTAATATATCTTGCTTTTCGCTTTCGTATTTGTCTTTATCCTTCTGTTTCAGATAGTAATAGTACGTGCTTCTTGCTATCCCGGAAAGCTCTAACAAATCTTTAAGCGGATACTTTTGCCTTAGTTCAGCAATTATGAACGCTTTTTGCCGTTCTTTTGCTCTTCCGCAAGAACTAAGGCACTCAGTTTTTTTAAGTACTCTATCTCCATTCTGAGTCTTTGGTTCTCTGCGATAAGATCTTCTTCTACCTTTCGGTCGAGCTTCGGTGGGCGACCCTTATTAGAACCGTTTGCTTTACAAGCTCTACCTCGTCTTTCTTTCATCAGACCTTCGGCTCCTTCTTGTAAAAATATACGTTCCCACCTTTGTATGCTGCTTTTATACAGATCCTCCTCTGAACGAGTCTTGGCTCCAAAATGCTTTCTTGCTGTTTCACGATATCCAAGAGGGTGTTCTCGCATATCCATTATAACACACATTTTAAATTCTGCCGAGTACCTTCTGTTTTCTCTTCCTGTTTTGCACATAAAAATATGCACCTCCAAAAGTGTCTAACTTTTGGGGTGCATATCATTTTAGCAGTTCATTCTCTTTGCTTTGAGAATCCTTTTGGCTGCTATTTATAAAGTCAATGATCTCCTGCAACAAGTGCGTATCACATTTCTCGCTCTCATAAATTTTTTTGATAAGCCCGTCAAGATGAGAAGGCTCTATGTGACACCTTTCAAGACAGTCAATGTTAAAAATGTTGAAAAGCTCTGAAGTTATGTTTTCTTTTTCTACATGCTCTGCTAAATATTCTGCAAGTGTTGAGTTGTTTTTCATAACAATAACCTCCGTTTTGATACTATTATATCATAACGGAGGTTAATTTACTATAACATTTTTGTTATTTTTCCGCGGTTTCACCGAGCATATTTTCTATAAAAATGCCATATCCGGTGCAGGGATCGTTGACCATGACATGAGTTATAGCTCCGACGAGTCTTCCGTTTTGGATTATCGGAGAGCCGCTCATGCCCTGAACGATTCCGCCTGTAATTTCAAGAAGGGCAGGGTCAGTTACCTTTACTGTGAAGCATTTGTTTGAGTCGGGAGAGGCAGAATGATTTATTGCCGAAAGCTCGATCTCGTATTCCTTTGCGCCGCTTTCGTCAAGTGTGCAGACAACAGTTGCTTTTCCGCTTTTGATCTCGCTTTTCAGACCTATCGGAAGAAGCGTTACAGCCTCACGGGGCTTCTTTGAGTAGAAGCCGAAAACTCCGCAGTTTGTATTTGTCAGTACGGTTCCCAGCTTTTCGCCGTCAAAAAATCCCTTTATCTCACCCGGCTCACCAACAAGGCCCTTTTTCACTCCGTTTATGCTGACATCCATAAGAATTCCTCGCTCAAGGGGCATAAGAGCACCGCTTACGGGGTCGCATATACCGTGACCAAGACCGCCAAAGCTGTTATCCTCGGGAGAAAGGTATGTTACAGTACCTATTCCCGCACCGCTGTCCTTTATCCACATTCCTGTTTTGTAAAGTCCGTCCTCTTTTGAAATTACAGGTGTTATGGAGGTTGAAAATTCCTCTCCGTTTCTTTTGTAGGTCAGTGTAAGAGCGTTTCCGCCGCTTTCCTCAATCATTTTTGTAAGGTCGGGTGCGCCAGAAAGCGCCTCACCGTTGCATTTTGTTATGATGTCATTTTCTCTTATTCCCGCATCATGGGCGGGATTTATTTTTCCTTCCGCAGTTTCAACTGCTGTGATGTCAACAACAACTATTCCGTCTGTATAAAACTTTACACCAAAGGGAAAACCGCCAACATAAAGGCAAAATTCGTCATAATAATTTATGCTTACATTTTTCAGCGGTAAAAATCCGAATAGCTTTGCCTTTCCACTAAGTGTCATTTTGTGCTCTGATGTGGCTGACGCGGGTATGGCAGCTTCTGTTTCTATTTTTATAAATACATTTTCATATGGCTTCTGTCCGAAATGATATGACTGTATTTCGGGAACAAGAATGTCGGCAATTCCCATTATTAAAGCGGTCAAAACCAAAAGAGCGGTAAGGATGACCGATGATATTTTCAAAATTTTTGCTTTCATTTTCATTACTTCCTTTATCTTGACTTGGTCTGTCACTAATTTGCGCAAATAAGCATGATTTAATGTGTTACAAAATATAAAAAGCCAGCCATAATATGTTTTGAACAAAATGTAAAATCGGCAAAAAGTCTTGACTTTTGCTTGCAAAATGGTATAATTAGTTTGCAAACAAACTAATTGGAGGTTTTATATGAAAAAATTGGAATGTAAAAGCTCGTGCAGCAGCTCCATCGAAGAAAACCCCGTTATGATCCTGAACTGCATTGCAAGGCTCTTTGACGCAAGAGCAAGGGCGAGCGGAATTTTTCCCGATTCGCTTCCACATAGCAGCAGGCGGCTTATGAGGATACTTTCGAAATGCGAGGGCATTTCGATGATAGAGCTTGTGGAATATACTCATCTAAGTAAGCCTACTGTCAGTCTGGGACTGAAAAAAATGGAAGAAATGGGGCTTGTGACAAAGGAAAATGATCCATCCGACGCAAGAATTTCAAAGATATATCTCACCGAAAAGGGGAAAAATCTTGAAAGACAGAATTTTGAAAATCTACAGAGCATAGACAGATATGTTATGCGGGGACTTGACGAGGACGAGATAAAAACCGTAACCGAAATACTGATAAAAATGAGAAATAACCTTTTATGTGAGGACGAAACCAAATGAAGCTTGCAAAATATTTAAAACCTTATCTTTTTTTCGCCATAATCTCTCCGCTTCTCATGATAGGCGAGGTCATAGGCGACCTTTCGCTTCCTAAATTCATGTCATATATAGTTGACTTCGGTATTGCCGAGGGCGGTCTTGAGGAGATCAAAGGCTCGGGAATGCCTTATAAAATAATGACCGCGCTTTTCGGAAGTGATTTTACTCAGATGAATGTCATAATAACCTTTGGTGTTATGATGCTTCTCATAGTTCTTGTTGGCGGATTTTTCGGAACCATGTGTGCTTATACCGCCGCAAGGGCATCACAGGGCTTTGGACATGATCTGCGCTGTGACGCATACAGAAGAGTAATGTCGCTCTCTATTGAACAGACAGATAAATTCACCACAGGCTCGCTTGTAACGAGAATGACCAATGACATTGCAATGCTTATTGACCTTGTGGAAATGATTCTCCGTATGTGCGTAAGATCTCCTATGTTCCTTATCGGCGGCACTATTATGCTCCTTTCACTTAATCTGAAATTCGGAGTTGTTCTTCTTTGCTCCTTGCCGCTTCTTTTGACAACTCTGATACTTGTGCTTTCCAAATCCATACCGCTTTTCGGAACTGTTCAGAAAAAGCTTGACAAGGTGAATTCTGTTGTGCAGGAAAACGTAAGCGGAGCAAGAGTTGTAAAGGCATATGTAAGGGAGGATTATGAAACAAATCGTTTTTCCGTTGCAAACGGCGAGCTGAAAAGCATAAATCTCCGTGTGCTCCGCCTTATGGCAATAATCCATCCCGTGCTCAATATTCTTCAAAACCTTGCAATCATTGCCATTATCCTTATCGGCGGAATTGATATCAGTAACGGTATTGCGGGAATGAGTGTCGGTAGCGTTATGGCTGGAATTACATATGTTACGCAGGTCATAATGTCAATAATGATGGTTACGATGATGTTCAATTCTATCTCGAGAGCTATAGCATCGGGTAAGAGAATAAATGAGGTGATGGATTCTGATCCGATAATCAAGAGCGGCGAAAAAGAGGGAATGAGCGATGATATTGCAGTTTCATTTGAAAATGTAAGCTTCCGCTATCCGGGAACCGTTGGTGAGGATGTGCTTCATGATATAAATCTTGAGGTGAAGCGAGGCGAATTTCTTGCTGTTATCGGCTCAACCGGATGCGGAAAGACCTCACTTGTCAGTCTTATTCCGAGATTTTACGATCCAACCGAGGGAGCGGTAAAGGTAAACGGTCTTGATGTTAAGGATTTTAAGCTTTCGACGCTTCGCAGAAAAATAAGCTATGTTATGCAGAAGAGCGAGCTTTTCTCGGATACTGTTGCAAATAATATCCGTTGGGGAAAAGAGGATGCTACACTCGATGAGATAAAGGATGCTGTTGAAACGGCGCAGGCAAAGGATTTTGTTGAGCATCTTCCCGATGGATACGATAATTTTATAGCAGAGAAGGGCGCATCTCTCAGCGGTGGACAGAAGCAGAGACTTTCCATTGCCCGCGGAGTTATCAGAAAGCCCGAAATCCTCATTTTTGATGATGCAACATCCGCGCTTGACCTTGTTACCGAGGCGAAATTAAGAAAAGCTCTGCACGAAAAAATGAAGGATACGACGGTCATTATGATCGCTCAGAGAATTGCTTCTGTCAAGGAAGCAGACAGAATTGCCGTTATTGAGGACGGCACGATAAAGCATTGCGCGCCTCATGACGAGCTTATGCGCATAAGCGAAACCTATAGGGATATCTATGATTCCCAGATGAAGAACGGTGGTGATATAAGTGAATAATCAGAGAGGACTGCAAATGGGAAGACCAGGACCCGGAGGACCGGGACCAGGCCCCGGAAGAGGCGGTATGGGGCCCATGGGGGCAAGAATAAACCGCGAAAAGCCCAAGAATCTTAAGCGCACCATCGCAAGACTTTTTCATTATATCGGAAGAAGCAGTGCAATACTTTTTGCTCTGCTTGGAATAATGATAGGTGTTACAATAATTGACCTTTTAGGACCTTTTTTCCAGCAAAAGGCAATCGATACCTTCAAAATTGAGGGAAATAAGACCATAGTTGATTTTGAATCTCTCACAGTATATCTCGTAATAATGGCGGTTATATTCTTTGTAAGCTCTGTTCTGTTTTATGCACAGGGACTTCTTTCGGCAAAGCTTTCACAGAGCACTGTCTTCATTATGAGAAATGACCTTTTCAAAAAAATATCAAGGCTTCCCATCAGCTATACTGATAATCACAGACATGGCGACATTATGTCGAGAATGACAAACGATGTTGAGAATGTTTCAAATGCTGTTTCATCGTCAATAACGATGCTGTTTTCAAGCATTATGACCCTCTGCGGTGCATTTGCAATGATGCTTTATTACAGCTGGCAGATAACACTTATTGCTGTATTAACGATCCCGCTGACCATTTTAGTATCGACGAATCTTGCAAAATTCATGCGTAAATATTTTATTCGTCAGCAAAAGCTTTTAGGTAAGCTTAATGGCGAGGTCGAGGAAATGGTTACCTCATATAAGACCGTTGTTGCATACGGAAAAGAGGAAAAGGCTGTTGCGAATTTTGCCGCAGAGAGTGAAGCGCTCCGCAAAAACAGCATTTCCGCAAGAGTTTGGGGCTCTGTTATGGGACCTGTTATGAATTTTCTCGGAAATTTTCAGTATGTTCTCATTGCCGCAAGCGGTGGATTTATGATGCTCCGCGGACTCGGTATCACGATTGGCGCAATTCAGGCTATGCTTCAGTATTCCAAGAAATTTACCCATCCCATAAATCAGATCGCTAACCAATATTCTGCAATTTTAACCGCACTTGCGGCGGCTGAACGCATTTTTGAGATAATGGACAGCGAAAATGAGATAGACGAGGGCAAAACAGAATTCGATTCCGAGAGCATGAGAGGAGAAATAGTATTTAAGGATGTTGACTTCTCCTATGTTGAGGGCAAGCCCGTTCTTAAAAAGCTGAATCTCAAGGTGGAGCCGGGACATAAGATAGCCATCGTCGGCGCAACAGGCTCAGGTAAGACCACTATCGTTAATCTTCTCACGAGATTTTATGAAATAGACAGCGGCGAGATTACCGTGGATGGCGTTAATATTACCGAGATACCGAAGGATGTTCTTCGACGCTTTATAGGCATAGTTCTTCAGGATACGGTGCTTTTCTGTGACACTATAAGAACAAATATCAAATACGGCAATGACAATGCAACCGAAGAGGATATAAAGAGAGCAACAAAAACCTCAAATGCGGATAAATTTATCAACCGCTTGCCCGAGGGCTATGAGACCGAGCTTGCTGAAGCGGGTTCAAATCTTTCACAGGGTCAAAGACAGCTTCTTGCGATCTCACGCGCTGTTTTGGCAGACCCTAAAATACTCATTCTTGATGAGGCTACCTCATCTGTTGATACAAGAACAGAAATGCATATTCAGCAGGCAATGGTAAATCTTATGAAGAACAGAACCTCGCTCATAATCGCCCACAGACTTTCAACCATCAGAGATGCGGACGTTATCGTTGTTCTTTCCGACGGTGTTATAGTTGAAAGCGGCAGCCATGAGGAGCTTTTGACGCTTGGCGGTGAATATTCAAAGCTTTATAGTAATCAGTTTGCAGGTATTGCAACATGACGGAGGGTGATAAGCTTCGCTTTGAGCTTTGCATAAGAGAAAATCTTCTTTCCGACAAAAAAGACGGCGAAAATATAGGCACTTATAAAGAAAAAAGGCTTCATCAGATCCTCAAGAAATTCATTGAGGATGATGAAGCTTGCCATGAAATACCGATAGGAGTATATGTTGCGGATATTTTGAGAGGGAATGAGATCATCGAGGTGCAAACGGGAAGCTTTTATCCCATGAAGGAAAAGCTTCGGTATTATCTTGAAGAAACTCAATTTTCGGTAAACATCGTAAGACCCTTGCCATATATAAAATGGTGTCTTTGGATTGATCCCGAAAGCGGTGAGATCAAATCGAGAAAAAGGTCTCCAAAAAAGACTTTGCCAAGGGATGTTATGCGGGACTGGCTCTACTTGTGCGATTTTCTCGGAAATGAACGCTTGAAAATAACATATTTGCTTCTTGAAGAGGAGGAATACAGATTCCTTTGCGGATGGAGTACCGATAAAAAGAAAGGCTCAAAGCGTTTTCAGATGATGCCCATCGGCTTGATAGATGAAAAAATATATTCGGCTGCCGATGATTATCTTGAATTCTTTCCCGATACACTTGTCAGGACATTTACGGCGAGCGAATATATGAAGGCGTCGGGGATCCGCTCATACGGTGGATATGCTGCCCTGAAAATACTTTGTCACCTCGGATTCATTGAAAAAAGCGAAGAAAAACGAGGAAGAAGCTTTTTGTATATGAGAAAATAAAAAAGGGACGGTTTACTTTGGTAAACCGTCCGCATTTTTTACTGATTATCTTCAATAAACTTAACGATATCTCCAACAGTTGTGAACTTGTGGATATCATCATCGGGGAACTGAATATCAAATTCGTCCTCGCAGCGCATTGCCAAGTCCATGAGCTCAACAGAATTGATGCCCAGATCCTGGGAAAGGTCGCTGTCCATAGAAATATCAGATTCCTTGATGTCGAATTCATCGACGAGCATTGCTTTGATCTTATCGTACATAGTAAAAACCTCCGTTGCCGTATGGCAAAATTTATTATAATTAAAAAATTATTTTATTTTAAAGCGCTGGATCTTCTTCGAGGTTGTTCTTTCGAAAAGCTCCTTACGAAGCTCGACCTTTCTGATCTGCTTATAAGAGGGAAGTGACTGATTTACATTATTTATCTCTTCCTTCATCATCTCATATATTTCATCATCGGTCTTCCCTTCAAGAATTTCCATATTGGGAACGCAGATGGCAGTGATGGTAGGCTCACCGGCCTCGTTTTCTCTTGCCATAACCACCGATTCAAGAATGATGTCGATGGGCTCAATATATTCCTCGATCTCCTCGGGGGAAACATTTTTGCCGTTGGAAAGAATAATAACATTCTTTTTTCTTCCGGTGATATAAATATATCCGTCCTTGTCCATTTTACCGATGTCGCCTGTTTTGAACCAGCCATCCTCGGTAAAGGCTTCCTCTGTAGCTTCGGGATTCTTATAATATCCCATCATAACATTGTCGCCCTTAACAAGAATCTCACCCGTGTCCTCGCCCGGAGTCATATCTATCTTTACGGTGCAGCCCTGAACAGGTGTTCCGACACTCTTCAGCCTTACCTTGCCTGCACGGTTGACCGCAACAAGGGGAGCACATTCGGTAATTCCGTATCCTTCAAGAATAGTAATTCCGAAAGCGTAGAAATCCTTTACAAGCTCGGGACTGAGCGGTGCACCGCCACAGATGATGCTTTTCAGATTTCCTCCAAAGGAATCAATGATTTCCTTAAAGAGCTTACGTCTGACATCGATTCCGCAGCCGAGAAGCACATTGTCAAATCCCATTGCGAACTTCAGTTTGCCTTCAATGCCTTTTTTTCTTATCTCAGCCCATATCTTTTTATGCATCGTTTCGGCAAAAAGCGGAACGAGCATAAGTGCATTTGGCTTGAAGTTTTTAAAGTTTTTAAGGACGTGTTTGAGTGAATCATTGATAAGCACCTCTGCACCGATATTCATAAGTGCAAGGTGTCCGCAGGTCATCTCGTAGGTGTGATGAGGAGGAAGCACAGAAACGAAGGTGTTTCTTTCGTCATAAGGCGTGGATTGACAGGACGCATTGATTGCTGCTGTCAGATTTGCTGTTGAAAGCATAACCCCCTTTGCCGTTCCAGTAGAGCCTGAGGTAAAAATGACTGCTGCCATTTTTTCGGGAACGATCTCATAAGAGGTATAAGTGGTATCGCCGTTTCTTAAGGCGTTTTTCCCCAATTCTATGAGGTTGAGTATGGAAATATTCTTCTCGTCCTCTGCAAAATCTTCCTTTGGATTTATAGCAACAAAAAGCTCAACATCGGGAAGGAGAGATTTGATATCTTCTATCTTATCCGAAAGCTTTTCTGTATAGAAAACAGCCTTGACCTCTGCGAAATTCATAAAATAAGCGGTCTGCTCATTTGAAAGGTCGGGATCAACGGGAACGATGTGTCCACCTCCGTTGACAACCGAAATATAAGTTGCTGTATATCTTGGGTGGGTATGACCGATAACGGCGATGCCCTTGCCCATGAGGCCCTTCAGAGCAAGTGCTGCACCGATCTGAAGTGTTTCGTGATAGAGACGCTTATAAGAATATTTCAGCGTTTCGCCGTTTTCTATATAATGATAGAGTGGCTTGTGCCCGAATGCGTCAGCGCCGCTTTTCACAAGATCACGAAGATCTGTTATTACCTTCGGCTTTTTTGCGCCCTTAAGGTTATTTACCATTCTCATTTTTCTAAACTCCTGTTTTTAAAATAACTAAATTTAACAGTTTTAAAATGTCCGAGTCTGCTATATTGTATCATAAAGTATCCGTTATGTCAAGTAAAATCTAAAAAATCTGATTATTCGCGGTATGGTGTTGACGATTTTAAGCAAAGGGTGTATAATTGTATATAAATAATGGAAGGGGGAACGAAAATGGGACTTTTCTATCGAAAGCCACTTTATCTCTGTTGCTTTTTTGTGATTCTCGGTGCATTTCTCGGTACATTTGCAAGCACCGGCGCTATAAAAGTAACTTTAATTGCGGCACTTGCTTTGGCTGCTTTGTTGCTTGCTGTCTGTTTTTTTAGAAAAAGTAAAATTATATTCTTTTCTTTCGTTTTGCCTCTCTTTTGCATTGTGCTTTCAGCGGTATATTTTCACACATATGCTCAAAATATAACCGAAACGGTCAAAAAATATGACGATGATCTTCCTCATGAAATAGAAGCTGTGATCAAGAAATGCTCATTTATCAGTAATTACAGCAGTGTTTACGATGCGGATTGCACAGGGATAGACGGAGCTGAGATAAAAACAAAGATTCAAATAGAAGCACCGTTTTATCTTGAGCTTGAGGCGGGAGATATTATAAGGACAAGTGTCATTTTTTCGGAGCCCGAGGAAAAGAGCTACTATAACTCAAAGGGAATATATATCTGTGCAGATGTGACATCGGGAGCCGTTGAAACGATCGGTGAAATGAAAAGTGTCACTCTGTCTCTTGCTCATCTTCGTTCTGTTTTGATGAACGTGATTTACGGTAAGATAGATAATGATGAGGAGGCAGGGCTTGTCGGGGCTGTTTTTCTCGGTGACAGGGATGGTCTTACAGTAGGTGCAAAGCGTGATTTCAAGCGCACGGGAGGATATCATCTTCTGGCACTGAGCGGTATGCATCTTTCTGTGTTCTGTGCGGCATTCAATGCGCTTCTTTGTGCCTTTAAGCTGAGAAAAGGCAAACGAAATATCGTGCTTGTTCTTGTTGTGATCTTTTATGTGGCACTTACCGGCTTTCAGCTTTCGATGGTGCGGTCTGCCATAATGCTTTTTGCAACCTTTGCAGGCTATTATCTGCGGTCAAGGCGTGATGCTTTTACAGCACTCGCATTTGCTGCAATGGCGATTATTATATTTTCTCCGCCGTCCGTGACAGATGTTGGACTTTGGATGTCCGTTCTTGCGACATTCGGGATAATTCTGGCAATACCGCTTGAGGTTTTTGTGCGCTTCAAGCTCAGAAGAATAAAAAATAAGATAGCAAGAAAAGCTGTTTCTTATGTTGCATCTGTCTTTATCTTCTCAATAGTGGCGACAATTATGGTTTTTCCTTTTTCTTGCTTCTGCTTTGGCGGCATTTCCTTGATCGGACCGCTTACGACCCTCCTTCTTTCGGGTGCGGTTTCGCTTATACTTGTAACAGCGCCGATAGCGCTTATCATCTCCTGGATACCGTTTTTTTCGGATCTGATATTTTATATTTCAGCTCTCGGTGCAAGATTTGTTCTTTTGATCTCCGAGAAGCTTTCGGAGCTTGAAAATATTTTTGTTTCGCTTAAATATGAATTTGTGCCTTATCTGACGATCCCATTTTTCGCCATTCTTTTTATCCTGCTGATGGTAAGATTGAAAAAGAAGCGGATCATTCCGCTTTTTATAAGCTCTTGGCTCGTAGCCTTTTCGCTTTTTGAATTTGCCGCAATAAACTCCCCTATCTTGACATTTGAATATATAAATTTGGGTAAAAATGAGTATTTTTCCGTTTCGTGTGGCGGTAAAAATGTGTTAGTTGATGTTTCGGACGGCTCTTATGCGAAAATGAATACAGCAAGCAAAGAGGCAGCATCAATGGGCTACTGCGAGCTTGATGCTGTTGTTCTGACACACTTACATAACAGGCATATAAGCTCTCTTTCAAAGCTTTCATCGGCACATATGCTAAGAAGTGTTTATATCCCGGAGCCGAAAACGTCATCCGAAAAGGATATTGCAAGGGGAATAGAGGATGCGATGACCTTGGCGAAGGTCCCCGTGTTCTATTACCTTGAGGATGAGGTTATAGACGCAAACGGTGTTAAGCTCGATATAGAAAGGGAATATCTGAAAAGATCGACGCATCCCGTTATTGGAATAACATTTTCAGGCAAAACAGAGCTTGAATATTTCGGTTCTTCCTATTCGGAATATGATGAAATAACCTCTTGCGAAAATGTGATATTCGGTATTCACGGTCCTGTTTGTAAGAAAGACTTTGCTTTTGATGCTCTCGGATGCTCGCTTGTGTCCTTTGCGAGTGAGGATATATATTCCCACTGCGAGATAAAAAACAAAGCCGATTTAAGGGTGGTAAAATCTCCCGAAAAATTGGTGTTCAAATATAATTAACAAGGTAGCCGCTCCTTTCATAGTCTTTTATAGACGGAAAGGAGTGGTTTTTTTGAAAAAATTAGAAAAGCTCTGTGTTCTCGGCGGTGATAAAAGACAAATATATATTGCGGAAATGCTTTGCGAGAGAGGTATTAATGTGATATTTAACAGGGGAGATATCACAAAAGAAAAGCTATCGGATTTTGACTTCTTTTTGCTTCCTGTTCCCGTGTCGAGGGACGGTTATCGATTGAATTCTGAAGGTGACATCCTGCTGATGGAGCTTTCGGAAGCATTGCCGAATGAATGTACGGTAATAGGAGGAAAAATACCGCAGTTTTTTTCTGATCACCTGCTCTCGAAAAATATATGTATCTGTGACTTTTATGATGACAAGGAATACCTTTGGAAAAATGCGAAAATCACTGCAGAAGGAGCATTGAGTTTGCTAATGGGGAAAGATGAGATTTCTGTTAGTGGAATGAAGGTTCTCATCTGTGGATACGGAAGAATAGGGAAGTGCCTTGGGAAAATCCTTTCAGCTCTTGGCGCTGATGTAACAGTTGCCGCAAGAAGATGCGAGGTGGTTTATGAGGCGGCTGTTTGCGGCGGATTTTGCGCGGAGCTGATAGAAGAAATAGATATAAGCAAAAGATATGATGCGATATTTAATACCATTCCGAGCAGAATCTTTGATGGAAGGCTTTTGAGTGTAGTTGAAAATTCCATATATATAGAGCTTGCAAGCGCTCCATATGGCGGTGACAGCGAAATGCTTGAGCGATATTGCAAAAAATATCTCTTAGCTTCGGGGATCCCGGGAAAATATGCTCCGAGAAGTGATGCCGAGGAGGCATACAAAGCCATAACAAGACATATTTTTGAGGAGGAAAGCATATGATAGGGTACGCCTTTTGCGGTTCGTTTTGCACATTCACTAAATCCCTTGAGGTGCTCGAGGGACTTGTTGCGGGCGGTTATGAGGTGCAGCCGATTATGAGCGAGAATGCATATTCAACCAATACCAGATTTTGGAAGGCGGCGGAGTTCAGAGAGAGAGTCGAATCGCTTTGTGCTCGCAAAATCATCCATACCATTTCCGAAGCAGAGCCTCTCGGGCCAAAATCTCCTCTCGATTCTCTTGTTATCGCTCCTTGCACCGGAAATACACTTGCAAAAATGGCTCTCGGTATAACAGATACATCGGTGACGATGGCGGCAAAGGCGCACCTTCGTGCCGACAGAACTCTCGTGATAGCTCTTGCTTCAAACGACGCACTTTCCGCAAATCTGAAAAACATAGGTACATTGCTTCTAAGAAAACAGGTCTATTTTGTTCCCATGGTTCAGGATGATCCAGAAAAGAAGCCTCATTCTCTGGTTGCCGATTTTTCTTTGCTTTGTGAGACACTTATAAAAGCTGAGCGCGGATTGCAAATAAGGAAGATTTTTGTCTGATTTATTGCAAAATAGAAAATCATGGAAAAAATCCACTTGATTTTTTGTTTGTGACAGTGATATAATGGCAAAAAATTAGTACGGAGGTTTTTTAAGAAAATAGGAGTTCAGCTTTATTCTCTTCGAGATTTTTGCAAAACAACAGAAGATTTTGCGGAAACACTAAAAAAGGTTGCCGATATGGGTTATACAACAGTTCAGGTATCGGGCACGTGTGAATATGAGGCGGAGTGGCTTGCGGAAAATCTGAAGGCAAACGGTTTCACTTGCGGTCTTACGCACTATAATACCGATAAAATGATCGCGGATCCCGCAGCGGTTGCGGATTTTCATTCAAAATTCGATTGTAAGTATATCGGTGTAGGATGCCTTCCTTCATGGGATAATGGTGATGTAAATGAAAGGACACTGTACTTTGCTGAGAAGATTAGACCCGTTGCCGAAACATATAAAAAAATGGGTGCCCTTTTTATGTATCATAATCATCATTTCGAATATTATGCCGATATTGACGGAAAGAATATTATGGAATATCTGACAGATTCATTCGCACCGGATGAAATGGGCTTTACGCTTGATACCCACTGGGTACTTTCGGGTAACATCAAAAAGAGTTATGATTATCTGAAATCCATCGGACTTAACTAAAAAATCGGGGGTAAAACGCATTTTGCAAACGCATTTTGCGTCTTTATCCCCATGCTTTCTTGCAAAATTTACAGTATGTTCAAAAAATAGGTAAAAAATTCTAAAAAAACTATTGACAAATTTTTCAAAATATTCTATAATATACTCGTATGGGTGAACTGTGGCATTTTTATGCCCGAAAAGCCTAAAATATTATCAATTCGTTATGGAGGACGAAAATGAAAAACTCATTATTCACAAGACTTCTTAGTCTAACGCTTACTGTTTTGATGATCGCTTCTATGCTTTCATTCGGCGTAAGTGCAACAGAGTCCGCTGAATGGCAGAAGGATTCTAAGTATCATTGGCATATCGCTGCAGATGGTGCAACCGTTGAAGACAAGGCAGAGCATACTGCTGCTGCTGTTTGGTCAACCGATGGTAAAACTCACTGGAGAGCTTGCACCGAATGCGGTTATGAATTAAGCGAAGCTAAGTGCTCCGAGGGCAAAGACGGTAAGTGCACCATTTGCCTTGCAGATGTAGATGTAACTGAGCATAGCATTGTTAACTCCTGGAAGTCCGAAGAGGGCAGCGCTACACACTGGAAGGTTTGTTCCAAGTGCGGCGATCATTTTGAAGAGACTGCTCATGTTGAGGGCGTAAACGGTCGTTGCAGAGATTGCGGTCTTTACATTCATGTTCACGCTCAGCAGGGCGAGTGGAAGAAGGATTCCACAGGTCACTGGATGACTTGCACATGCGGCAAGATGGTTGATGTAAACGGAGCTGTTGTAACAAAGAAGGATGCTCATGTTGATGCTGCCGGCGACGGTGAGTGTGATGTCTGTGGATATCATGCAACTCATGTAGCTGCTGGTGCTTGGACTCAGACAGCAAAAGAGCATTATCAGCTTTGCAAGTGCGGAACTGTTCTGAACAGAGGCGTTCATAGCGACGGTAGCGATGCAGATAAGCTTTGCGATGCTTGTGGTTATAATATGGCTGAGCCCGATCATGTTTGTGCTCCCAATGTTAATACATGGAAGTACACAAACGAGGTTCACTATCGCCAGTGCTCTTGTGGCAAGACAGAGTTCTACAGAGCTGCTCACACTATGGAAAACGGTAAGTGCACAATCTGCGGTTATCGCGGTGGCTACACAATTCCCGTTATTCCCGGCTGCTCTCACTCCTGCTGCGTAGGTTACCCCAACTGCTTCTATGGCCCTGTTTGCACAACAAACTATGTTATTTATGCTACAGCAACTGTAGGTGGCGTTGTTTCTCCAGAGGGATATTCTATTGTTCGTGCCGGCAATAGCTTGACTTATAAGTTTACTCCTATGCTTGGCTATGTTGTTTCCAAGGTAATTGTTGACGGTGTAAATGTTGGCAGAACCAGTGTTTATACATTTAACAAAATCCGTTCTAATCACACAGTTCAGGTAGTATTTGAGAAGGTTGCTTGCACAGCTCATTCCAATTGTTCAAGCTATCCTTACTGCAGTCACTTTGCAGGCTGCAAGCTTCATGATTGCTGCATAGGTTACTCATATTGCATCTATAATACTGCTTGCAAGTCTCATGATTGCTGCAAGGGTTATCCTTATTGCATCTATCAGCCCAGCTATTCTTATAAGCCCGGATGCTCTGCTCATCCCGGTTGCGCTGGATATATAGGCTGTGTTTACCACACAAGAAGCTATTCTATTACCGTTTCGGGTACTGCAGGTGGAAAGCTTTCTCCCGCAGGAAATGCTGTAGTTGTTGCGGGCAATAGCATGACATATAAGTTTACACCTAATGATGGCTATGCAATTGCAAGAGTTATTGTTGACGGCAAGGACATCGGAAGAGTTTCTTCCTATACCTTCAGCAAGGTTAATGCAAATCATACTCTCAAGGTTGTATTTGAGAAGATGAAGATGCCTTTCCTCGATGTATATTCTACAGATTGGTACTACGAGGATGTAATGTATGTATGGAACAACGAGATCATGCAGGGAACATCCTATACAGAATTCTCTCCCAAGGAGAATATCACACGTGCTATGATCGTTACCATGCTTTGGAGACTTGAAGGTTCTCCCGCAAGCGTTGGTACACAGTTCAAGGACGTAAAGGAAGACAGCTACTATGCTAATGCTGTGCGTTGGGCAGCAAAGAACGGTATTGTTTGCGGTGACGATGTTGGTACATTTAGACCCGATGACAATATTAACCGTGAGGAGCTTGCAGTAATCCTTTACAGATATGCTAAGTTCCATGGTGAAGGATTTGTTGGAAACTGGGCATATAAGCTTGCTTATACAGATTTCGCAAATATTTCAAGCTGGGCAATTGAAGCTGTAAGCTATCTCACAATGAAGAATATCATTGTAACAGACAGCGCAGTTAAGCTCAATCCTTTGGTTGATGCATCTCGTGCAGAGGCAGCAGTTGTTCTCCATAGACTTTGCGAATTTCTTGCAAAATAATAAATAGTTAGAGCTGTCGGATTTTCCGACAGCTCTTTTTGGCTCTTTGTCAATAGTTGGGGTGAAAAAATCTGACTAAAAGATAAAGAAATGAGAAAATTCATAGAATAAGCGTCACGAAGCGAAGCGGAGTGGCGCTTTTCCTATGCGCCGGTGCGACCTTGATGAGAGAACATAAAGAGAATTCTATTACGAAAACGTTTGAAATTCTGCAAACCATAGGCATTGCGTTTCAAGACCTTGATCTTGTTGTTGCAGCCCTCGGTAAATCCGTTTGTATAAGGACAGAAAAATGAATTTGTAATGGGAGTAAACCAGTTAATATATGTTTTTGCGCACTTGACGAATGATGGAATCTCACTCTCCGAAGCTTCCTCTATCCAATCGGAAAAGAGCTTCTTTTGCTTATTCGGATCTGTCTCATCAAGTATTGAGTAAAGCAATTCCTTTAAGAAATAAGCAGTTGAAAGTGTCGGAGATATATCTAACATAATAAGCACCTGCCTAAGTTCCTCGTCATTTAATTTGTTTTGATGCTTTAATAGCAGATATCTGGACTTCTTAAAGTATATGCGGTGCTTTTTAGAGAACTGCTTTTGCACTTCTTTTCTAACGGCTTCAAATGCCCATACAGCCTGTCTTACCCAATGGTATCTATCTATGATATAAGTAGCATTCGGAAAATAATATTCGGCAATTTCAGCATAAGGCTTGTACATATCGCTAATGAAATATTTAACGCCTGTGCGGTCATATTTCTTAAAATAATCGCATAGATCATGCTCATACCGTGTTTTTAGTATGTCTATGACCTTTCTTTCTCCAAGATCGGTAAGTATTCCGTGGAACTTTTCACCACCGCTGTTGCCTTTAAATTCATCAATTCCAATAACCTCGGGGAGCTTTGTAGGTTTACTGTATTGTATGTTTTTGAATATCCTGATAACAGTTGATGTAGATATATTAAATTCATGAGCTACTGACGTGTAGGAACGGCTATCTCTTAATTTATCCAACAATCCCATAATTGCTCGCTTGGTCATTCGCTGGTATTTGGGTAAAAGTTATTAGGCTCTGTAAAGCGTTTGCCGCAGGAGCATACATATCTACGTTTGCGCAGTATAAGAACAACTTTCTTTTCAAATGCAGGAAACTCCTTTATTCGTTGATGTCGGTAATCGTGTATTTTGTTTGTCGATTCTCCACAATTTGCACAAGTACACTTTTTACGTAGTTGTTCTATTGATATTTCATAACTTCCTTCTTTTTCTTGAATGTTTTTTACTTCTACACCTTGCATTCCGAGCAATTTTTCTGTATAATATGAATTGAGCATATCTGAATCCTCCGATAAGTGTTTGTGTCGTAACTACATTTTATCAGATTTTTTCAGATATGCTCTTCTTTTTTTACTTTTTTACATTTTGTTTGCTATATCTGTTGGTTTCACCCCAACATTTATTATAGAACCGAACCTTATTTACATGCATCATATCTTACATAACAAAAAAAGAGGCATTTGCCTCTTTTTTATTATATATACATTCCATTATCAGTGAGATTTTTAAGCAATTTTGCAACGTTAATATCATATGAGCTGACATTATGCATTAAGCGAAAAGATTGTAATATGTATTTGAAATAATAGAACAGTAGGGAATATCATAATAATTTTTCGGCAAAACACCGCCGATGGCTCTTGATTTACCGTTTGGATCGTGAATGTCAATCATATAAGAGCCTCTAGCGATGCAATCGTCAAATTCGCGGCAATCCAAGAGTTCCTTGCCCACCAAGAACTCCGCTTTATTCGATCAGCAGGGTTTTAGCTCCGTTTATTGCCGAAACGATGGCGGCACAGCAGCCTGCAATACCGCCTCCCACAACACAAACATCATATTTTTCGGAATGCTTGATTATAAAATTCACACAATCATTCATATTACTTTTTGTAAACCTTCTTCGGTTCTGCTTTATTGTTTACACAATCCGCTGTAATAATGACATTTTTCAGATCATCTTCAGAAGGAATATCATACATAAGGTCCACCATGATCTCTTCCATGATGGAGCGAAGACCTCTCGCACCTGTATTTCTCTCAAGAGCCTTTGCTGCAACTGATTCAAGCGCGCCGTCCTCAAATTCAAGCGTAACACCATCCATTTCAAAGAGCTTGATATACTGCTTAACAAGTGAATTCTTTGGCTCGCTGATTATTCTTACAAGCGCATCCTTATCAAGGTCTGTGAGAGGAACAATAACCGGTATTCTACCCACAAGCTCGGGAATAAGACCGTATTTTACGATATCATGAGGATTTACATCCTTATAAATACCGCTTTCCTTCTTTTCCGCTTTCTTTAGTATTTCACCGGAGAAACCGATAGACTGATTGCCCTTGCGCTTTTCGATTATCTGAGAAAGACCGTCAAAAGCACCGCCGCAAATAAACAGTATATTCTCGGTATTTATCTGAATAAAGTCCTGATTTGGGTGCTTTCTGCCGCCCTGTGGCGGAACATTTGCAACAGTACCTTCAAGGATCTTAAGCAATGCCTGCTGAACGCCCTCTCCCGAAACATCGCGGGTAATTGAGCGGTTTTCACTCTTTCTTGAGATCTTATCTATCTCATCGATATATATGATTCCTCTTTCGGCAAGCTCTATATCGAAATCTGCCGCCTGAATTAGCCTTAAAAGTATATTTTCAACATCCTCGCCTACATATCCCGCCTCCGTAAGAGTTGTAGCATCCGCAATGGCAAATGGCACCTTGAGAGTTTTTGCAAGAGTCTGGGCAAGGTATGTTTTACCGACGCCTGTAGGTCCGATGAGAAGTACATTACTCTTTTGAAGCTCGATAATATCTTCTCCGTCCTTTTTCTTGAAATTCTCCTCGCGATTCATAATGCGCTTATAGTGATTATATACCGCAACCGAAAGAGCCTTTTTAGCTTCGTCCTGACCGATTACGTATTTATCGAGAGATTCCTTTATCTCCTTGGGGCGGGGAAGCGCTCCGGGTGCAAGATTATCAAATTCCACGGCAGGCCCGATATTTGTGCTGATAAGCTCCTGACAGGCATCAACACAATGATCACAGATGTAAACTCCATCGGGGGAGGGGATCAGAAAATTAACCTGTGTCTCATCCCTTCCGCAAAAGGAGCAATATCTTGTAGGTTTGTTATTTTTAGTAGCCATCAGTTAAAAACCTTTCAATAAATTAGACGCGCTTTGTGAACACATTGTCAATAAGACCGTACTCAAGCGCCTGATCTGCTGTCATGAAATTATCTCTCTCGGTATCTCTCTCGATGATATCAAGTGCCTTACCTGTGTTTTCAGCAAGAATTTTATTGAGTCTGTCGCGTGTGCGAAGAATGTGGTCTGCATGAATTTTAATGTCGGTTGCCTGACCTCTTGTTCCGCCGAGAGGCTGATGGATCATGATCTCGCTATTGGGAAGTGCAAATCTCTTGCCCTTAGCTCCCGATGAGAGAAGAAAAGCACCCATGCTTGCCGCCATACCGATGCAGATGGTAGAAACATCGCACTTAATAAAATTCATTGTGTCATAGATAGCAAGGCCTGCAGAAACAGAGCCACCGGGACTGTTTATATAAAGGGAAATATCCTTATCGGGATCCTGTGCCTCAAGGAAAAGAAGCTGTGCAACTACAAGGGAAGCAGTTGTATCATTTACCTCGTCTGCAAGGAAAACTATTCTGTCGTTAAGAAGCCTTGAATAGATATCATAAGCTCTCTCGCCACGGTTGGTTTGTTCAATGACTGTTGGTACAAGTGCCATAATATTATCCTCCAAAAATAAAAGTATTTCAGATGAAAACTGCCGCTCGGAAGCGGCAATTTTCAATGTTTTAATTTAATTATTCCTCAGCCTTAGGCTCTTCTGCCTTCTTTGCTGCGGGTTTTCTTGTTCTCTTGGGCTTTTCTGCCTCTTCTGCGGGCTTTTCCTCTGCGGAAGCATCGTCAGCCTTTGCTGCGGTTGTCTTCTTTGCAACTGTGGATTTCTTTGCCGCTGGCTTCTTTGCAGGCTTGGGCTCCTCGGGAGCCTTCTCTGTGATAACAGCCTTTTCCTTTACAAGCTCAACAGCCTTCTTAACCTTCATATCAGCCGCTATCATATCCTCGGGAATGCTGTTCTTTGCTTCTTCAACAGGAACATTATAAGCCTTTGCGATGCTTTCATATTCTTCATTGATATCAGCATCGGAAGCTACGATACCCTCAAGCTCTGCGATCTTTTCAAGTGCAAGACGTGTCTTAACCTGCTTTTCAGCCTGGGGACGCATCTGCTCGCGGAGAGAATCAAGATTGAGACCGGTGTACTTGAAGTAAGTATTAAGGTCAAGACCCTGCATTCTGAGTCTGGAATCGTAGTCACGAACAAAGTTCTCTGTTTCAGCTACGAACATGCACTCGGGAATATCAGCCTCAAGCTTTCCAATAAGAGCGGCAATGATCTGCTCTTCGATCTCAGCATCAGCTGTTCTTGCATGTCTCTCTTCGATTTTTGCCTTAACATCAGCCTTATATTCAGCAAATGTGTCAAATTCGGAAACATCCTTTGCAAACTCATCGTCAAGCTCGGGAAGCTCTTCCTTCTCGATCTTATGAAGAACGCACTTGAAAACAGCGTCCTTATCTGCAAGCTCTGCTGCATGGTAATCAGCAGGGAACTTAACATTTACATCGAAGCTATCGCCAACATTCTTGCCAACGATCTGCTCCTCAAAGCCGGGGATAAACTGACCAGAGCCGAGCTTAAGCTTGTGGCCCTCAGCCTTGCCGCCACCAAACTGCTTATCATCAACATAACCGTCGAAATCGATAACAGTTGTATCGCCCATTTCAGCTGCGCGATCTGTAACCTCGGTCTCTCTTGCGTTTCTTTCCTGAACCATCTTGATCTCACGATCAACTTCCTCGTCTGTAACGGGGATAACGGTCTTTGAAACCTCAATTCCGAAATAATCCTTGATCTCTACATCGGGCTTTACATAAAGAACAGCCTTCATTACAAGACCATTATCGTCGATAGAAACGATGTCAAACTCGGGATTTCCAACTATCTCAAGCTCGGACTCCTTCGCTGCAGCCTCATAAGCCTCGGGAAGAAGATCATTGATTGCATCCTCATAGAAAACACCTGTGCCGTACATCTTCTCGATAACGGACTTGGGTGCCTTACCTTTACGGAAGCCGGGAACGTTGATATTCTTAACGCTCTTGCGATAAACCTTCATAACTGCATCGTCGAAGGTCTTTTTGTCGATCGAGAATTCGATTTCATACTTATTTTTCTCGATCAGTTCCTTTTTTGTTAAACTCATTTTTGTCCTCCAAAAGAAAATAAATGATGATTTTTATATCCTATATATTTTATCCTTTTTATGCCAAAAAGTCAAGTGTTTCCGCACATTTTCTTTAATATTTTTTTAATAATCGTCAAAAAATATGGGCATCGGAGCAAATTTCAGATAATCAGCCGAGGTAAGTGTCATGGAAATACCCTCAAATTCGGTGGTTTTCTGAACGAAATAAGCTCCATGTATGTGTCCGAAATAGCATCTTGTTATGCCATATTTATGGAGCATATCAATTATCGGTCTGCATTCATATCCGTTCCAGGCGGGAGGGAAGTGAAAAAAAACCAAAATTGGGATGTTTTCATCTCCTCCTTGTAAATCCTTTGCTGCCTTAAGACTCATTTCAAGCCTCATGGTTTCGCGATTTACAATTTTTTCAAAATCGGTTTCGCTTACGGTTTTTTGTTCCTTTTCATCGTAAAACCATCCGCGAGTGCCACAGACTATGCAATCCTCAAGTCTGAACGCATTGTTATGTAGCATTTTTATCGATGTGATCTCATTTTCTTTGAAAAAAGCTTCTATCTTTCCGACAGTTGACCACCAAAAATCGTGATTTCCCTTACTTATTATTTTGGTTCCGGGCAAAGAATCTATAAATTTGAGGTCATCGTATGCTTCTTCAAGCTTCATTGCCCAGGAAATATCTCCCGGGATCATAACGGTATCCTCTTTGCAAACAACGGCGCTCCAGTATTTCTTTATCCTCTCTGCGTGGTTTAACCAATTCTGTCCGAAAACCTCCATTGGTTTGTTGGTTTTTTCCGAGAGAGAAAGATGGAGATCGGCAATTACAAATAATGACAAAGCAAAATCGCCCCTCTTTCGTATATATTCTTTATCTGCGGTCAATAATATAATCAGCTCAAAGAGCTATAATATTTACCGAAATGCGGTGTAAGGAGAAAAAAGATGGAAGATAAGAAAACCTGCACAGATGGCAACTGCAAGCATCTCAGCGGCATAAACTGCGACGTTTGCAACTGCTATTATAACGCAGAAGGATGCTACTGCACAGCAGACAAGATCGCTGTGGGTCCTTCTTATGCAACCTCCTCAACAGACACAGTTTGCGCAACCTTTAAAAAGAAAGACTAATTTATTCATTCAAAGGGCAGGGCGAAATATCGCCCTGCTTATTATTTTGCAAACTTAAGAACCTCTGCGGGCATTTCATCCGCATCAATGATCTTGTCAAAAATTACCTTTCTTTCAGCGAGTCCCTTTAAAGGATAAGCAATTTCGGTATTTGTATATGCGCTAAGCTCATCAAGTGCATCAAGGGGATCTGCGGGAGATTCTTTTCCGAGTGCGGAATATACATCTGCCGCAAATTTGTAAGGACTTGCAGTAGAATCCACAACCGTCACCCTTGAGTCATTGTTTTCTTCACAATATTTTTCTGCAGCAGAAACACCAACTGCAGTATGTGTGTCACAAAGATAACCGTATTTTTCAAATGTTTCATTGATTGTTCTTGCGGTTTCCTTTTCATCTGCATAATAACCGGAGAACAGCTGATCTATCTTGGTTTTAACAGCCTCTGAAACGGTATATTTACCGTTTTCTGCAAGACTCTTCATATATGCAGCGGTTTCGTCGGCACCTGCGCAGAAATAAAGAAGTCTTTCAAGA
Organism: Eubacteriales bacterium; assembly: GCA_045648605.1. Classification (GTDB taxonomy): domain Bacteria; phylum Bacillota; class Clostridia; order Oscillospirales; family CAG-272; genus SIG710. Next base: position 2,690 of record JAZROG010000114.1, on the reverse strand, counting down.
TTACTTGAAATAAGAATATCCATAGAGGGTGACATTGTTAGATGGAATGTACGATTTCTGTCATAAGTACCATTATCGAGAAAATCTGTAAGAACATTGTTCATATTTGAAGCGCAGATAAGGCGAGCAATGGGAAGTCCCATGAGCTTTGCAAGATATGCTGCGAAAATATTACCGAAGTTACCTGTAGGAACACAGAAATTGATCTCGTCTCCAATTTTTATCTTGCTGTCATTAACAAGATCGCAATATGCAGAGATATAGTAAACGATCTGAGGAACGAGTCTTCCCCAGTTGATGGAGTTTGCACTTGAGAAGAAATAACCGTTATCATCAAGAGCCTTTGACATATCGGCATCAGCAAAGATCTTCTTAACATTGCTCTGTGCATCGTCAAAATTACCTCTGATAGCGCAAACATTTACATTTGAGCCATCCTGTGTTGCCATCTGAAGCTTCTGAACACGGCTGACACCGCCTGTGGGATAGAAAACCATGATCTTAACTCTGTCTATATCCTTATAACCCTCAAGAGCAGCCTTTCCCGTGTCACCCGATGTTGCAACAAGGATAAGCGCAGTTCTTTCTTCTCCTGTCTTCACAAGCGCTCTTGAAAGAAGTCTGGGCATGATCTGAAGAGCCATATCCTTAAAGGCTGCTGTAGGACCGTGCCAAAGCTCAAGAGAATATATATTATCATGGATATTTTTAACGGGAGCAGCTCCGCCAACAAAGGATTTTTCGCTGTACGCCGCTTTGCAATCGGCAAGTAGCTCATCATATGTATAGTCGGTAAGATATCTTGAAAGTATATTTGCCGCTCTCTCGGGATAAGGAAGAGGACAAAGAGCCTTAATGTCGTCAAATGAAAGGGAAGGGATCTCATCGGGAACGAAAAGTCCTCCGTCATTTGCAAGACCCTGCTTTATGGCTTGCGCAGATTCAAATTTTGTTTTTTGATTGTCTCTTGTGCTCTGATATTTCATTTCTTTCAGCCTTTCGTTTATGTAATTTAATTATTAACCTTTATCTGTTGTCGCTTCTGATTCCGAAAGCGTTTCTTATATAATTCAGCTTTAAAAATCTTCTGTCCTTTGTAAGATAAACCTCAACAACATCCATCCTCGGACGAAGTCCTGCAGCGCTTTTGGTATTGTACATATATTCAAGGGCCGCGTCAAGAAGATGCTTTTGTTTGTACCTGTCAACAGCGCTTTTTGCACTGCCGAATTTCTCAAGAGAAGCAGATTTGGTTCTGGTTTTCACCTCGGCGAAAACTATATGATTTGATTTTTTGGCAATGATATCTATTTCATTGTGTCCTGATCTGTAATTTTTTTCGAGAATAGTATATCCGTTTGCTTCATAAAATTCTGCCGCAATCGACTCACCAAGGCGTCCGTTATCGTTACTCTTCATCTTTTTTGTCGAGGAATCTTATAAATTGTTTTCTGTGTATCGGGGAAGGTCCATATTTAAATAATGCTTCTTTATGCTCTTTTGTTCCATATCCCTTATGCTTTGCGATCTTATATTGAGGATATTCAGCATCAAGCTCGGCGCATATCCTATCTCTTGCAACCTTTGCAAGGATGGAAGCGGCAGCAATACTCATTGATGTTGCATCTCCCTTTATTATAGCCGCGCTGTCGATTGAAAAACCGCGGTTGATATTTCCGTCTATAAGCGCAAAATCGGCTTTTAAAGAAAGTCCCTCAATGGCACGGCGCATAGCAAGAAGGTCAGCTTCAAGAATATTAAGCTCGTCTATCTCTTCGACGGACGCCGATGCAATACAATAAGCAAGTGCGTTTTCTTTGATGATGTCAAAAAGAGCCTCGCGTTTTTTCTCTGTAAGCTTTTTCGAATCGTTGAGTCCTTCTATATAGAGTCCTTCGGGAAGAACACAAGCGGCGGCATAAACAGGGCCGCAAAGCGGACCTCTGCCTGCTTCGTCGCAACCGCAAACGATAGTTTCATCTCCGTTGCGGAAGGAAATTTCTATTCCCCAATCAAGTGCCATAAAATCACTCCCGATCAAGCGTTATTCTTCCTATTTTAGCGGCGCGGAACTCATCTAAAATAACTCCCGCCGCGCGATCCTCGTCAATAACGCCGCCTGCGCGCAAAAAGCCGCGCTTACGGGCGATTTTCTCGAAAAGCTCGTAATCGCTGTCGGTTTCCTCTATTTCTATCTTAAAACGCTCGCAAAGGCATTTCGAATAGTGAACGCGGATAATTCCGATTAACCTAACCGCAAGCTCGAGAGTATCTAAAATATCGTCCTTTATCGAGCCAAGACAAGCCAATTTAATACCGACCGTTTGGTCCTCGAACTTATGCCAAAGGATACCGGGGGTATCGGTTAGCTCCAACCCGAGCGACGGCACCGAAATACGCGAATTATGGCGGGTAACGCCGGGTCTGTCCTGCGCGACCGCCTTTTTAGTACCGCTTATGGTGTTAATTAAGGTCGATTTACCGACGTTGGTAATACCAACAACCATAGCGCGAATAGGTCTTTTAATACCGCGCGCGGCATCACGCTCTAATTTTTCCTTCATAAGCGTTTTAATGCCGACTTGGATATTTTTAATCCCCTTGCCGTCCTTGCAATCGATAGCAATAACCTCTCTGCCGGCGGAACGGAGCTTATTTTCGTAATATTTTGTCGCGTTGCCGTCTGCAAG
>JAZROG010000113.1:0-6777 GCA_045648605.1 Eubacteriales bacterium | reverse complement strand
CACAGTTTTGTCCTTCCAAGGCATTTTAATAACCTCCTTTGCGGTCATTTTTCTGCCTTTATTATATCACAAAACTGTATACTATCATCTTGCACTACCTGTATACTATCATACTACACTGTACAGACCTCGACGTCCCTCAAAAGACGTGAAATAATCGTGAATTTCAAATGATAAACGGGACGTCGAGGTCGCCGTCCCCTACAGATTTGCGTTTTTCATCTCACCGATAAATTCCTGTTTAACGAAAAATAAAAAGGAACTGCGTCAAAGACACGGTTCCTTTAATTCAATATTTAATTAGCCGTTGATCTTTTCCTGGCAAGCGGGGCAAACCAGGTCATTCTGATCGATGGTGCTATCAAAGCAGATGGTCTCGCCGCAGGAGGGACATTCGATTTCGTAGCACTCCTCGTCGAAATCCTCATCGTCATCGAAATCACAGTCGCAATCGCAATCGCAGCAGTCGCAATCGCAGTCGCAGTCATCATCTGCATAGAAATCCTCTTCAAGTGTGCCGAGGTCCTCGTCAACCTCTTCAATATAATCGTTGAGATATTCAACATCCTCCTCAAGATCTGCAATGGTGCGGGACATATCCTCTACAAGCGCGATAAGCTCATTTATGATCTTTGTTTCGGGCTTTGCCGCATCGAGTCCGAGTCCCTCTGTAAGTCCCTTAAGATAAGCTGCCTTTTCGGTAAGTGTCATGATATAAAATTCCTTTCTGTTTTTAGTTTTTAAAATATAGGGGAAGCGCCTGTAAACGGACTTCCCCTTAATGGTTATAGATTAAACTCTGGAGAGATACTCGCCTGTACGAGTGTCGATCTTAAGCACGTCGCCGATATTGATAAAGAGCGGAACCTTTACAACCGCGCCTGTCTCAAGAGTTGCGGGCTTAAGAGTGTTGGTTGCTGTGTTGCCTGCAAATCCGGGGTCTGTATCAGTAACCTCAAGCTCAACGAATGTGGGAGGCTCAACGCCGAAGATATTGCCCTTATAGGAAATGATCTTGCACATCATCTCTTCCTTAACGAACTTGAAGTTGTCATCAACCTTGTCACGTCCAACAAGGGTTTCTTCCCAAGTTTCTGTGTCAAGGAAGTGATAAAGATCGCCATCGTCATAAGAATACTGAAGATCCTTTCTGTCGATATAAGCATTCTCGAACTTATCAGTGGGGTTGAAGGTCTCTTCGATAACCGCACCTGTGATAACGTTCTTAAGCTTAGTACGAACGAAAGCCGCACCCTTACCGGGCTTAACGTGCTGGAATTCAACGACCTGAAGAACCTGGCCGTCTCTGTCAAAAGTAATACCGTTTTTGAAATCGCCTGCTACTACCATAAAATTGTAATCCTCCGATTAGTAGTTTGATAATTTAAAGTTTTTCACTCTATTATAAACTATTTTTTCGATTTTTACAATAGGTTTTGCCAAATATTTTCAAAAAGTTTATATTTTTTTGCCGAAAAAACGAAAAAACGTCATCTCCACTCAAAAAATGCCAAAGGGAATCGAATTTTTTGTACAAAAAAACCATCCGTAAATTCCGAAAAAAGTTGACAAAATCGCATTTTTGGTGTATTATATACTATGTATATCTATAATTAGATTTAAATTGCCGAAAAATTCTATTAAAATCGGCTAAAAGGAGATCATTTTTATGATGAAAAGCATGACAGCCTTCGGGCGCGCCCGAGGCACAATCGGCGGAAAGGACATCACTGCCGAGATAAAGAGCGTAAACAGCAGATATCTCGATTGCTCCGTTAAGATATCAAGAGCCTTTTCATTTCTTGAGGAGAGGATAAAGCCATATCTTCAATCAAAGGGCTTGACTCGCGGAAAGGTCGATATTTACATAGGAGTTGATGTTATCGAGAGTGCACAGGCGGATATATCGGTTGATTTCGCACTTGCCGAGGGGTATCTGAATGCTCTCCGAAGCATAAGAGACACCTTTTCTCTGCGTGATGACATCAGCGTTATGAGCCTTGCAAGATACAGCGACATTTTCGTTGTCAAAAAGCCCGAGGAGGACGCAGAGCGGGATTGGGCGGATATATCACAGGTGCTTGATGCGGCGATAGAGCAGTTTATCCTTGCAAGAGAGCGCGAGGGCGGCAATATCGAGAGCGATCTTTGCGCAAAGATCGACGGAATAAGAGAGACCGTTAATAAGATCGAGGAGCTTTCCCTTGGCGACACCGCAGATTATAAGGTCAAGCTTGAGGAAAGAATACGCAAGATGCTTTCGGACAATAAGATCAGCATTGACGAAAGCAGGATACTTACCGAATGTGCAATATTTGCCGACAAGGTTGCAATCGATGAGGAGCTTGTGCGTCTCCGCTCGCATTTTGATGCCTTTGATGAATATACAAGGAGCACAGAGCCTGTGGGCAGAAAGCTGGATTTCCTTATGCAGGAGATGAACAGAGAGATAAACACCATCGGCTCAAAATGCAATAATTCAAATATCGCACGGTATGTGGTGGATGTTAAGACCGAGCTTGAAAAGGTTCGTGAGCAGATACAGAATATAGAATAAGAGGGGACGTTTATATGAAATTTATCAACGTAGGCTTTGGAAACATGGTTGCTCTTGAGAGGATCGTTGCGCTGGTCAGCCCCGATTCGGCTCCCATCAAGCGTCTCGTTCAGGATTCAAAGGATGAGGGCAGAGTTATCGATGTTACCTGCGGAAGAAGAACGAGAGCGGTTATAATTACCGATAGTGAGCTTGTTATTCTTTCGGCAATACAGACCGAAACCATTGCAAACAGAATGGATAGTGAGAGCGACGCAGATGACGGTGAGGACGAGGAGGCAGAGGAATGAGTGCTTTGCATAATAAAGGCCTGCTTCTTGTTGTCAGTGGTCCTGCGGGTAGCGGAAAGGGAACTGTCTTAAAATGCCTGATGGACAAAAACGATGATTTTGTCTATTCGGTCTCTGCAACCACGAGAGCACCGCGCCCGGGCGAGGTAAACGGTGTCAATTATCATTACATAAGCACCGAGGAATTTGAGGACCGCATAAATAACGGCGGTATGCTTGAATATACGAGGTACTGCGAGAATTATTACGGCACTCCGAGAAAGGAAGCCGAGGATGTTCTGGCTTCGGGAAAAAATCTCATTCTCGAAATCGAGGTGGAGGGAGCGGAGAATGTTAAAAGGCTCTATCCCGATGCAGTTCTCATAATGCTTTTGCCGCCGCATTTTTCCATTCAGGAATCAAGACTTCGCGGCAGAGGTACAGAAAGCGAGGAGGTTATTCTCAAGAGACTTGAGAGAACTCGCGAGGAGCTTACAAGGCTTCATAGCTACGATTATGTGGTTTATAACCGCGATGGCGGTGCAGAGATGAGTGCAGACGATATTATTTCCATCGTCCATGCGGAAAAGCTCAGGCTCTCGCGCACGCCAGATGCGGCAAAAAAATATTTTGAGTAATTTTTAGTAATTTTCGAACAAGCTTCGAAATAAAAAACAGTAAAAAATTAGCCTAATAAGGCATGGAGGTATATTTATGATTTTCCCATCTATCAGTGATCTTACAAAGGACAAGTACAATCGTTATGAGCTGGTTATTGCCACAGCAAAGTGTGCAAGAATGATTACAGACGAGTATGTTAAGGAAAGAGAAACCGCAGAAAAGATGACACAGGGCAATAAGGATGCAGATAAGGCAATCTATGCCATGATCAAGCGCGAATTCAGAGATGAAAAGGCTGTTAAGTGCGCTATCAACCGTCTCTTTACGGGAGATTTCGTAATTCTCGATCCCGAGGCTGCTGCTGCAAAGAGAGCGGCAAGAGCAGAGAGTGAGAGGCTTGCGGAGGAGAGCAGACTTCTCGCAGAGGAAGCAAGAAGAAATATGGCTCTGAACTTTGCGGATGAGGATGAGGACGATGATACCGTTTTCGAAGAGGACGATGTTCTTGAGGTAGAGGACGGAGACGAGGAATAATATTCCGAAAAAATAATAAATGGGAGGGTGCGCCATGCCGCAATATGCAAGCGTTTATATACTTGACAATCCATTTGCGCTTGACCGCGCATTCGACTATTATATTCCCGGAGAGATGCGAGCAAATATAAGGGTGGGAAGCTTTGTTACCGTTCCCTTTGGCGGCGGCAACAGAAGAACTCTTGCTCTTGTAACTGCTCTTATGGAAAATGTGCCACCGGAGCTTAAGGGAATAAAGCCTGTTATGTCGGTTTGCTCAGAGGAGCTTTTCCTTGACGAGACGAGAATGGGACTTGCGTTTTATATGCGCGAGCAGACCCTTTGCACTATGGGAGAGGCGGTTCACGCTATGATCCCATCTGCTGCATTTTCAAGGCTTGTGGAATATTTCCGCCCCACCGATAAGGAGGGCGAGCCGAGGAGTAAAAACGAGCTTGTTATCAGAGTTTTAGAATTTATCCGAGAAAAAAAGGTCATCTCCGAGAGCTCCCTGAAGGAAAAATTCGGCGTAGGCGCAAGAGAATGCGCGGAAAAGCTGCTTCAGGGGGGGTATATTACAAGAGAAATGACACTCAGAAGCGGCTCAAAGCAGCAGACCGTGAGCAAATATACTCTTGCCATATCATATTCCGAGGCGGAAAAGATATTAAGGCACGAAAAGGGCGCATTTTGCCGCATAAGCGCAAAGGGGCAGCTTGATGCCATCTCTGCTATCCTCGCATCCGAGGGTGTTCTTTCGGATGAAGAGCTTTTCTCGCTTGGGGTCACAAGGGCAAATCTTAAGGCACTTTGCGAAAAGGGCGTTTTCTCCGAGGAGAGGGAAATAGTTTTCAGAGATCCTTATACAGCGCTCTCTGCGGGCGAAATAAAGGAAATAACTCTGAATGACGAGCAGAGGGCGGCATATGACAAGCTATCCGAGCTCTCTGACAGCGGCGAAGCGAGGGCGGCTCTTCTGCACGGTGTAACGGGAAGCGGAAAGACCAGCGTTATGACTGCAATAATTGACAGGATGCTGGAGCGGGGCAAGGGAGTTATTCTGCTTTTGCCCGAAATATCTCTTACTCCCCAGACCATAGGTATCTTCAAAAAAAGATACGGAGAGCTTTGTGCGGTCGTTCATTCCGCACTTTCCTCGGGCGAGCGATATGATGCATATCTGCGCGCGCTTGAGGGGGATGCAAAAATCGTTATCGGAACCCGAAGTGCTGTTTTTTCTCCTGTTCGCAATCTCGGACTTATTATAATTGACGAGGAGCAGGAGCAGACATATAAATCCGACCAAAATCCAAAGTATCATGCAAGAGATATTGCAAGATACCGCTGTGCCGCAGAAAAGGCAATGATGCTTTTGGCATCGGCAACACCATCCCTTGAAAGCTACCAAAAGGCAACCGAGGGAAAATATACTCTCATAAAGCTGAAAAACAGATATGGCGGCGCAAAGCTTCCTTCCGTTACCATTGCGGATATGAGAGAAGAGGCACAAGGGGGAAATGTTTCGCCCCTTGGAGCACATCTTACCGATGAGCTTTCAAGAGCATACAGCGAGGGAGAGCAATCTATTCTTTTCCTCAATCGGCGCGGCTATAATACATTTGTAAGCTGCAGAAAATGCGGAGAAGCACTGTCATGTCCAAATTGCAGTGTTTCGATGACGTATCATACAAAAAGGGGAACATATGACGAGGGCTATCTTGCCTGTCATTTTTGCGGACATAAGGCCGCGCTTCCCGAAAAGTGCCCAAAATGCTCCTCGGATAAGCTGGCGCATATGGGCTATGGAACACAAAGAGTGGAGCAGGAGCTTTCGCTCCTTGTAGGTGGTGCAAGGGTCCTCAGAATGGATACAGACACCACTTCAACAAAATTTTCATATGACAAGCTTCTCGGTGCTTTCAGGGCAAGAGAAGCGGACATCCTTCTCGGAACACAGATGGTGACAAAGGGACATGATTTCCCCGCAGTTACCCTTGTTGGTGTTTTGCTTGCCGATTCATCTCTTTATCTTGATGATTACAGAGCAAATGAGCGAACCTTTTCGCTTCTTACTCAAGTTATCGGCAGAGCGGGCAGAGCCTCGGATAAGGGAAAGGCGATAATTCAGACCTGCAATCCCGACCACGATGTTATAAGGCTTGCCTGCGCGCAGGATTACGAGACCTTTTACGATAGAGAGATAAAGCTTCGAAAATTGCTTGTATTCCCGCCCTTTTGCGATATCGTGCTTGTGACGGTAAGCTCGGAGGACGAGAGGGAGCTTTTCATGGCAGTGCGTAAGCTCTGTGAGGAGTTTGAAACGCTGACAAAGGACGGGGGAGCTTTTTCCGATGTCAAAACGGTGGTCTTTGGCCCTTTTGAAGCACCCGTGTATAAGGTTGAGGGCAGATGCAGGATGCGTCTTGTTATAAAATGCCGTCTCAACAAAAGAAGCCGTGAGCTTTTTGCATCTATTCTCCGACTTTTTTCGGGAGAGAGTGCAAGAGGTCGCTCAAAATACGGCAGAAAACCCTATATTTCAATAGATTTTAATCCATCCTCGCTTTGATGGAGATTTTCGGAGGTCAAAATGCTTAATTTTTCAAGAAAATTCGTTTGTGCGACAAGAGAAACCTGTAATGAATTTAATCATGTAAGTGCACCTGTGTTTAGACATAGCTTCAAGCTTTCCGCAAAGCCCGATAAGGCAGAAATTCTTATTTGCGGTCTTGGCTTTTATGACCTTTTTGTCAATGGCGAAAAGGTTACGAAGGGTTATCTTGCGCCCTATATATCAAATCCGGATGATATTGTATA
>JAZROG010000112.1:0-3646 GCA_045648605.1 Eubacteriales bacterium | reverse complement strand
CTTCCTTGTCCTCGCGGTCAAGCTCTGAAAGCTCGGCTTCGATGGATGCGCAAACGGGAAGGATTCCGGAATTCTCGGAAAGAGCATATTTCTCAAGAGCGAGGAAAAGCTCGGAGGATCTTCCGCCGTCGGCAACGTCGTCCTCAGAAATATTTGCAGCATAGATAACGGGCTTTGCGGAAAGAAGGGGCATGTCGGCGATCATTTCACGCTCGTCGTCAGTCATAGAAACTGCTCTTGCGGGTCTACCTTCCTCAAGCTCTGCATGGAGTCTTTCAAGGAATGCAACCTCCGCCTCTTTTGTTTTATCTCCCTTGAGGATCTTTTTTGTTCTGTCGATACGGCGCTCAATAAGCTCAATGTCGGAGAAGATAAGCTCAAGATTGATGGTTTCAAGGTCACGCATGGGGTCGATTGCGCCGTCAACATGGATGATATTATCATCATTAAAGCAACGGATTACATGAAGGATAGCATCAACCTCTCTTATATGGGAAAGGAACTTGTTTCCAAGACCCTCGCCCTTGGAGGCGCCCCTTACAAGACCTGCGATATCAACAAATTCGATAACTGCGGGTGTGTATTTTTCGGGGTTATACATTTCTGCAAGAACATCAAGACGGCTGTCGGGAACAGCAACTATTCCAACATTTGGCTCAATGGTGCAAAAGGGGTAGTTTGCAGATTCTGCGCCCGCATTTGTAAGGGCATTAAAAAGTGTACTTTTGCCGACATTCGGCAGACCAACTATACCGAGTTTCATTTATAAAGATTTCTCCTAACATATTTATTCATAATATTATAGCTCATATCTATGAATTTTTCAAGTATATTTATCAATTACATCAAAAAAAATTTATTTTTTCTTAAAAAATCATTGCATTTTTCGTAAAATATGATATAATATTAAAATGAAAGTGGTATTTTACACACACTTTCTTCATTTTTACGACAAAATTCTGTGAAAATTCAAAATTCAATCACACGATTTTCCCATTTATGCTTTAAAATGGTATCATCGGGGATCTCAAGGAGGTAAAAACAGTATGATGGATACAAAAATTCTGCTTATTGATGACGATGCTAACATATGTGATCTTGTTAAAATATATCTTGAAAATGAGGGATATGAGGTTAAGGTTGCAAGTGATGGCAGCGAGGGTCTTGCTTTTTTCAAAATGTATGAGCCTGATCTTATTCTGCTCGATATCATGCTTCCCAAAAAGGACGGCTGGCAAGTCTGCCGCGAGATAAGAGAGCAGTCCTCAAAGCCGATTATTATGATAACAGCAAAGAGTGAGGTATTTGATAAGGTTCTCGGTCTTGAGCTTGGCGCAGATGATTTCATCGTTAAGCCCTTCAATGTAAAGGAGCTTTCCGCAAGAGTGAAGGCGGTGCTTCGCCGCTATAATGCTCATGCGTCACAGAGCGATGATGATATTATCAAATTTGAGAATATTGAGATAAGCCTTCAGAAATACGAGCTGAAGCTTGGCGGTAAGAGCGTTGATGTTCCTCCGAAGGAGCTGGAGCTTCTCTATTTCCTTGCTTCAAATGCTGACCATGTTTTTACCCGCGATCAGCTTCTTGACAAGGTTTGGGGCTTTGATTATCTGGGCGACTCCAGAACTGTTGATGTTCACGTTAAGAGACTTCGCGAAAAGCTTGACGGCATTTCGGATAAATGGACTCTTCAGACTGTTTGGGGCGTTGGTTATAAATTCAAGCTTATTTAAAAGACTAAACCGCGCCAATGCCGCATAAGGGCATTGGCGCGTTATTTGGGAGACTGTAAATGGATAATAATGAGTTGATTGCGATAATTTCATCGTCCGTGCATGACATGAAGGCACCGCTAACTTCTATTTCGGGCTTTGCGGGAGCAATGCTCGATGGAACTATTCCCGATGAGAAAAGAGGGCATTATTTAACTGTTATCAGAGACGAGGCAGAGCGGATGCGTCTTATCTGCGAATCCCTACTTGAGGCATCGCGGATAGAGTCGGGAGCTGAAGGCTACAAAACCGAAAGGGTGGATATTTCCGACTGCGCAAGAAATGTTGTGGTTTCCCTTCTTGATGAAATTGAGGCAAAGGATCTGAAATTCACCTTTAAAGAGCCTGATATTATTCAAACCGTCATGGGAGATAAGGAGGCAATTACCCGTTTGCTGTATAATATCTGCGAAAATGCGGTAAAATTCTCCTATGAGGGCGGAGAGATGGTGGTTGCTCTTGATATCGTTGACGGCTGCAATGCTGTTCATATCGAAAACAGCGGCGATGAAATAAGTGAAGAGGACAAGGAAAAGATCTTTCAGCCATTCTACCGAAGCGGTAAAAGGAGTGGAAGCGGTCTTGGAATGTTCATAGCAAAAAGGATCGCGGATGCCCATGGCGCAGAGATAAGAATTTCGAGAAATAATGAAAGAACGGTATTTACCGTTATATTTGTGCGAGGTTAATTATGGAAGAGAATATGTTTGAGAATGAGGAAAACAAGGAAATGGCTTTAGAGGAGCCCGAAAAGAACGAGGAGACAGAGATAAGGGAAGAGCCTGCACCAAAGACAGTATATGCGTATAAATGGAATTATGAGGAGCAGGAGAGGGCAAATTCGGAGCGTGAAAAGGCGAAAAAGAAGAGCGGCATGAGGACTTATGCCATCGTTATGACCGCGGCATTTGCCATCTGCTTTGCAATTCTTATTGCAATACTCATGCTTGACGGCTTTGCCAACATTACCGAAACAAAGATAATCGAGCATGAGAGAACAATATATGTAAGAGAATACGATAGCGAAAGCGGTGTTCTTACTATCCCCGAGATCACTGACAAGGTTAAGCCCAGCGTTGTGGGAATCGAGATAACCACCGAGTCGGGTGGCGGTATCGGTACGGGAATTATTATGACCGCAGACGGTTATATTGCCACAAACGCACACGTTGTTGAAAATGCAAAGACTGTTAAGGTAATAATGCAAGACGGGACCGAGATTGATGCGGAGATCGTCGGCAGAGATGAGCTGAGCGACCTTGCTGTTGTCAAGGTCGGGGGTGAGGGATATGCCGCAGCGGAATTTGGCAAAAGCGAGGAGCTTATTGTGGGTGAGCTTGCGGTTGCCATCGGCACTCCTGCAGGACTTGAGCTTGCGGGAACGGTTACCGACGGTATAATTTCCGCAATTAACAGAAATGTCAAGATATATGATGATATTACAGGTGCTCTGAAAAAGACCATGACTCTTATTCAGACAAGCGCAAGCATAAATAAGGGTAATAGCGGCGGACCTCTTATAAACGACAGAGGTCAGGTCATAGGAATCAACACTCTTAAGCTAGCAGACGGCTATGACGGCATCGGCTTTGCCATTCCCATTGACGGCGCACTTGTTATCCTCAATAAAATAATCGAGACGGGCGAGGATATTGTGGAGAACAATACAAGCATAGCAGAAAAGCGTGTTATTATCGGTATTCAAGGCGGCGCTGTTACAAAGAACGGAATATATCCTGCCACGGGAGTTCTTGTTGCCGAGGTGAATGAGGGCTATGATGCGGAAAATCACCTGCAGCCGGGTGATATCATTGTTGGTATAGACGGATATGAGGTTATCGACATTGCCGATCTTTCTGAGGTGCTTGCAA
>JAZROG010000111.1:0-7713 GCA_045648605.1 Eubacteriales bacterium | reverse complement strand
TTGAAAGTACCGAAAACATTCTCATTGGGAGTTTTCTGCATACCGTAAACGACATCCTCACCTACAGAACCGGGATATACAACGAAATTATATGCCCCGTCCTTTATACCGAACTTATCATTAAGATTTATATTGCCTTCTCTGGGCATCCAGATAGTTGCGCCTTCTTTGGGAGCACCCTCGAATATCTGTGTACCAAAGCTTGTAGCTGTAAAGTTACGAAGGTCAATTACGTCAGCGGGAGACTTGCCCGCTGTATTAATCTCGGTGAGAGCAGTAGCATAAGCAAACGCCATTCCGCCAAGAGATGTGCAAGACTCGGGAAGTGTTACGGACTTAAGATTTTCCATTTTGTAGAACATAGCAGCGGGAATTGTTGCGATGGGAGCATCAACAATAATCTCCTCGATCTCATTCTGATACGCTGCCATCCAAGGAATCATGGAAACGTCTGTATAGCCGGATGTTGCTCCATCCTCCCAAAGGATAGATGTGCTGTCACCGGAAATTGTAAGAGTCTTTGTCTTGCCGTCATAATTCCAAACAAGGTCATTTTCATTGTCATCTGTCTGGTCAACCTGACCGCTTGTTATAACAACGCTTGGATAAGATGCCTTTCCTGCGTTATCTGCAGTGATGCCACGACTACTGCCGTTTTCATCCATGGAGGTTGCAAAGGTATAACCGGGTGTGCCTTCTTTCGCATAGAAGGTTGCGACGGTTTCTACATTAAACACATTTCCTTCGGATATCGGTACATTCTTTTCATAAGGAAGAAGAACAGAAATAGTCTTACCGCTGCAAGAATTTTCAAATGTCTGATTAGACCAGTTGGTAAAGTAACGAAGGTCGATTACATTAACATCTTCAAATCCGGTATAATCCGCACCTTCAAACTTAAGACTTGTAAGTTCGGGAAGATTGGCGAATACCATGTTTACGTCAGCAAGTTCTACAGTCTCTGCCTTGAATGTGATGGATACACAATTCTCAAGATTACAAAAGAAGCTATGAGACGCGATGCTTGTTATTGTTTCTTCAACAACAACGCTTTTTATCTGGGCTGCATACTCAGACCAAGGACGGTTGTTCAAATACCCAGGGGTTGGACTCCATCCGCAATGCGGGTTCATAATTGCCTGGATTGAATTTGTTGATGAGATGGTGAGAACACCGTCATCTGTGAATGTCCACCTAACATCGTTAGTGGTACCATCGTTTACGACGCTGTATTCGGAATCGGTATACTTCATAACCAAGCCCGAAGCTACAACCTCGACTGCGCTTGCAAATACTGTAAGTACGCATACTGTACATACTACGAGAACTGCAAGCAGAAGAGATTTGATTGTTTTCTTCATGAGTTTGTTTCCTTTCGTATATATTTATTTGGATACGCAATGTTATTTTACCACATTTTACATAACAAGTCAAGAGTTTCAACAAAAAATATTAGTTTTACGCATAAAAATTTTGTTTTGTTTACAAATATTTTCCCTCTTTTTACATTATGCACAATTCCTTGCAATTTTTTGTATCATTTGACTATTCCTCTCGCTCGGGCGAGTATTTATTCAAAATTCCGCATATTTCGAGGCATTCATGCGTTTTTTGTCAAAGCTTTCTCTAAAGATGTAATTTTTTCTCTGCGGCAGCATTTTTTCGACAAAATTCAATTAAAGAAACAAAAAACACGGCAACGCGATGCGTTGCCGTGCCGATATTCAAATATTAGTTGAAGCTTCTCTTCTTTGTGAGAACAACTGCGCTTGCGAGAGCCGCGAGAGCGATTGCAACAACCATAACGAGGTTGATGTCGCTTGTCTGTGCTGCCTCATCGGGAGCCTTTGTTGTTCCGTCTGCCGCTGTTGTCGTTTCATCAGCTACAGTTGTTTCGGGAGCTGCTGTTGTCTCGGGTGCAGCTGTTGTCTCGGGAGCCGCTGTTGTTACAACTGCTTCGGGAATCTCAACTGTGTCACCGATCTTTGCGAATGTCATGCCATTTGCTGTAGCAAAAGTCTCTGCTGCTCCGCCTGCTGCTGCGCCGAATACAACCTTGAGGTTATAGCATCCGTTGAATGCGCCGTCCTCGATGGTCTCGGCTGTCTCACCGATGGTTACATTTGTAAGATATGCGCAATCAACAAAGAAGTTAGCATGGAGCTTCGTCATCTTGTTGTTAAGATTAACGCTTGTAACGCCGCAGTTGATGAAGTGATCTGCACCGTTTACAGAAGAAATGGATGTAAGATCAAATGTGCCAACTACAGGCTCATTACCTGTCTTATAGATAGTTGTGAGCTTGGGGCAGTTGACAAACACATTGTTTGCAAGCTGGCTGATGCTGCCGAATTCAACGATTTCGAGATTGGGGCAGTTCTCGAATGCGCCTGCGCCAACCTTCGAAAGACCTCTGCCGATAACAACCTTCTTGATCTGGTCTGCCATTTCAAGCCAGCCGTTTTTTGTTACCTCATTATAGTAAGGAACCTCGTTCCATCCCTTGTGCTCGGGATTTGCAGTAAATGTAAGTGTTCCGTCTGCTGTGAGAGTCCATGTGCACTTAGAATAATCACCATCCATGCTGCCTGTGAGAAGAACGCCCTCGGGAACTACAGGTGTTTCGGGAGCTGCGGTTGTATCGTCCGCCTTTGTTGTTTCATCTTCCTTTACGGGTTTATCAACACCGGCATTTATGCCCTCACCGCCTACGAGCTGGAGATTACCGAGATACATGGGGCACTTATATGCCACATTTGTACGGTCATTCCAAACAAGGCAGTAGTCACGAATATTATTACCGGTATTATTGCAGTTTACGGAAACATCAAAGCCCATTACCATGTTCTGCTTGGGAGCTACATCATGGAATGTATAAGCAGCCTCGATAATGTAGTAATCTTCAAAAGTCTTTACGCTGTACTTTTTCTCTACGCCGTCACCCTCTGCTAAGTTGCCGTCAGCAACAAACCGAAGCTGATGGAAGGATGTTGCTTCTTCCCTTGTTGCCTTCTTTTCGTTGAGCTCGTCAACATAGATCTCTATACTGTCGCGGTTATGGCTATCGATAGAAGATTCCACCTGAAGATTTCCATCGGGAACAAAAGCAAGAATATAGAGATGATTTGCATCCCACATAACCTTTGCCCAAGGCTTCTGAGCCTCATCGCGATAATCCATGAGACCTGCAAGAAAATCCTCGGAAGCATCCTGGCGGTTATAGGGGAAGTCGATCTGTGTTGCAAGATCCCAAGCCTCGTCGATATCACCGTCGATAACAGGTGTACCGTAGATAGCTGTGGTTGTCTTTGTCTCCTGGAGAGTCTGAGCAGGCTCTGCGGAAGGAGCTGTTGTATCTGCAGTTGTATTTTCGGGAACGGAAGCTGCATCGAATGTACCGTCATAGTTAACAACTGTAACAACATCTGCATAAGGAGAGGTCTCAGCGGGAGTAGCTGCGATCTTCTTTGCCATCTGTTCACCGGGAGTTCCCGCTACAGCATAGAAAGCAACTGTTGTGCTGTCGGCAAAAACCTTGTTGGCATTAATGGGAGCCTTACCTTCCTTTGGCATAAGAACCTTAATGGTCTTATTCATGCAGGAATTCTCGAAGCACTGGGCCGACTCGCCTGTGACGTTGCGAAGGTCGATAACACCCTCGGGCGTACCCTCGGGACCGAAGGTTACAAGGGCATTCATGTTAGCAAATGTCATAGAGCCCTCGAGAGTGATCTTTGTATCGGGAATAACAACAACTGTGCAAGCACTCAGCTTGTTGAAAGCACATGCGCACATTGTTTCAATGGGAGCATCTATAACAAGCTTTGTAACAGCGTTGATATGCGCCCACCACGGAACTGTTTCTGCGTTCATCTTATCCCAAGAGGGGGTGGGATCAAGCGCAAAATCCTTGGATGTACCGGAAATTGTGAGAACACCTGTTTCATCATCAAATGTCCAGACAAGGTCATTTGAATTGGTGGGATCATTCGTAAGAACGTCGCCTGTGAATGTCTCGGCATAAGCCGCGATTGCAAGAAGAGCAACCATCATGATAACTGCCGAGCAAATGAGAAGAATTCGCTTTGTGTTTTTCATCTTGTATATGTCCTTTCATAATGATTTGAAAACACTGAACAAGGGATACCTCGTTCATTTTGTATTATTATACCACACATTGGTTTATTTGTCAATGATTTTTTTCATTTTTGACATTTTTTACAAAATCACCCGCGATTTTTTGGCAAAAAAACAGAGTTTTCTCACCTTTCAGTGAAAAAACTCTGTTTTTCTTTCTCCAAGCTCATCTCGGGGAATCATAAATGTCGGCAAAAGAGAATATTTATCTTTTCCGAATGCAGAATTCTTCTCTTCTGACTCGGTTTCGGCTGCAGAACCCGTCATATCCATATCATCCGCACCGTCTGCATCGGGCTTTTCAGCAGTGTCGGAAAGAGCGGTATTCGAAAAGGCTTTTATTCCCTCCGCCATACATTCCGGCTCGTCTGCCGCATAGTAAATATCCTCTTCAGCACTGTATCTGCTCATCTCGTAAGCCGCCTCGATGCCGCCGGTCGGCAGAACAATGGCATCCTCCATCTCAATGCTCTTTGAATCACTCTTTGCAAATTCAAGGCTCCCTCTGAACAAGGGTGAACCCACAAGCACAAGACAAATGGCCGCCGCTATGCCCGCGCCCATCCACATTCCGTGCTTCTTCATTGCTTTTCCGAAATCAAGAGCTTTGCTCCTTTTTCTTCCCTTTGACATCTCCACATCAAGAGCACCCATCAGGCGCGAATGAAGATCATCGGGATAAGGAACAGATGATGCA
Source organism: Eubacteriales bacterium (assembly GCA_045648605.1). GTDB lineage: Bacteria > Bacillota > Clostridia > Oscillospirales > CAG-272 > SIG710. Next base: position 2,879 of record JAZROG010000111.1, on the reverse strand, counting down.
GCTATATCCTCCGAGAGATCGTAAAGCTCCGAGAGCAGCCTTCTGCATTTTTCGCATTTTTCAAGGTGCTCTTTTACGCGAGAAGCGGATTTTTCGTCAAGCTCTCCGTCAAAATAGGCATAAAGCTCGGAAAAGACCTTCTCACATTCCCATTCATCGCTCCTTAAAATCTCATTATCTATCATAAAAATCCCTTTCAACCGTTTTCATTATAAGAGACGCACGCATTTAAAAAATGTTCCGCTTTTCGAGATATTCTTTTACATGATTTCTCGCTCTGAATATTTTACTCTTGACCGTGCCCATTTCAATGCCCATCTTGTCGCTTATTTCCTTATATGAAAGTCCTTCGCTTTCGCGCAAAATAAGTATCTGCCTATAATCCTCCTCAAGGGAATTTATGGCCTCTCTTACAGCCGCTATCCTCTCCTCTCGCTCATATGAGCGCACGGGATCCGAGGAAATATCATCATCGGGAATATCCATTTCCTTATATCCGCCATCCTCGTCCTCTGCCATCAGAGAATCATGCCGTCTTATGCTCTGCTTGCGAAGGAAATCAAGAGCACAGTTTCGCGCCATGCGCAAAATATAGGAATACCACGACTTTATTTCATCAAGAGGAGCATCGCCCGAAAGGAGCTGCCAAAGCTTGATGAAGGTATCCTGAGTGATATCCATTGCATCCTCGCTGTTTTTGCTGACTCTGTATGCAAGCTCATAAACGCTTCTCTCGCAGAGCTTAACTATCTCTTCAAAAGACTTTTCCTTGCCGCTTCGCACAAGCAATGCAAGCTCCGAAAGCCTTGCGTCTCTATCCTCACCGCTTTTTTTCGGTGAAAAGCCAAGTATATGCGCCATCAGCTCCTCCTTTCTCCTGTAATAGTCAAAAAAATCAATCCTCGGTACAAGAGGATATCTCGTCCGCTATTTTTCTTATCTCGTCCAGACTTTCTGCCGAATTTATCCTGTTTCTTGCCTCTGCCGCGCCGCGTATTCCGCTGATATACCAGGAAACGTGCTTTCTTGCCTCGCGAACTGCAACATATTCGCCCTTCAAAGCGCACATTCTTTCGGTTTGCGCGAGAGCGACCCTCATCCGCTCGCCTATGGCAGGTCTTTTATATTCTTCGCCCGTGGTGGCTGCGATTATTTCTTCAAAGATCCACGGGTTGCCAAGTGCGCCTCTGCCAATGGCGATGCCGTCACAGCCTGTCACCTCATACATCCTCATTGCATCCGAGGCTGAGCAAACATCTCCGTTGCCAACAACAGGTATCCTTACCGCCTTTTTCACATCCGCAATAACACCGTAGTCGGCGCTTGGCTCATAAAACTGCTCTCTCGTTCTTCCGTGAACGCATATCATAGCCGCGCCGCTGTCCTCAAGCGCTCTTGCAAGCTCGGGAGCATTTATGCTGTCTTTATCCCAGCCTGCGCGCATCTTGACCGTAACAGGCAGAGAGACGCTGTCCACCACTGCCCTTACTATCCTTGCCGCAAGAGAAATATCCTTCATAAGCGCGCTTCCCTCACCGTTTGAAACGACCTTTGCAACGGGGCATCCCATATTTATATCGATGGCGGTAGGGGTGGCGGTGCTTTTGCACCCGAAATATTCTCCGCTCTGGATAAGGGACGCCGCCTCTGCCATAAATTCCGGCTCGCTTCCAAAAAGCTGTACCGCCATCGGGAGCTCCTCACGCCTGACAGCTGCAAGGGGTGCCGTTCTTGAAAGCTCCTCCGCATTTTTCTTTTTGCATCTCTGCTCATAGCAAAGCGCCTTTGCGGAGACCATTTCGCTGACAACAAGAGATGCTCCGTGGGCACGGCACACCTCCCTGAAGGCATAATCGGTAGCTCCTGCCATTGGCGCAAGCACAAGTCCGTGCTTTATCCATGTCTCTCCGAGCTGAAATCCGCAAAGCTCTGATTTTTTCATAAAGTTCCTCTTATTTCGCTGTTTTTACTAATATCTTCCAGCCGTTTTCATAGCTGTAGAGAGTCATCAGACCCTCTGCGGGAGCGGTGATATATTCATAGGCAAAGGGAATGACTATATTTCCCTTCTTGTCGATAACTCCCTTTTTGCCCCCAAGGAAGCCCATAACGCCAAACCCCTCCGAAAAGGGTCTTATCTCGGTATAGATGGGCTGCGCTATCCAATATCCGTCCTTATGGAAATATCCGTATTTTCCATTGCTTCCCTTAAGCACCAAAACTCCCTCCGAATAGGAAACGAGAGTAAATCCCTTTGGTATCTCAAATTCGCTTCCGTCGGGATAAAGAAGCACATCGCTATCCGAATATATTAGATTTCTGAAGGTATAATCCCTCTCAAGCTTTCTCACTCTTACAAGTCCGCTGTCAAAATAAAGATATCCCTTTGAATTTTCCGAATGACGGTAAAGCGGCTCTGCATATTCTGTTACGATATAACGGCTGGCGGTGACCATTTTCGTGCCAACTCCGTCAATAACGACCTCGCCCATTGGGTTTATAAAGCGAAGCACGCCCTTATCGTCAACCACCGCAGCTCTGCCCTCGCTGAAGCCGTATGCCTTTGCATATTTGTATTCTATTTCATCACGGTCTGACTCGGGATAACCGTAGCCGTACCTTAAAAGCGTCAATGTTCTGTCAATAATAATAGCATTGGGATTTGACGATGTCAGCCTTTCGGTCTCCGTCTCTGTCTCCGTCTCTGTCTCGGTTTCTATTTCTGTTTCCGTTTCTGTTTCCGTTTCCGTTTCCGTTTCAAATCCAGTCTCAGTCTCGGTTACTATTTCAAAATCTGTTTCGGTCACATATTCTGTTTCAAAAGCAGTTTCCGTCTCTGCTTCCGTCTCAGAGCCAATATCGGTCACAGCATCCGTGTC
>JAZROG010000110.1:0-8728 GCA_045648605.1 Eubacteriales bacterium | reverse complement strand
GGCGCCGTCGCCGGCTCACGCGACCTTTTAAAAAAGGTCGATCAAAACTTACAAACGAAAAAGATATTTAATGTTTATCTGCTTTTTACGTGGGATTTGTGGTGATTACACGAAAAAAAAACAGTTTAACAACCAAACATTTCCCCTATTCAAGGTTTTGGTCAAACTTTTTCAAAAGTTTGTGGGAGCCACGGCAGCGCCGGGCGCCACCGCAGTGGCGAAACTCCCTCACCGACAAATTTCTATTGAACATCCGCAAGCTTTATTCTTGCCTCGACATTTACATTGCCGTCCGATGCGCGAACTGTTCTGACATAATATATGCTCTCATCCTCGCTGTCTTTGCCCCAAGATCCCTCGATTGTCTCGCCCTTTGCCGCCTCATGCATAAAGTTGATGCTTATTTCGGAAATTCTTTTTCCCGAAAGCACATCCTCGCGCAAAAATCCGCAAAGAATGTCGGGATATCGAGCGTTATTCATATGTCCGTTATAGTCCACATCGCGGTAATATACCATTTGGGTGCCCGATGGTGCAAGCTCTATATCCTTTGGAATACGAGCATGAAGCGGAGCAGAAGGCTTTATCGGATCCTCAAGCCCCAGATCGATATTCCAGTCCTTCACCGCCATAGGACGCATCGCTTTCAGATTCATAAGCGCCCACACAGAATATGCCTCGCAGACCTTTTCGCCATTGCGGTATATCTCAAAGCAACGGTTGAAGCTGAAGCCGCGGCTGTCGTTTGTAGCAAATGTTTCCACCTCAAGCTCGTCACCAAAATGAATATCAGAAAGAATACTGACGCAGATTCGCGTCAGCCAGAAGCATCCGCCATCCCGCTCTATCATAATTTCCGGAGCGCATCCGACAGAGTTGGTGTGTCCGTGAGCCGTCTCCTGCAAAAACATAAACAGCCTCGATGGGTAAATTATACCGTTTGTATCGGTATCATGAAAAAGAGCCTTATATTTTTCCTTAAATCTCATTTGTTTTAATTACCAAAACGGAGCGGCAAGCCGCTCCGTTATTTTTCCTTATATCAGAGAGTGTTAGCAGAGCCAAGAACATTAACGATCTTGTGCTTAACCATCTTCTTAACCTCGTCACGAGCAACAGAGAGATATCCTCTGGGGTCGAAAACAGAAGGCTCGCCAGAGAATACTCTTCTGATACCTGCTGTCATAGCAACACGGATATCAGAGTCGATATTGATCTTACAAACAGCCATCTTTGCTGCCTGACGGAGCTGCTCCTCGGGAATACCTACAGCATCGGGCATCTTACCGCCGAGAGAATTGATCTCAGCAACAAGATCCTGGGGAACGCTGGATGCACCGTGAAGAACGATGGGGAATTCTGGAAGTCTCTTCTCGATCTCCTCAAGAATATCGAAGCGAAGCGGAGGAGGAACAAGGATGCCCTTCTCGTTTCTTGTGCACTGCTTGGGTGTGAACTTGAATGCACCGTGAGATGTACCGATGGAGATAGCGAGGGAGTCAACGCCTGTGCGTGTAACGAAATCCTCAACCTCATCGGGACGTGTATATGAGGAATGCTCAGCAACAACATCATCCTCAACGCCTGCAAGAACGCCAAGCTCGCCTTCAACAACAACGCCGCGCTCGTGAGCATATTCTACTACCTTCTTTGTGAGGGCAATATTGTCCTCGTATGCGTGGTGGGAGCCGTCGATCATAACGGAAGTGAATCCGCCGTCGATACAAGCCTTGCAGATCTCGAAATCTGCACCGTGGTCAAGATGGAGAGCGAGGTCAACACCGCTATCCTTAACAGCAGCCTGAGCGAGAGCAAGAAGATACTCATGCTTTGCATACTTTCTTGCGCCTGCGGAAACCTGGAGAATAACGGGAGACTTTGTCTCCTCGGCAGCCTCTGTGATAGCCTGAATGATCTCCATGTTGTTTATGTTGAATGCGCCAATAGCGTATCCACCGGCATAAGCCTTTTTGAACATTTCCTTGGTTGTAACAAGTGCCATTTTTCTACTCCTTTGATTTTTTAAATTTTTTAAACATTTATATTTTAACATGAAAAGTCCACAAAATCAAGGCTTTAAGAAAAATTTATGTTAAATTTTTAATTATTATTGAAATTGAACAAAAAATCATGCGCTCGGAGTGCCATCTCCGTTACCCACAGCAGTATTTCCAAGACCAAAGCTTACCGCAATGGCGTTATTGACCGCCGTCATCATCTCGTCGTCAAGATGTCCCATCTTTTCGCCCAGACGCTTTTTGTCAAGAGTCCTTACCTGTTCAAGAAGAATGACAGAATCCTTTGTAAGGCCAACCTTATCGGCATAAACATCGATATGAGTGGGCAATCGTGTTTTCCCCATTCGGCTGGTTATGGCTGCCGCAATAACGGTTGGGCTGTATCTGTTCCCAACATCGTTCTGTATGATGAGTACAGGTCTCATTCCGCCCTGCTCCGAGCCCACGACAGGGCTGAGATCCGCATAAAAAATATCACCGCGCTTAACGCTCATTTTTCCCTCCGTTTAATACTTCCTTTGCAACTTTCAGTATTATTTTTCCCGAAGGCGGCTCTCTTTAATCACAGCCTGCATCATTTCTCCATGGGATTTTTTTCTTTTTGAGGAATATCTTTATTTATATGATATTTATTCTCGGCATTATTTGTTACAGTGAGCAACTTGCTCTTGACCTTTTTCTTTTTTTGAGGTATAATGGTGTATATTGTAAATTGGGAGGAGATTTCGATGAAAAAGCACATAATTTTGTTTGTTTTAATATTTGTCCTTACCCTGACCTCCTGTTCTGTTGGCGAAATAATTCCAACAGGCTCAAATAATGAGTATCTGAACGAATCCGTCATTGGCAGCGCATCCGAAAACACCGAAGTCATAAGTGAGCTTTCGGACATAATCGGAGCCTTGACGGTGGATTCTGTGAGACTTCCCGAGTTTTCCGACACGGCATCTGCGCTCTCAAAATGCGGTGACTCACTTCTCAACCACCTGCTGACAACAAATTATTCCCGATTCAGCGGAAACACCGCCGTAAAGGAAGCTGCAGAAAAATATCCGAATCTTGGAATAAATGCCGCCATTGGTGCTTCGGAATATGAGGGAGCGCTTTATAAATATTTCAATCACGGGGGTAATATAAGGCATAGCGACACGGCGAGGTTCCGCTATATGCCGAAGATCGAGGCATATATTCCCGCGGTGCAATCTGTTGCAAATTCGTTTTCTCTGGATATCGTTTCCATCGACGAGACTCCAAACACATATAGAATGACATTTTATTGCAAACGAGGCGAGGAGGTCTCTCCCGAATACAATGCAATTTTTGTAAAGAGAGACAAGGGTGGTTGCTACATTGCGGCTCTGCGAACAGTCGCAAGCGAGAAGGTAAATTATAGGCTCCCCGCAACATTTTCTTGAACTGACAAACAGGGATTGATTGATGATGGATGTGGGCATTTGTTGACGGTTTATTCACAAGAATTGTTTATCTGAGAAGAGGTTACTTACTCTTTAGGCGCTCATGCCGCGCGGCAGTAACTTTGGCCCGCCCCAAAGTTACCAAAACTCTCCCGGCGTTCCCCCTGGGTACCCCCTTATCGGTCACCAACGCAGCCCAAAGACCTTGACGAGTCAAGGATCTTTTGTTCTGCTGCACATACTGTCATATACCCACTTGCGCCAAAAAGCACAGGCGCAAGTGGGATTTTGTTTTTGGCTCTTATATCGTGTAACAGAAATGATATAGTAAGCAAACGGTAGCCATTTTCTCCTCTTACGCTTCGCGAGGATTTGATATAAGAGGTTTGAGAAAACGGTGAAAAACTATTTTTTTGCTCGCTAAACTTACTTTTCTTTATGTTCGTTTTAAATAGTTAGTTTTTCGAAGCAATATATTTTAAATTCAAAACAATTTGGTTCAAATCGTCGCGAAGCGTAAGAGGGTAATACTGCGAGTGTCTGTAATTTTCCCTTTTGCACAGATGATATGGCGTGCGAAAATAAAAAATACCCCACTTGGGGCGGGGCTCGCGATGTTTGGTGTTTTGCAAAGCAAACGGTGGTGTTTAGCCGCCGAGCCAAACTCGACGACGAGCTTGCTCGTCTTTTTTGCCCCAAGTGGGTATATCATAGCACTTACAGCAGAACAAAAGATCCTTGACTCGTCAATGTCTTTTGGCTGCGTTGGTTAGCACAAAGGGGGTACCCAGGGGAAACTCCCGGGAGAGTTTTCGTCCCTTTGGGGCGGGCCAAAGGGACTGCCGCGCGGCATGAGCGCCTAAGGTGTAAGTTACTTCTCCTAAGATAATCAATTATCGTGAACAAGCCGTCAGCCCCTTTTCTCCCATCGCCAACAAATCCCTCTTTTCAAAAGCAAAAGTCAAGGTCACGAAATACATGACCTTGACTTTTTATTTTTATATCCGACTTATACATCCGGAATATGCTTTGTTTCCTTATCACTGTGACCGCTTGCTATTATATCAAAGCTCTGCTTTCCGAAAAGCGCCTCGAGATCCCTTGCAGTGAGAGACGGATGCGTGCTTTGACAATGGACATGGATAATGTCTCCTGCCGCTATACCTGAGCCTATTCTGCTAACGGAAATTGCATTGTTTATCGAAACGATAACACAAGAGGGCGGCAAAAGAACGTCTCTTATTTCCTTACCTATAACAAAAGCATCTTCCTCAACCGTAAGATAAGCATCTATTGTAACATTCCTTCTGTGGCTGTTATATTTTTCGATCTTTCCCTCAATAACCGTATCGGAAAATGACTTGATACCCACAGCCTCGATAACAACAAAGGCAATGGTAACACCAACCGTTATGGGAAGCACCGCGCCCACTCCCGCCAAAGCCTCGACGCCAAAAACTATCGCCGTTATTGGTATCCTTGAGGTTGCACCAAGGAAGGAAACCATACCTATCACAACAATAATAATAGCAGAAAATTCCGCATCAAGTGCTCCTGCCCATACCAAAAGACGAGCGCAAAGAGCACCGATGATCGCTCCAAAGGCAAGATTAGGGATAAAAAGTCCACCCGTTATGCCCAAAATATTGCTCGTTATCATAAAAACAGCTCTTATGCAGAAGCAGATCATCAAAAATTTCCAGGTACCAATCCCTTCAACCAGCTCGTCAATGAGAGAATGTCCCGTTCCCACAAGATCGTGCGAAAGGATGCCAATAAGCGCGCAAAGAAGGAAAACAACGGTTATCTTCAATGAAGACGGAACTCTCTTGAGCTTTTCATCAAGCTTTTTAATATGCTCATACAGCTTTGTGACCAAAAGTGCAATCACGCCCGAAACGAATCCCACGAAAGCCGCTATCCATATGCTCTTCAATGGCAACTGCTCTATAAGATCAAAACAAAAGAGCCTTGGTGACACAGAAAAAGCCGAGCAAAGAAGCTCATTCACCGCCGTAGCAAAGGAAACTGTCATTGCGGCGACCATAAAAATCATTGGAGAAAAACGGCGGTGCGCCTCCTCAAAGGCAAAAAAGATTCCCGTAAGCGGTGAGCCTGTTGCAACTCCAAAGCCCGCACAGGCGCTTCCCGTCATGATATATCTTTCCCATGCCGGGTGCTTCTTACCCAATGTTTTCGAGGTTATATGCCCCGTGAGCGCACCCATTTGAACACTGGGACCCTCTGTACCGAGCGGTATTCCGCAAAGGTAGGTAAACATAGACGAGATGAAAACGGTAACAATTCCTCTTTTTCTATCAAACGGCACGTTTCCGCGCAGAGCAGTGATCGCTGTGGGAATACCGCCGCCTCTGCTTTCGGGGGAGTATTTAAGAATAAGAGATACTATAAGTCCCGTAGCGGCAGCACCGAGAAGGATAAGCGGCAAAAGCCTGATATCCGCGCGCCCCGCAGCATATATTCTCTCGGAAATCGAGATTATATATGAGGAAGCTGTTTTAAAAGCAAAAATTATTACTGCGGTAAGGCTGCCGGCAATGGCGGAAAAGACCACCGCGGGCAAAATCAGATTCAAAAGGTATGTAAGTCTGTTTTTATTCATTTTTATCGTCCTTTTCCGAGACAGAAACAAGCTTTCGGAGGGCATCCATTCTTGCGTCAAGCTCGGCGCTCAGTGACGCGCAATAGGTAAGCTCATTTGCCATCTCCTCTGTAAAATCAAAGTCTTTTTTATAATGCAGCTGATGCTCAAGGCTCGCCCAAACATCCATTGCAATGGTACGAAGCTGTATCTCAACCTTCATGCTTCTTTTTTCATGGGCAAGAAATATCGGAACCTTAACAATGAGGTGAAAGCTTCTGTATCCGTTTTTCTTGGGATTTTTTATATAGTCCTTTTTCTCGATAAGGATTATATCATCCTGACCGAGAAGCGCATTTGCAAGGGTATAAACGTCCTCGGGAAAGGCACAAACGACTCTGACTCCCGCCACATCCGAAAGATTTTCTTCAATGGATTCGGGTGAGAACTCAAGCCCCCTTCTCTCCATTTTTTCCTTAATACTCAAGGGATTTTTGAGACGTGATTTTATATCGTTTATAGGATTTCTATCATGACGGAGAGAAAATTCCTCGTTGAGAACATTAAGCTTGGTCTCAACCTCCATTATAGCGCATCGGTAATATGCCATCAGCTTTTTATATCGGTCTATCCAGTCCTTTGAGCGCTCAATAAAGCCCTCGCCCAAAAGCTCTTCAACCTTTCCGCTTATAAAGGCACTGTTAATATCATTCTTTTCCATGCTCCGCCATCCTTTCTCTTTATTTCCTTTTACATTTTACCACAAATACCGAAATTATTCTACAGTTATTTGTAAATAATCTTTCAAATTAGGCTTGTTTTTCAAAAGTCACCGCACAAAAAAGGGCTGCCCCGATGAGAGGGCAGTCCCAAAGAATTATTTTTTGAAAATTTCAATCTTGACCTTGAGTCCATCTCCACCCTTGGCAAAATAAGCATGGTAAATTCCGTTTCGGTTTCCGCCCTTTCTGCCAAGATCTTCTATACATCCGCTTGTGCTGTATCTGCATATATAACCGCCAAATTCAATATCAAGCGTGCTTTCACTCACGGTTATTATGCTTTCGTTCTCGCCATCCGTAACAAACGCAGGAAGCATAAATGCAAGCTCACCCTCACCGGAAAGAGTAATGCTCATCCCAAATGAATCGAGCAAATATTCAGCCTTGATTTCTCCGCATTTGATCTCGGCTTTGGCAGAATTTTCATTTGTTTTATGAGAAACCACCGTGTGCATTTCCTCCGTTGCAAATACCCATTCGCCGTTCTTCAAAAAACCCGGGCAAAGCGAAATATCCGCAGGATTTTCAACTGTTATTGTATAATTCGGATGCTTTGGACAAGGAACAGAGATGCAAAGAGGAGACGGTGCATCCTTCTTATGAAGTCTTCCGAGACCCGAGCAATCATAATGGGGATCGGCATTGATATCAAATTCTGCAAAATATCCCCCCGCACGCATAAAGAGCTTATGGAAATATTTGCTATTTTCCATCGTCATTGGGCTTTCATCAGGCTCGCCGCAAGGAATGTCCTCATTGCACATAAGATATGCGGGATAGATATTTGATGCCGTAGTTATCATATATTTGTCAAAATATGCATAGCTCTCGCATCCGAATTTGCTTTCAAGGGAGAAACGGTTTTTAACATGGTGAATAGGTGTTTTCCCAAGCCAAAGCTCCATATTTTCCAAAGCAAGCTTTATTATCGCCTTGAACCTTTTAGCCTTTTCGATATCGCCGTCCTCATAAAAAACATTTGCGGCAAATTCAAGAACGGATATGAGCATTGCTTCGTTGTGTATAAACTGATTGCTTCTGCCGCCAAAGGGAAGCTCGCCATTAACAGAAACATAATTCAGGGTTATTTCAGCCGCCTTCTTCATAAGATGGCGGAGCTTTTCATAATATTTTCCTCTGTATCCAAAATGGAGAAGTATTGCAACGAGGAATCTGGGAACAAGATCATAAACCATCGGCTGATGGGGATGCTCGTTGAATTTATGGTCATGATACTGTCCGTTTTCATCAAAGCGGCGAAGCTGAACCTCAAGCTGAAGCTCAACGAATTCCTCAGTGTCGCAAAGACCGTTATATTTTCTCATCCACTCGCTGACAGCAGTAAAGAGCGCCCAATTACTCAAGTCCTCATCTGCACTTTTCGCAAACTCTGTATAGCAAAGGCTTCTGTCTATCTCTATAAAATATGACTTCCACCAAACTATCCTTTCAATATCGAAGGCACGCACCTTTTCAAGAGCCATAAGACAAAAAAGTATCTCTCTTACCGAAAAATCATTTGCAGCAAGTGTCTTTGGCATATTCTGACAGCAAAAGCTCATCATTTCAACAAATATCGGTGCAAGATCAAGTCTTATTCCATGAGATATAAGAATTCCGATATTGGCTGTGAGACGTGCAAATCCGTGCTCTGTAAGTCCCTCTCTCTGAACCTTCTCGAAATATTCCGCTATATGCTCGTTTGTATATGCGGAAAGACTTTTTTCTATTATTTCAATGTACTTTTCCTTCATCTTGTCTCCTTATCATATTTATGGTGATATTTTGTAATTCAAACAGGAATTTGTCGAACAGGCGGAGACATTTGTTTGTAGGGGACGGCGACCTCGACGTCCCTCAAAAGACGTGAAATAATCGTGAATTTCAAAAAGTCGGAGGCCAAGCGGTCTT
>JAZROG010000109.1:0-12476 GCA_045648605.1 Eubacteriales bacterium | reverse complement strand
AACGCAAATCTGTAGGGGACGGCGACCTCGACGTCCCGTTTATCATTTGAAATTCACGATTATTTCACGTCTTTTGAGGGACGTCGAGGTCGCCGTCCCCTACAAACAAATGTCTCCGCCTGTTCGACAAATTCCTGTTTGCGCCTCTTCGCAAGATAAAAAACATCTAAAGAAGCGAGTAAAACAACTTTTTTTGAAAAAACTATTGACAAACTGCAAGTTTTATGATAAAATACTCTGCGTTGAGCAATTTTGCTACTATGGCGCAGCAGGTAGCGCACGTCATTGGTAATGACGAGGTCATCAGTTCGAATCTGATTAGTAGCTCCATTGTAAACAATAAATATAAGCCGTCATCATTGTTTGGCGGCTTATGTTTTTGTTAATAAAAATTTTTTTGTTTTTTCGGGAACATTTCTTTTTTCTCTGCGTCTTTGGGTAAGGGGACGCTGATATGCCCCGAAAAAAATCAAGAAAAAACATTTTTTAAGGAGAACTATTATGAAAAAGTTTCTTGCACTCATCCTTGTTTCAGTTATGCTCTTCGCTGTAGTTTCTTGCGGCGGCACAAACGATGCAAAGGATACAGACACAACACCCGATACTTCTGTTGACACCGTTGTTGATACAGCAGAAGGAACAGACACAGATGCAACTGTTGACACAGACGCTACTGTTGATACCGAAACTGCTGAAGGCGGCGAGGTTGCAGGTGACACATGGGGCCAGACACTTCTCGGCGTTTTCAATGATGCTATCGCAGCAAACCCTGCAGCAACAGCTGAGGAGCTTGCAAATGCAGTTATCACACACGAAAGCATTCTTTTCATGGGTGGCGCAATGCCCCTCGAAGCAGGTGCTGAATGGATTCCCGGATTCAACGAGGCTCCCACAGGCTGGAAGGAATGTGTTAACTTTGGTCCTATGATGGGCTCTATCGCTTTTGTTGGTTACGTTTTCACTCTTGAGGACGGTGCTGATGTTGATGCTTTCAAGGCAACTCTTGAGGCAAATGCTAATCCCCGTTGGCAGATCTGTGTAACAGCTGATGAGACAATCATTGAGAATGTTGGCAACACAGTATTCTTCCTTATGTGCCCCTTCTCAAATAGTAGCGATACTCCTCTTGAGGGCGGCGACCTTTAATTAAAATTCAAAATACTTACCACACTCGTGTACATTACGGCGGATGCGGCAATGCCGTATCCGCCATCCTTTTTAGATTTTTCGTCAGTTCTTCAAAACACAAAACGGAGGTAAATTTAAAAAGTGCTCTTTTCAAGTATAACATATCTCTTTTATTTTCTTGCGGCATTTTTGCTTTTATATTTTGCAGTTCCATTCAAGCTGAAAAATGCGGTTTTGCTAACCTTCAGCCTTCTTTTCTATGCCTGGGGCGGTGTTAAATACGCCATCCTAATGGTAACAGCCATTCTTATCGGCTATATTTTCGGTCTTCTTATAGAAAAATTCAGAGAAAAAAGACGAATTGCTATTGCCCTTACATGGACTGCGGCAGGTGCTATACTCGCCTTTATGCTCTATTTCAAATATACGAATTTCTTTATCGAAAACATCAATAGCATTTTCGGAAGCAATATAGGCTTTCTTAAAATCACGCTCCCCGTGGGAATCAGCTTCTATACATTCCAGACCATCAGCTATGTTATAGACGTTTACCGTGGAGTTCCCGCGCAGAAAAACATCATTGACCTTGCGGCTTATGTTTCGATGTTCCCGCAGCTTATCGCAGGTCCTATCGTTCGTTATGTTGACGTTGCCGCAGAGCTGAAGCAGAGAACACACAGCTTTGACCTTGCAGCAGAGGGTATCCGCCGCTTCATGATAGGTCTTGGCAAAAAAATACTCATTGCAGACCGCTTAAGCGAACTTTGCGACCTTTTAAAGACCACAGATGAAAAATCTGTTCTTCTTTATTGGGTCTATGGCATTTCCGTTGCCCTCTATATCTATTTTGACTTCTCAGGCTACAGCGATATGGCAATAGGTCTCGGAAAAATGTTCGGCTTTAAATTTCTCGAAAACTTCAATTATCCCTATATTTCAAAGAGCGCAACAGAATTCTGGAGACGCTGGCATATGTCTCTCGGCTCTTGGTTCCGCGACTATGTTTATATCCCTCTTGGCGGAAACAGAGTCTCAAAATGGAGACACATCTTCAATATTTTCGTTGTTTGGTTCCTCACAGGCTTCTGGCACGGCGCGGCTTGGAACTTTATTGTGTGGGGGCTGTTCTTCGGTGTTCTTCTCATCATTGAAAAATTCTGGCTTTATAAATTCCTTAATAACAGCAAGGTCATAGGTCACATTTATACTCTCCTTGCAGCTGTTCTCAGCTTTGTTGTGTTCAATGCAACAGACTTTGCCGAGGCATTCACCTATATCGGCGGAATGTTCGGTGCTGGCGACATCCCCCTTGCCACAAGTGAGATACTTTACCACATAAGAAGCTATGCAGTGATATTTATAATGGCTTTTGTAGGCGCAACACCTATCGTAAGGAACACCGCCATAAAGCTTTCCTCTTCCGAAAAAACCGGCAAGATAGTAAATATCCTTGAGCCTGTCTTCCTTGTTTCTGTTTTCCTTATCGTTGCCGCATATCTTGTTGACGGCTCATTCAGCCCATTCCTTTATTTCAGATTTTAACGGAGGTACGCATATATGAATACAAAGATCAAAAACAGAATAGTTTGCATTCTTATGGCTGCTATCCTCTTTTCGCTGACCGCTCTCTGTCTCTTCATGCCAAAGGATGATTTTCTCGATTCGGAAAGACGTCCCCCCGCTGAATTTCCCGAGGTAAGCCTTGAAAGCATCATGAAGGACGGAGTTGAATATAATGACAGCTTTATGTCAAAATTTGAAAAATACGCAATAGATGCCTTCCCCTTCAGAGATGAATTCAGAACACTTAAAGCCATTTTCTCAAATTATATTATGCTTCAAAAGGAAAATAACGGCATTTATTTTGCCGACGGCTATGCCTCAAAGCTCGATTATCCCTTAAAGGACGAGATGATAGACCACGCCGCATCGAGATTCGAATTTATTTACAAGACCTATCTTGAGGGCAAAACCGACAACATTTATCTTTCAATAATTCCCGACAAAAATTATTTCCTTGCGGAGCAGAATGGCTACCCCAGCGCAGATTATGAAAAGATGATATCGGATCTTCGAGAAAAAACCGATTTTGCTGATTATATCGATATTTTCCGGCTTCTTTCCATCGGTGATTACTACAAAACCGACACACACTGGAAGCAGGAAAGCATCGAGGATGTTGCAAACACACTTCTTTCGGGTATGGGAGCAGAGATAACGGGTGAACACACCGTAAACACCCTCGATAATCCCTTCTATGGGGTCTATTATGGTCAATCGGCGCTTCCTTTGCCGCCCGACACTATCAAATATCTGACAAATGAAACGATAGATTCCTTTAATGTCACCATAGCCCATCCCACAACATCAAAGCCAATCGCTTCCGAGGTTTATAACATGGACAAGGCATATGGAAAAGACCCCTATGAGATGTATCTTTCGGGTGCAACTCCCTATGTTGTTATCGAAAATCCCGGTGCGACCACCGATAAGGAGCTTATCCTCTTCCGCGATTCCTTTGGAAGCAGCATTGCTCCGCTTCTTGCAGAAAGCTATGCAAAGATAACGGTAATCGATATCCGCTATGTTCCAAGCAATTATCTTGGCAATATGGCAAGCGTTTTCGGATATGATTTTGAGAATGCAGATGTGCTTTTCCTTTACAGCACTCTTGTTCTCAACAGCAGTAAGATCTTGAATTGATAAATCCGCAAAAGGCTGATTCTCCATTTTTTCAGAGAATCAGCCTTTTTTGTTTGCTTTTAGAAAAAGACATGGTATAATACAAAAAAATCATCGGAGTAGCATAATAATGAAGCAATATCTTTTGCCCCGTGACGGGCAGTTTTATAAAGCAAATCTCCATCGCCACACCGTCATCTCCGACGGCTCTCTCACACCCGAGGAGGTCAAGCAGGCGTATCTTGAAAAGGGATTTTCCATCGTTGCATACACCGATCACAAAATGATAGTCGATCACAGCGACCTTGAGGATGAAAATTTTCTTCCCATCACCGCATATGAGCTTTCCCTCAACGGTACAGGTGACCTGCGCTTTGGCACAAATGTCCCCACATATCATATAAATTTCTATGCCAAGGACAAGCACAATGCCGTCTTTCCCTGCTTCAATGAGGATTACATCTGGGCACCGAATTCAAGAAATTATATTACCGATGAAATGCGCAAGACAAAATTTGAATTCAAATACACGGTCGATTGCGTAAATTACATAATAAAAAAGGTTACCGAGGCGGGATTTCTTGCTTGCTATAACCATCCCATTCATATTCCGATTATGCACCGCTAAAAGGTCTTTGGGGTATTGAATGGCACAACCATGCCTCGGTCTGCGGCGGATATCCCGATACTATACAGCCATATGATGATCTTTTGAAGCTTGGCACGCGCCTCTGCCCCATTGCGGCAGACGATGCTCATTCTCTCCGTGCAGCCTTTGGCGGATGGGTAATGGTGAAGGCGGAAAAGCTGGAATACGGTACAGTTATGGGTGCGCTTGAGCGCGGAGAGCTTTATTCCTCAACAGGTCCTGAGATAAAGGAGCTTTATATTGAGGATGGAATAATACATATAGAAACAAATGAGGTGAGAGAAATAATGCTCACCACAGAGCGCCGTGTTGCATCAAAAATAACAGGCGAAAGGATCACCTCTGCCAAATTTGATATTAACAAGTATCTGAAGGAAACAAAGGAAAAAGCCGATATTGATGAAAGCAAAGCTTATTTCAGACTTACGGTGACAGACCATGAGGGGTATGTTGCCCACACGAGAGCGTATTTTGTTGATGAATTGAAATGATGATATGGATCGGGGTTCTTTGCCCCGATCCTTTGATTTTTCTGTGATGGCAACATTAGCTTTCTATCCAAAGGGAGGGGGATTTGCTGACGGCTTGTTCACGATAATTGTTTATCTGAGAAGAGGTTACTTACTCTTTAGGCGCTCATGCCGCGGGGCAGTAACTTTGGGGCGGGCCAAAGTTACTGCCCCGCCGGCATGAGGCGCGATACAGTAAGTTACTTCTTTGAGAACAATCAATTATCGTGAACAAGCCGTCAGCCCCCCTCGCAGGCAGCCTTAAGCTATCATGCTTGCCACAATCATTACACAAGGTAACGTGACAATGGTGAAAAGCGAGGTAACACCAACAGTCTGTGCCGCATATCCGGGAGCAATATCATAAAGCTCCGCAAACATCGTGATATTGGTGGCACTTGGCAGAGCAGCAGCCGCTGTTGCAAAAAGGATCATATAATCGGGGAGACCTATAAGCTTTGCGATAAGACATATAACAATAGGCATTATTATGAGCCTTATAAGGCTGATATAATACATTCTCATATCGCAGAATATCTGCTTAACCGTTCTCGTTGCAATAAGCGCACCTACAATAAGAACCGATATTGGTGTGCAGAGATTGTTAAGATATCCTGTGTAAGTCACAACAAAGGCAGGAATGTGTATCCACTTCATAAGAAGATAAAGTGCAATACCGATAAAGCAAGGAACAGTACCCAAATTGAAGAGTATTTTCCTTATATTCATCTTTATATCTTTTCTTCCTTTTGCAAGAATGATCATTCCCCAAGTCCAAACAAAAAGATGGAAGCCTATTACATAGAACGAACCCCAAAATTCCCCTATATCACCGAAAATCGATCTAAAGATAGGAAATCCGATAAATCCCGCATTGGCAAATATAAGCGAAAATTCCGCTATCTTATGCTCGTTAAAATCCTTGACTGTCTTTGCGGCAAAAAACGCCATAACACAAAGGAGAATATGAACTCCGATTCCGAGAGCAAGCATTATAAAGCCCACCTTTGTATTCTCTATGGAATATTCAATCTTTATCAGAGAATAAACTATCATCATCGGTTGACCGATATTAACTATCAGCTTTGAAAGCCTTTTTGAAGCAACCTCGTCAATAATTCCGAGTTTTCTTGCGGCAAAGCCTGTTGCAAGAAGCAGGAAAAGAACCACCATTATTTGAATAAGCGAAGAAAATGATTGTGAATCCATTATCAAGTATCTCTTTCCTTAGTTACTTAGCGAAAGCTCGTCAAGCTTTGCCTTTATATTCTGCATATCTATGAGCATATCCTCTTTTTTTCGGGGATCGCGAAGAAGCGCCGCGGGATGATACACCGCGGTCATCAGATAATTGCCCTTTTTGAACCACTGACCATGCTCCTTTGTTATCTTGAAATCGGGCTTTATCAGCTTCATTGCCGAAATTCTGCCAAGGCATATGATTATTTTCGGCTGCATTATCCTCACCTGCTCACGAAGGAAAGGCAAGCAAGCCTCCTCCTCCTCCGGCAAAGGGTCGCGATTTTTCGGAGGACGGCATTTGAGAATATTTGCAATATAAACTCTGTCTCTGTCGATATCCACGGCATAAAGGAATTTATCAAGGAGCTTTCCTGCCGCTCCGACAAATGGAATTCCGCTCAGATCCTCCTTTTCGCCGGGTGCTTCACCAACAAAAAGAACATCCGCATTCTCATTTCCCGTGCCGAAAACACAGTTCGTCCTTGTTTTATAAAGAGAGCAGGCAGTACAGCCCTCGCATTTTGCTCTGAGCTCATCAAAATTACCCATAAAGCCACCTCCGTCTATATTTTACGATATACCCTAATATGATACCATATTTTTCTTCTTCTTGCAATAGAAATGAAGAAAATTCCCCATTTTTTTGTCAAATAGATTTTAGCCAACATATACTGAAAGCAAACGCACATATGGAGGTTTTTTCAAATGAAGCTTGATAAAAAGGCTCTTGACCGTCTTCTTTCCATGAATGATGCTCAGCTTGCTCGCATGATAGAAAAAGCGGCATCGGAATCCGGACTTGACCTTAGTGCCTTCGGCATTACAGACGGGGACATCTCATCGGTGAGAAAAGCTCTTTCGGGCGCAACCGACGAGGATATAAAAAAGGCAAGCGAAGCTCTTGAGCAATACAAAAGGAGAGGAAAATGAGCGATATTTCCCTGCCCTCTTCCGAGGCGCTTTCGGGAATGATAAACGCGCTTAAGGAAAATCCCGAGCTCCTTCAAAGCATCGCATCGTCTCTCGGAATGGCAAATACCGACAAAGAAAAGGGAAAAGAAACGGTAGAAAATGAATCTACAGAGCAAAAGACCGAAGAGGCTTCTGCCGCATCTGCCATGCCGCCCGAAATAATGAAGGCTCTCCCCACCATCCTTTCGCTTATGAAAGGCGACGGCAAGCCAAAAAGCAAGAGCGAGGCAAACCGAGAGGCACTTTTATGTGCCCTTAAGCCGTATCTTAGCAAAAGCCGCGCAGATGCCATTGAAAAAGTAATAAGGCTCTCCCGAATAGGAGACATTCTCTCGGGGCTTTAAAGCCTCAAAAAGGAGGCAGAATGTACAGCAGAGAAACATACGAAAGGGGCTTTCGCATCCCCCCAAGATACAGCGGAACGGCTTTCAGAAAAGAGGAGAGTCCGCCAAGAGATGCTGTTGGAAGACCGTCGGCAATCCCAGAGGAAAATCAACATCATCAGGAGCTTATCCCCGTCCCCAAAAAAGAGATAATAAAAGCTCCTCCTCCCTCATCTTCAGATCATGAAAAAGAGGAGGAGAAGCCCACAATACAAAATATAACGAAAAATTACAGCGATGAGATAATAATCGGCGCGCTCATTTTCTCACTCATCGGAGGCTCAAGGGGCGGAGAGGAAGATATTACGCTCCTTCTGCTCCTGCTCTTGCTCATCCTTTAAAGCGCCCGCCCTTGCTTTAAGCCCCTGCATGCTGTTTTCGATACGGCAAGGGATGATACCGCTTTTAAAAATGCCGTCACGGTAAAAATAAATCGGGAGATTATTTTCGGCGCATATGCTGTCCAGAATTTTCACAGCGGTCGAAAATTTATCCTCAAAATCAGAGAGCTGCTTTTTATCCATAAGAGCAGAAAAGCTGAAGGAAACACTGAGCACGTCATTATATACCGAAAAACCGATCTCCGCAGATCTCTTGGGAGAAGCAAATGAAGAAGCACTCATCATCATGAGAAGATAAAGCGAAAGAATCCCCGAATCGAAATTGTCGGGACACGGCATCGAATATAGTGGCTCAAAATCAACATTTGCCTTGCAAAATGTCATACGGGAGACCTCATTCACCATATTGCAGAGATATTTATAAAAATCCTCGCCGTGAGAATAGGAATCGGTTGCTATCTTTAATGAATAAAGAATATCGCAAATACTCACATATGCCTTTTCCTTACATTTTCCAAGCTTTTCGTCCGCTTTACAGCTCATAGCAACATCACCATGAGAAAAAGCACAAACAGACGCAGCGATATCATAATCTATATCGCTGACAAGAGCAACAAGCATCCTTGTTGAAGCGAAAACAAATGGCGAAACAAAGACCGCCCTGCCCTTTTTGCTTTCCTTCAAAAGGATCAATTTGCCTATCCTGTATTCTCTTATTCTTTTGAAAAGAAAACTCAACTCATCGGGCGAAAAATTTTCTCCCGAGAAGAAGCATTTTTTGTTTTCGGAAAGAGACGGATACGACAAGACCGCATATCCCACATCGTCCGTTATAATGAAAGGATATCTCATAGATTCATACATAGTGTCACCTCAAAAGCAGCTCTGTCTCATTCAGATGAGGAAGACAAGTTCTTCATCTGAATGAGACAGTCTCTTATTTATTCGGTTTCAGGGAAAATTTCGCTGACCTTAATGCTTTGATATGAGTAAAGCGCCGCATCTGCAAGGGCACCTTTTATTTCATCGAAATCTTCATTTTCAGCATCCAGAGCCACTCTAAGCGAATATCTTGAAAGATACATCTGCATACTGTCCACCCGCGCTCTTACGGCTTCCCCTATCGTCTGCTCCTCGGAAAATGCAAGATCGCTGAAATCAACGCAGAAAAATTCAAAATGCTCTGCAAGGGTACGGCAAAGCTCATTTGCCCCCTCGTCCGTAAAAAAGGAATAAGGAAGCATAAGTCCTATCGGCGTCTTCACACTTGCGCCGCTATGATAATCGGCAGAAAAATCGCAAAGCATCTCTACCCTTTCGGCATCTATCTCCGAAAAGCCGCCAAGAATCACCTCATCCGCTCCCGCCTGTGCAAGCTCGTAAAGAACAGCCTGCTCAAAGGCATGGAGTGTAGGCACATATGAATCAAACGAATTATGCTCTCGCATTACTACAAAAGCACTGACATAGCTCTCTCCAAAGGCGGAAATTATATCATTTGCAGTGGGAAGTGCGGTATCGGATGGCTGTATTCCAAGCGCCTGTGCCACGGGAGATGAATATTTCAGTTCACCGTCTTTGCCTCTGAATATGAGAGATACAGCAGTCGCTTCTCCCGAAAAATTCTCAAAATTATCCACATCAAAATGCTTAATATCGATGGTGACGGGTGCTTTAAAATCAAAAAGAATACTGTTCTCGGGTGTCAGGGGCTGTAAAATCTCCTCTGTCTCATTATCGTCTCTCATATTAAGAGAAAGCTCCGCCTTGATCTTAAGATATTTTCCAAGAAAAACAGAGCCTATCACGATGGCGATAATAAATATTATTATCAGCACCGTAAGAAGCACGGATCTGTTTTTTTCGGTTCTCCTTCTGCCGCTGTAACGGCGGCTTCTTCTGTGTTTCGATTTCATTTTTATCTCCGCTTATATCAGTCAAGGGATGCAAAATCGAGGGTCTTGCCGTAGTCGGTATATTCAAGCTCCAATTCATTTGCCCTTGCATTGATCATATTTTCAAACATAACATAAATATATCTGTCCTTTAAGGAATCAAAATTCATTTCTATATAATCCTCCTCCTTTGGCAGACGAAGGATGATATAAAATCCGTCCTCGCTCTCAACAACTCTGCTGTATTCATTCTCAAGAAGAGCAAACGCAGCATCCTCATATGCCTTTTCATATTCACCGCGCATAAAATAATATCCGTCGGTGGTGGTCATATAGATATCCTCGCTGTTTCTGCCTATCATGCGGTTAAAGGACTCTCCTGTGTCAAGCTGATGAAGGACCTGATCAGCCTTTTTTCTGTTCTCCTCTATGCTGTCGCCCTCATCGTTTCTTATGAGGATATGCAAGGTTCTTATAAAATCATCGCTCTCGATGACCTCTCTTGCCTTTTCGTCGCTTCCGTCGATGGCAGAGGAAGCAAGCATCGCCTGACGAAGCGCCTCACCCAAAGCCTCAATGGAAATAAGATGTCGGAGAAGATGATCGGTCATGCCATTTTCGGCAAGTTGCTTTTTATATTCTTCCTTACCGCCAAGCTGCTCAGCAAAGCTGTTTATATAGTCGGATGTATATTTCTCGATTTCTTTGGTGTTTATATCGATATCATATTCATCGCAGAGAGATAAAAAAGCGGCATTTTCCAGCATAGCCTTCTCGGTTCTTTCCACAAGCAGAGCCTTGTATTTATCGTCCTCAAAAATTCCCTCGCCGTATTTTTTCTCCATATCGAGCTTAAAATTGCGGACAAAATATCTTACCTCTTCAAGATATATGGGATTTCCGGCGGAATTTGCAACTATATTAAGATCACTTGCCTCCCCCTTTATGGGTGCGATACCGCCCGAGCACGAAGCAAGGACAAGGATAAGGGCAAGCAAGCCAAAAGCAAAAATTTTCTTCATAACAGTCCTCCAAAATGAACTTATCAGTGATAGTATATAATAATATTGTTAATTCATTATGAATTTTCGGGCTTTTTTGAAAAAAATAGAGAAAAATGCCTTGAAAATAATTAAAAATCGGGTATAATAGATGTGGAAAGGCGGTATTTCTTTTATGGAACAGACTTATTCTATCAAATTAAGCAAGCTTATAAAGGACATTGGACTTAGCGAAATATATCTCCCAGAAAACGCTGACGGCATCGAGCTGACAAGCCCCGATGTCGAAAGACCGGGACTTGCTCTCACGGGATTTTTTGAAAAATACGAGCGCACGAGAATCCAGATATTCGGACGCGCCGAGGTATCATATCTTGAAGGCTTAAGCCAAAACGAAAGAGAGCTTCACATTGCTAATTTCATGAAGCTTGAGCCTGTTGCTGTTATCTTTTCCTCCGAGCTTCCCATCTTTGATGAGATACTTAAATATGCAAAGGTTTACGGCACACCTGTTCTTTCAAGCGAGAAAAGAACAAGCGCCCTGCTTGCGAGAATAATTTCATATCTCCATGTTGAGCTTGCTCCGAGGATCACCAGACACGGTGTTCTCGTTGAGGTCTATGGCGAGGGACTTTTGCTTCTTGGCGACAGCGGAGTCGGAAAGAGCGAAACAGCCATCGAGCTTGTAAAAAGAGGTCACAGACTGATAGCCGACGATGCTGTTGAGGTAAAAAAGGTTTCCGAAACAACGCTTGTAGGAAGCGCACCCGAAATAATTCGCCATTATGTTGAGCTTCGCGGCATCGGAATCGTTGATATCAAGCGTCTTTTCGGTGTGGGTGCTGTAAAGGATACAGAAAAGATCGACCTTGTTATCAATCTTGAGTCTTGGATACAGGGAAAAATGTATGACAGACTTGGAATTGACAATGAAACTATGGATATTTTGGGAATAAAAATTCCGTCCATCACAATTCCCGTTCGTCCCGGACGAAATCTTGCAATTATCCTTGAAATTGCGGCTATGAACAACCGCCAGAAGAGGATGGGATATAACACCGCTCTTGAATTTAACAAGCATCTGATGAGCCAGATGGGACTTGACCCGAATGAGGGAATGTAATATATACGAAACAACCGATTCATGAAGTGAGTCGGTTGTTTTTTTCTAAAACAGTTTGTTAAACAGGAATTTGTCTGCCTTCCCTTGCAGGGAAGGCAAAGATATTGCCGTTCAAACACACCGATAAATTCCTATTTCCCGCTATAATACAAAAGGAGCTGGTGCACTGCTCCAACTCCTAAAATATTTACTTCACAAAATCAAATTCAAAATCATATATGGCAACGGTATCTCCGTCCTGTGCTCCGTGCTCCTCAAGCATTTTTATAACGCCTGCCTTGATAAGCACCTTCTGGAAATAGTTCAGTGATTCATAATCGCTGAAATTGATCTGTCCAAGCAGATTGAAGAGCCATTCGCCCTCGACAATAAACATATCATTCTCGCGTCTGACAGTAGTAACTCTTCCCTCGTCGCTCTTTGCATATTCGTCCTCGGGAACATAGTCGCTCTCATAAATAGTGAGCGGAGGAAGGAATTTCAGCCTGTCGGCAACTCTCTGCACAAGCTCGTCAAGATTTTCGCCCGTAATCGCCGAAACATAAAGCATC
>JAZROG010000108.1:0-8287 GCA_045648605.1 Eubacteriales bacterium | reverse complement strand
AAGAAGCCAAAAACGTTTTGAAAAATTACATCAAAGCAAAATGCAAATAACAAAAGCTCCGTGCAGGTAAAACTGCATGGAGCTTTTGTTTAATATTTTGACCTCTCGTCGGTTACTGTCGAACGATTTGTGTTGACACGGACAAAAAATATTATTATAATGTATTTGTTTCATATTTTTACAGCTAAGAGGGCAAACAATGTTTAAATATAGTATCTTTAAAGAAAATATGAGTAATGAAGACGGAAAATATACATCTTTCGGCATTACAATCGAGGATTCAAATGGCGATGTAATAAAATCTATAACCGATATTTCAACAGATGAAATTGTTGTACGTGATCTGTGCGAAAGATGCAATAAAGGACAACTCCATCCTATTCATTTATATGACATCGTGGAAGACTTTCTTCTCAATACATAATAGTCAGAAAACTATAGAAGCGGTCAGATTTTTATCTGACCGCTTCTATTTGTGTCCTAAAAACAAGGACCGATTTGCTGCCGATTATCCAATATTGTTTCGGATAATCACGCATTGGTGCTCCATTGCGGAATCGAACCGCAGACACCTTGATTAAAAGTCAAGTGCTCTACCGGCTGAGCTAATGGGGCATATTCACAACGACATATATGATACCATATTTTTTTCGATTTGTCAACAGTTTTGGCAAAAAATATTCAATTTATTCACTTTTTTCAAAAAGAAAAGGACGGTATCTGTCTCTTTTGGAGATTTTTGCCGTCCTTATAAGCATTTTTACCAGCTTGCTTCCTTCTCGTCCTCGGGGAGAACCTCAACAAATGCCTTTATGGCACATTCTATCATATCGTCCTCGGGCTCCACGGTCGTGATCCTCTGAAACCACATTCCCGGCTGTGAAATAACCCTTGTAAATACATTATCATGCTTACCGGCAAGCTTGATAAGCTCATATCCGATTCCTACAGAAAAGGGAAGGAGCAAGAGCTTGATCGCAGAGCGGATAAGTGTTGGAAGATTTGTGGGGATGAACATTCCGATGATGATGCCAACTATCAGCATAAGCACCATAAAGGATGTTCCGCATCTGGGATGATAACGGCTTTCCTTTCTGACGTTTTCAACCGTCAGCGCGTTTCCGTGCTCATAGCAGAAGATGGTCTTATGCTCCGCTCCGTGGTACATAAATGTTCTTCTTATATCCTTCATTCTCGAAACCAAAAGCATATAGACAAGGAAGATGATTATTCGGAGAACACCCTCAAACGGGGATTGGAGATATTTGCTCTTGGATGCAAAAAACGGAACAAATTTTTCCAGCATATCATAGAGGAAGGTAGGAAGTATCATGAAAAGACCTACAGCAAGTGCAATTCCGAGAACGGCGCTGAAAACCATGAGAATATTCATGCCGACTTGGCTAATACCTGAGCTTTTTTTCTCTTCCGTGCCGTCTTCGTTTTTCTCTGTGACCTCTTCTAGTCCTGCGATCTCCGCTGAGCGCATAAGGCATTTATAACCGCTAGCCATTGAATCTATAAAATTAAAAATTCCGCGTACAAAGGGAAGCTTGAAGAATTTTCCGTTGAACTTCGCCTTTGTTTCCCATTTTTCAAGCACTATCTCACCATTCGGATCGCGCACTGCCATTGCGGAGAGCTTGGGACCGCGCATCATGATTCCCTCAATGAGAGCCTGACCGCCGATTGAGGTCTTTTTTGCGCAACCGCCGCAAGCGCTTACTTTATTTTTACTCAAAAGATCACTCCTTTACAACAATAGATAATAAAATTATACACCCAATATATTAACTGAATATTAACTTTGAAAATTTTACTCTCATTTTTTGAATATTGATTGACATTTCCGAATAGTTGTGTCATAATACATTCGATCGGAACGTTCCGATTTTAAAAAAGTGGAGGAAAAATGTTATTTAATATTGAATGTTCACTTGAGGAAAAATTAAAGGAGGCGGGGGTGGCATATGAGGCACTGAGTAGCGGGAAAACGATACAGAATATTGATTTTGTATCTATGAGAAACAAAATGAAGCAAGGCGGCTCTATTGTATTGGATTGAAATGTAACAAACATGAATTTATCGGTGAGATGGCGATGGCGAAATTATATCCCAATGCTAACGCATTGCTCCTGCGAGTTCGACTACGCTATGCTCCGCTCAGGGTGACACACTACTGTTTGGTATCCCAATATGCTTACAGATCCTTCGACTCCGCTCTGCTGCGCTCAGGATGACTCGTGGGTGGGTGAGATTTATTTGTTTACGTGAAAATTGTACGTATTTTTCGTAGAAAAAACAATAGACAATCACCAAAAGTCATCCCGAGCCTGTCGAGGGATCTACGAACACTTAAGGATGATAAAACCACAACCGTCATCCTGAGCGAGACAAGTCTCCTTTGGCGAATTGTGAGTCCAACCGCTTGCGGCAACGCCATCGGCGTTGGGGTATAATTTCACCGTTTTTTCTCTCGCTGACAAATGTCTATTTATAATTTCATGAAGAAAATAACAACCCCCAAAAGCTGTATGCTTTTGGGGGTATACTGTTTAATGTTAGATTATTTCAGAAGCTTTTCGACCGCTGCAATCTTAACGCAGCAGACGAGAACCTCCATTGCCGCCACAAGCTCCTCGTCGGAGGGGAATGTGGGAGCGATTCTTATGTTTCTGTCTCTTGGGTCATTTCCGTAGGGGAATGTTGCGCCAACGGTTGTGAGGGTCACGCCTGCTTCCTTTGCAAGCTCATATGTTCTCTTTGCACATCCGTCCATAGTGTTAAGGCTAACGAAATAACCGCCGAGAGGATTTGTCCATTCTGCGATTCCCGCCTCTGTAAGCTCTTCATCGAGAATTTCAAGAACAGCCTCAAATTTAGGTCTTATAAGGTCTGCAAGCTTCATCATATGAGCGCGGATATTTTCAACGCTCTTGAAATACTTGACGTGTCTTACCTGATTTATCTTATCAAAGCCGATGGTCTGAACGCCCATGATAGGCTTGATGAATTTGAGATTATTGGGGCTTGAGCCGAAAACAGCAACACCGGAGCCGGGGAAGGAGATCTTGGAGGTGGAAGCAAAGAAGAAGATCATATCCTCATTTCCGTGCTTTTCAGCCTCGGCATAGATATTGAGAAGCTCGTCGCGCTTATCGGGGTAGAGGTCATGCACGATGTATGCATTATCCCAGAAAATTCTGAAATCCTTTGCTGCGGGCTTCATCGAAGCAAGACGGCGGACGGTTTCGTCGGAATATGTAATTCCATCGGGATTTGAATATTTGGGACAGCACCAGATTCCCTTGATTGCGGGGTCTGAAGAAACATATTTTTCAACAGCGTCCATATCGGGGCCTGTGGGGGTCATATCTACTGTTATCATCTCGATGCCGAGAGATTCGCAGATTGCAAAATGGCGGTCATAGCCGGGTGCGGGGCAGATGAATTTCACCTTGTCCAGCTTGCACCAGGGCTTCTCACTTCCGTAAACGCCATAGAGCATAGCTCTTGCAACCGAATCGTACATAAGATTAAGGCTGGAGTTTCCGCAAACAACGATATTGTCATCCGGAACATCGAAAAGCTCTGCGAAAAGTCTCTTTGCCTCGGGAATACCGTCAAGGAGACCGTAGTTGCGGCAGTCGATGCCCGCCTCGGAGCGGCAATCTTCGCTTGTTGCTATGATATCGAGCATACCCTCAAGCATATCAAGCTGCTTTTTGCCCGGCTTACCTCTCGAAAGGTCGAGAGAAAGGCCAAGGCTCTTATATTTTTCGTACTGCTTCTGAAGCTTTGCGCCGAGCTTTTCAAGCTCCGCACGGGAAAGTTCTGTATATTTCATTTAGTATAACCTCAACAATCAAATTAGAAATCGGCATTGCCGGTTGTTCTGGGGAACAGCTCAACATCACGGATGTTTGTGATGCCTGTGATATACATGATGAGTCTTTCAAAGCCGAGACCGAAACCTGCGTGCTTTGTTCCGCCATACTTGCGAAGCTCAAGATACCACCAATAGTCCTTTTCGTCAAGACCGAATGTCTTGAGTGCGTCAAGAAGCATATCCATTCTTTCCTCACGCTGTGAGCCTCCGATAAGCTCTCCGACACCCGGAACGAGCATATCCATTGCTGCAACGGTCTTGCCGTCGTCATTGCGGCGCATATAGAATGCCTTGATCTCACGGGGATAGTCGGTAACGAAAACAGGCTTCTTGAATATCTGCTCTGTGAGATATCTTTCATGCTCTGTCTGAAGGTCTATGCCCCATTCAACGGGATATTCGAACTTATGTCCGCTTTCCTTGAGAAGCTTTACAGCCTCGGTATAGGTAACTCTGCCAAAATCGCTGTTTACAAGATTTGTCAGTCTTTCAAGAACTGTTTTATCTATTCTCTGGTTGAAGAATTCAAGCTCACGGGGGCACTGCTCCATAACATAGCGGAGAACATATTTTACCATATCCTCTGCAAGCTTCATATCGTCCTCAAGATCTGCAAATGCGATCTCAGGCTCAACCATCCAGAATTCTGCCGCGTGTCTCTGTGTATAGGAGACCTCTGCGCGGAAGGTGGGACCGAAGGTATAGATGCTTCCGTAAGCAAGCGCCATACATTCTGCATTAACCTGACCCGAACCTGTAAGGCTTGCCTTCTTGCCAAAGAAGTCCTTTGAGAAATCAACCTCGCCGTCCTCTGTGAGAGGGGGGGTTTTAGGATCAAGTGTGGTTACTCTGAACATTTCACCTGCGCCCTCGCAGTCGGAGGCGGTTATAAGGGGAGTCTGGGCATAAACAAAGCCTCTGTCCTGGAAGAATTTATGAATTGCGTATGCCGCAACAGAGCGAATGCGGAAGACCGCATAATATGTGTTTGCTCTTGGGCGGAGATGCGCGATGGTACGAAGATATTCGGGTGTGTGACGCTTATTCTGAATAGGATAATCGGGAGTTGACTTGCCCGCAACCATGACAGCACTTGCTTGAAGCTCAAAGGGCTGGGGAGCGTCGGGGGTCATGACCAGAGTTCCCTTGACTATAAGAGAAGCGCCGATATTCTGAGAAGCGATCTCCTTGTAATTATCAATTTTCGAGCTTTCTATAACGACCTGAAGATTTGTAAAGTAGCTACCGTCATTGAGCATTATGAACCCAAATGCGTTACTTGTGCGGATATTTCTTGCCCAACCTGCAACTGTTATTTCTTTGTCTTCATAGTCGGCAGGCGATGTGAAGATGGATTTCAGAACTACTCTGTCCATGATTATTCCTCCTTGTTAAAAATCTGTTTCGAAAATAAATTTTTGAACTCTCAAAAATGCAAGTTCAAAGTTGATTAACAGATATATTATATACACAATCTTAAAAAAATCAACATAATGTGAACAATTTTAACTTAATTATATCACTTTGTTTACATATTATTCGTATTTTTCCAAAAGTTGTCGATGGTTTTTGCAAGTTCTGAAATCGAACTTGCATTTTTGATATTTTCCCAATGCTCGGGAAAGAGGCATTTATATTGCGGTGTTTCGTATCTGTCATCTATGAGAACGACGATTCCTCGGTCATCCTCCCGCCTTATAACTCTGCCACAAGCCTGGAGAACCTTGTTCATTCCGGGAAAGGTATATGCATAGTCATAGCCCTGCTCATATTTCAGCTCGTAAAAATCGCGGATGATATTAAGCTCGTTTGAAAGCTGGGGCAGACCAACGCCAACTATTATACTTCCTATAAGGCGGCTTCCGGGCAGATCCACGCCCTCCGAAAAGCTTCCCCCGAGAACACAGAAGCCCACTCGCATGGTGCTTCCGTCATCACGGAAAAAATCCAGAAAAAGCTCCTTTTCCGAATGTGTCATTCCTCTTTTCTGAACATTCAGAAGAACTGCGGGGAATGCTTTTGCAAAGCATCTTGCAACCTTTTCCATATAGCTGTAAGAGGGGAAATAGACGATATAATTTCCCTTGTGCGGAAGTATCGAGGCTGCTATTGCCTTTGCTATCTTGCCATAGCTTTCATCTCTGTCCTCATATCTCGTGCTTATGGGAAGCGTGCAAAGGCAGAGATTTTCCTGTGGGAAAGGAGAGGGAAGAGCCAAAGAGACAGCCTTTTTTGCGCCTCCGAGAACGTCGATGAAATAATTTTGCGGTGTAAGAGTTGCGGAAAAGAGCACGCAGGCAGAGGCACTGTTCATGCATTCGTCAAGAACACCCGATGGGTCTATGCAATATGCCTTGACGACTATATCCCCATCTGCAACAAGAACATAGGTCCTGAAATGCTCGTCATAATAATCGAGTATCGTGCAGAATGCTTTGATCTCGCTTATCAGGTCAAAAAGAAGCTCGGAAATGGGAGCATCGGGGTGCTTTTTTGAATACAGATCAATTTGCGATAGAAATTTATTCAGCGCATCGGTAAGCTTTGAGATTGGATTTGTGCTGAAATAAAATCCCATGTCGTTTCCGTCACTGTCCTTGGTCATGTTATCTGCGCAAAGCTTCTTAAGTCCCTTGAAAACACGCATTATTTCCTCAAAATGAGAGATAAGTGTGTTTTCATCGATGGGCAACTCTGAGCAGTAGCGCTCAAGAGTCGAGATGGAAAGCTCCGCCGAGTACATTTCTCTTGCCCTATCTGCAAGATTATGTGCCTCATCTGTCAAAAATACGAAATTTTCACCCTTTTTATCCGAAAGCTCTCCGAAATATCTGCGAAGCTTTACCGATGGGTCAAAAACATAGTTATAATCGCAGATAATTATGTCGCAATGCTCGCTCAGATCAAGTGAAAGCTCATATGGGCAAATGCCGTATTTTTTCGCTACCTCTGAAATGAGATGAGGAGTGTATCCGTTGGCGCTTGTCAGAAGCTCATAAAGAGCATCCTCGCTTCCTCCGTAATATCTCCTTGCCATCTCGCATTTCTCGCCCGTGCAAAAGCTGCCTATCCTCATTCCGGAGAATTTTGCGGCGGTGTTAAGACACATCTGCTCCTTTGGGTCAAGAATCATTACCTTGAGAGAAGCACCCGCATCAAACATTTTTTTGACCGCCGAAAAGGCCTCTCTTCTTGTGCTTGCCTTGGCTGTGAGATAAAAAATCTTATCGCAAAGTCCTCTTCCGAGAGCCTTTACGGCAGGGTAAAGCACAGAAATGGTTTTTCCTATTCCTGTTGGTGCCTGAACAAAAAGCCTTGTACCGTCGTGGATGGCTCTGTAGCATTCCTCGATAAGCTCTCTTTGCCCACGTCGGGTCTTTCCGAAGGGGAATTTCATCCCTGAAATAGAATCCTTATCATCGGTCGCTCGCTTTATGCAAAGCTTTGCAAATCGCTCAATGGCAATGATCCTGCTCCTTATTTCACGCGATAGGAAGGCATCGGAATATTCTTTTTCTATTATCCTTTCCTTTCCCGTTTCGGCATTTAAAATTACAGTGCGAAGAATTACGCCTTCTGCTTCATATTTTGCCACCGCAAGCCCTGCTGTGCAGATGCTTTTTGCCATGAAAACCGTGTCGGGTGGCATTGCAAAGGCTTTACCTCTGACGGGCTTTATACAATAGACAGTAATCTTTCCGTCCTTTCGGAGGATTCCGTCTGCCATTCCCGATATCTCATAGTGGATGCCGCTGATGGAGACCGTCATCGTAAGCTCTTCATCGGGGGAGAAAAAAACGCCATGCTCCTTTGCAAGCGAATCGCGGTATTTTTGCCTTGCGCTCTCAAACGGACGCGCGCTGTATTTACCGATATACCCGCTCTCGGCAGTTCTTTTTGAAAGCTCGTCTGTATCGATGGAAATAACAGCTCTTTTCTCGATATATTGCATTTTTTCCTCCCTTCGGCATAATTATATATATTTTAACACATTGACGCACGCAAGTCAAGTCCTATGAAAAGCAGCACTGCCGCAAATATTCTCGAAAACCTCAGAATGCTTGACGAAATGGGCGCAAAAACAGTTCTTCGCTGTCCTATAATTCCGACTCTCAACGATAAGGTTAGGAGTATTATCCGAACCCGATTCGGGACGGCAAATTTCCGCCGCAAATGCAGATAATTTCTTGTGAATATTCGTATATTCCCTGCGAAATTCTCTTTTTTGAAGGCAAAAATTTGCTCGCCCTGAATTTCTCCGAACCCGAGAGCCCGAATTTTTAGAAGATTTCGGGTGCGGAGGACGATGGCAAATATGAATTTGGCAAGGACGACAAGCCTGAAAGCTCTAATAAATTCGTTCTCTCGGGCAGGTTCGAATAATACTCCTAACCTTA
>JAZROG010000107.1:0-6701 GCA_045648605.1 Eubacteriales bacterium | reverse complement strand
CCGCTTGGCCTCCGACTTCGTCCCATTTGTCATTTAAAAATCTCTGGTAATTTCACATCTTCTAGGGACGTCGAGGTCGCCGTCCCCTACAGATTTGCGTTTTTCATCTCACCGATAAATCCCTGTTTGAAGTTCTTTACAATCTGTATCAATCGAACTGTGCGTGGTAAAGTGAGCGGTAGAAGCCGCCTTCTTTTTCCATAAGCTCGTCATGTGAGCCTTGCTCGATAACGTCGCCGTCTTTAAGCACCAATATTACATCGGCATTTCTGACGGTGGAAAGTCTATGAGCGATAACGAAGCAGGTTCTGCCCTCCATCAGCTTATACATAGCATCCTGTATCTGATGCTCGGTTCTTGAATCTACATTTGAGGTCGCCTCGTCAAGTATAAGCATCGGTGCGTCAGCAAGCATTGCTCTCGCTATGGTTATAAGCTGCTTTTGTCCCTTTGAAATATTAACACCATCATCCGAAAGGACAGTGTTATAGCCCTCGGGAAGATGCTCGATATAGTTGTCGATTTTTGCTGCCTTTGCGACCTTTACGACCTCCTCCATGGTGGCACCCTCCTTGCCGTATGCGATATTTTCAAATATTGTTCCGTGGAAGAGCCATGTGTCCTGCAGAACCATGGTATATGCGCTTCGCAGGCTTTCACGAGTCACTTCTCTTATCTCATTTCCGTCAACGCATACCGTGCCGCCGCAGACATCATAAAATCTCATGAGGAGATTGATTATGGTGGTCTTTCCCGCGCCTGTAGGACCGACGATGGCAACAAGTGAGCCGGGCTTTGCATGGAATGAAAGATTGTGAAGTATCTCTCTTGTGCTGTCATAGCCGAATTTTACCCCATCAAGCTTAACATCGCCCGCAACTGCGGAAAGCACAACTGCATTTTCCGCATCCGCGCTCTCGGATTTTGTATCGAGTATTCTGAAGACCCTCTCTGCCGCCGCGATCGCAGACTGTATTTCGTTCATTATATTACCGAATTCGTTGATAGGACCTGCGAATTTTCTCGAATACTGAATAAACGAAGCAACATTTCCAAGGTCTATCACAAGAAAAGCTATGGGATTCACTGCGGTTATGGAATAGAGATAAAGCACACCTCCGAGAACCGAGATAAGGGAAAGCGAAACATTATTTACAAAGTTCATAAAGGGGCCGATGACGCATCCGTGGTATTCCGCATCGTAATATGCCTTTGTGGTGATATCATTTTTAGCATCAAAGCGAGAGATTATAACCTCCTCGCGGCTGTAGGCTCTTATGGTCTTTTGTCCCGAAAGCATTTCCTCAGCATAGCCGTTAAGCTCGCCTATCTTACCCGATCTCGCCTTGAAATAGGGCTGTATCTTCTTTGCCTTATATCTTGTTACAAGAATTGAAAAGGGAATTGTGAAAAGGAACACCGTTACCATGATGGGGGATATGGTCAGCATCATTATAAGCGAGCCGACAACGGTTACAATACCCGCACCCATCTGGAGAAGGTCTGTTGAAAGGGATGTATTTACCGTGTCAACGTCATATGAAATATGACTTATGATCTCACCCGTGGCTGTTGTGTCAAAATAAGAAACGGGAAGAGTTGAAAGATGCTCAAAGATCTCTTTTCGCATGGTATATGTAATCTTTTGGCTGAGATTTACCATTATCACCGAGTTAAGGTATGATAAAAGAGCCGAAAAGGTATATGCCACCACCATCATAATGCAGAAATACAGAACCTTTGGAATATCAACTCCGCTTTCGGCTTCGATTGCGTTTATGGCTCTGCCCGAGAGACTTGGGCCCCATAGAGCAAGGATGTTTGAGGATAACATAACGGCGAATGCAGAAAGCGTAAGCCATTTATAGCGAAAAACATATGA
Organism: Eubacteriales bacterium; assembly: GCA_045648605.1. Classification (GTDB taxonomy): domain Bacteria; phylum Bacillota; class Clostridia; order Oscillospirales; family CAG-272; genus SIG710. The sequence continues at coordinate 4,819 of JAZROG010000107.1, read as the reverse complement.
GAACATCCGACGGAGCATTTTCTTTTTCTTTATGCTTTCCTCTTTTTTTTCTATAATTATATCATTAGTCAAGAATAGCACCTCCCAGCTGTGAATCGCTTATTTCCTTATAGACCTCGCAGCTCTCCATAAGCTCTTCATGCTTGCCCGAGGCAATAACAGCACCGTTTTCAAGCACCAGGATAAGGTCTGCATTCATTATGGAGCTTACTCTCTGTGCAACGATAACGGTTGTGGTCTCGGAATAGTTTTCGTTTATTGCACGGCGAAGTGTGGCGTCGGTCTTATAGTCAAGAGCTGATGAGGAATCGTCAAGAATAAGCAGCTCGGGAGAGGATGCAAGAGCTCTTGCAATAAGAAGCCTCTGCTTCTGTCCGCCCGAAACATTTGTTCCCTTTGCTGTGAGCATATGAGAATAGCCGTCTTCTATCTCGGAGATGAAGCCGTCTGCCTGTGCGATCCTTGCCGCCTTGATTATGTCCTCTGTGGGAATATCTCTGCCGAAGCGGATGTTTTCTTCAATGGTGTCATTATAAAGAAAATCGTTTTGTCTTACGATTCCTATTCTCGAATGCAGATCGGACGGCTCATACGAGCGGATATCTCTGCCGTCAATATAAATTTTTCCGCTGTCGGGATCATAATATCGCATGATAAGCTGAATGAGAGTGGATTTTCCGCTTCCCGTTGAGCCGATTATACCGAGGGTTGCACCGCGTGGGAGAGAAAAATCAATATTTGAAAGGTTATTTTTTACCTTGTTATAGGAAAAATCAACATTTTCGAAAACGAGGTATCCGTCCTTTGAGGGAGAATCAAGCTCCTTCATCACGGGAAGATCAGGCTCAAGATCAAGAACCTCACCGATTCTGTTTGCGGAGGCAGTACCTCTTGACATCATGGTGAAAATTCTTGTTATTGTAAGCATTGCGTTTGTTACGATGGTAAAATATGACATGAACGCGATGATAACACCCGGCTCGCTGAGTCCTCCTCGAACTCGGTATGCACCGATAAGGATAACTGCCGCAAGACCGATATTGAGGAAGAGGTTCATCATTGGGTTTGTAAGAGCCATGGTAAGGCTTGCTTTTTTTTCAAGACGAACAAGATCGCGGTTTGCCGCATCAAAGTGTCTGCGCTCGTAATCAGTCTTTGACAGAGCCTTGACAACTCTTACACCTTGTGCGTTTTCTCTTACAACTCTCGTCATGCTGTCAACACCCTTTTGAACATCTGTAAACATGGGAATACCCTTTTTGGAAACAAGGAAAACTGTAATTCCGATAAAGGGGAGAGTCGCCACCATTACAAGTGTAAGCACACTATCAAGGAAAAATGTGAGAAATATACCGCCGATGAGAAGAATAGGGGCACGAACACCTATCCTTTGCATCATTCCAACTACTCTATGTATCTGAAATGTATCAGAAGTCAGCCTTGATTCAAGGCTTGGAACGGTCAGCTTATCAAGCTGTGCGGAGGAAAGATACATGACCTTTTTGAAAAGATCATGGCGAATGGCTTTGGTGGTGTCTCTTGCAACCGCCGCCGCAATTCTGTTTGCAATGATATTTCCCACAAGGGCAGCGATCGAGCAGATTATCATAAATCCACCCCAAAGGAAAATTGCGTTTCTGTTCTCGCTTGGAACAACATTGTCAACGATATGGGCAAGAATATATGGGAGCACAAGATCCATAAGCGTTCCCACTATCTTAATGGAAAGCCCAAAGAGCATGGTTCCAATAAATTTTCGCAAATATTTTGCTATAAGCTTCATTTTGTCTCTGCCTCCGTTTCAAGTGATGCTTCCTCGGAGAAATCCACCCCGTCAAGCTCGGTTTCGGCGTATTCTGCCGCGCGCTTTGCGGCTTTTTCAAGAAGGCGGATAAATTCTGCTTTTTCATCATCCGTAAAGCCATCATTTATATAGGAATTCCATTTTTGATAAGCAGCTTTGATCTCGGCGCGGCTTTCCATGGCTTTTTCGGTTGGATAAACAAGCGTGATACGCTTGTCCTCTTCGTCCCTTTCTCTTGTTACATAACCTATCTTCTCAAGGGCTACAAGAGCGCGGGTAACACTGCTTTTATCAACGCAGAGTCTTCGTGCGATCTGCTCCTGTGAAAGTCCGGGGCATCTTGTGAGCACCAAAATATAATTCTGAAGATAGGGACGAAGCTCACTGTTATTCATATTTGCACCTCTGAACATACCAGAAGCACGGCTTAAAACATTGATATATCTTGAAATTGACGGCATTTTTACCTCCAAAAGCAATAGTTGCAAACGCAACGGTTGCGTCTGCAACTATTATACACTCGCGATGGTTTAAAGTCAATAGAAAATGTTTCTTTTTGTCCGTTTTTTTGTTTTTGGCTTAAATATTGAGGAAACGATTGACAAATGGATTTTTTTGTGTTATAATGAACCGATTATTTTTTTGTACGGAGGTTCAAAATGTTTTTTGAGGAACTTAAGAATTATGATGTTGATGTTGCCGCTGCCTGCGAGCGTGAGCTTGGCAGACAGAGACACAATATTGAGCTGATCGCTTCCGAGAATATTGTTTCAAAGGCTGTGCTTCTTGCGGCAGGCGGTGTTCTCACAAATAAGTATGCCGAGGGTTATCCCGGAAAGAGATATTACGGCGGTTGTGTTTATGTTGACGAGGTAGAGGAGATCGCAAGAGAGAGAGCAAAGAAGATCTTCGGTGCTGACCATGCAAATGTTCAGCCTCATTGCGGAGCAAGTGCAAACCTTGCAGTATTCTTCGCACTTCTTAATCCCGGTGACACAGTTCTTTCTATGAACCTTGCTCACGGTGGACATCTTTCACACGGTTCACCCGTAAATATTTCGGGTAAGTATTTTAATATCGTTCCTTATGGAGTTTCCTCAGAAACACAGACCATAGATTATGACGAGGTAGAGCGTCTTGCAATCGAGAATAAGCCTAAGCTCATTCTTGCAGGTGCATCTGCTTACCCCAGAGTTATTGATTTTAAGCGCTTCCGTGAAATTGCCGATAAGGTCGGTGCATATTTCATGGTTGATATGGCGCATATCGCAGGTCTTGTTGCCGCAGGCGTTCATCCAAGCCCTGTTCCTTATGCTGATGTTGTTACAACCACTACCCATAAGACTCTCCGCGGTCCAAGAGGCGGACTTATCCTTTGCCGCGAGGAGCATGCAAAGGCAATTGACAAGGCTATATTCCCCGGCACACAGGGCGGCCCTCTTATGCATATAATCGCTGCAAAGGCAGTTGCATTCGGCGAGGCTCTTACAGATGAATTCAAGGCTTATCAGGAGCAGGTTGCAAAGAATGCGAAGGTGCTCTCAGAGGCGCTTCTCAAAAAGGGAATCAAGCTCGTTTCGGGCGGTACAGACAACCATCTTATGATTCTCGACCTTCGTGAAACAGGCATCACGGGTAAGGAGCTTGAGCACCGTCTTGACGAGGTTCATATCACAGCAAATAAGAATGCTATTCCCGATGACCCCCAGAGTCCCTTTATCACAAGCGGTGTCCGCATCGGTACTCCCGCAGTTACATCCCGTGGATTCGGTGAGGCTGAAATGGAGCTTATTGCTTCATGGATCTATGATGTTATCTATAATTTCGATGCAAAGAAGGAACAGATAACAGCAGAGGTTATCGAGCTTTGCGAAAAATTCCCCATTTACGAGGATTGATTTTAATAAAAAACTGCACCGAAAAATTTCGGTGCAGTTTTTTGCTTGTGGGATTTGCTGGGGGCTTGTTTTTGAGCCGTCAGCAAATCTCCTTCTCCCATGACATTTATCTCATTTCTCTTGACAGAATGACAAACTAATGTTATAATTCTGTGAATGACAAAAGCGAGGTGCCAAATGGAACACTCAAATGTAACCTATAAGAAAATTGCGGAGGCTCTGAATGTTTCTCAATCTACCGTCTCAAAGGCTCTTTTGGGGAGCCACGAGATAAGCAGCTCTCTTGCGGAGAAAATAAACCAAAAGGCAAAGGAAATGGAATATTTTTCTCGGAAAAGGGAAAGAAACCGCGAGTATGCAAAAAGGTTCAGACCCGAGATCGCTATTCTCATTCCCGAGATCGTCAGCATTTATTATAGCGAGCTTGCCACCCGTCTCACAGATGAGATCATGGCAAAAGGGGGGAAGGCATCGCTTTATATAACAGGATTTAACGGTGACAGAATAGCGTGTCTTCTTGACGAGATTTATGACGAGGTCCATTTTGACGGCGTTATTTTGCTTTGCTCCTTCAAATATTCGGGGGCTGTTAAGCTTCCAACCGTGGCTTTTGATTCCCTAAGCAGTGATTCAATGTGCCAAAATATCAGAGCCGATCTTGAAAACGGAATAAACGAGGCTGTTGCTCATCTTGTGGAGCTTGGGCACAGGAAAATTGGCTTTGCGGGCGAGGAGCTTACGAAGGGTAAGGAGATATTATTCAGAAAAGCACTTGAAAAAGCAAATCTTGCCGTTGATGAACGCTTTGTTTTCAAGCTTCCCGCAAGATTTGAAAATTCCGGGGAGGAGATCGGAAAAAGAATAGCGGCAATGGGCGAAAAGCCAACAGCAATGATCGCGGCATATGATGAGATCGCCATTGGGCTTATCAGTACCCTTTCGGAGCTTAATATAAGGGTTCCCGAGGATGTTTCGGTTAAGGTTAGGAGTATTATCCGAACCCGATTCGGGACGGCAAATTTCCGCCGCAAATGCAGATAATTTCTTGTGAATATTCGTATATTCCCTGCGAAATTCTCTTTTTTGAAGGCAAAAATTTGCTCGCCCTGAATTTCTC
>JAZROG010000106.1:0-25959 GCA_045648605.1 Eubacteriales bacterium | reverse complement strand
ATAACACTTGTGATAGTTATTATCATCGTAAGAGCCGTGAAGCGTTCGAGAAAGCAGCACGCAAATATGAATATGAACATTCCCCCACAGAATGATAACAATATCTAAAAAATAAAGAACAGCAGGCCGCGCCTGCTGTTTCTTTATAAACAGGAATTTGTCGGGAAAGGAGTTTCGCCACTGCGGTGGCGAGCGGCGCTGTCGCCGGCTCCCACAAACTTTTAAAAAAGTTTGACCAAAACTTACAAACAAAAAAGATATTTAATGTTTTTCTGTTTTCTACGTGTAATTTGTGGTAATTTCACGTAAAAAATAGTTTAACAACTAAATATTTCTCCTATTTAAAGTTTTAATCGACCTTTTTTTAAAAGGTCGCGTGAGCCGGCGACGGCGCCGGGCGCCTCCGCAGAGGCGAAACCCCTCTCCCTGATGAATTTCATTTCGTGTGTTTGAATGTTCAAAAACAGGAGCTAAGCGTGATGATCAGCTTAGCTCCTGTTTTTATGGCTTATGATTCAAAGGATGAATCTATCGAAAGCGAAACCAGCGCGCTTTCGTCAAAATATTCAAGAGGATCAACGGCTTTGCCTCCCACTGTCATCTCAAAATGAAGATGTGGCTCCTCCGCAATCTCGATCATCGCTGTATTGCCCACAGAGGCGATAAGCTGACCTGCGCTTACATTTACACCCTCTTCGATACCCATGGCGGCGTTTTCCGAGAGGTTTTTATATATTGTATAGCATTCTCCGCTGTGACTGATCGCTATGCAGCTTCCCATAAGCGGATCATTCCATATCTGTGAAATTACGCCGTCTGCTGTCGCATAGACCGGTGCACCCTCGTTTGTTACAATGTCAATTCCGCTATGGACTCTGTAATCCTTCATGGTCGCGGAATAGACCTGCAGGCTTGTGTCATGCTTTTTTGAAAGGATACCTGTTACGGGAAGGATGAATTTTGAAGGAACGGATGAGACCTCCTTTGCCTCGTCATCCTTTGAAGCCTCTTTTTCGCTTTCTTTTTCTTCGGATTTTGTTTCTTTCGGCTTTTCGGTCTCTTTTTTTCGCTCGGTGGTGATGGGAGCTGTTATTTTCTCACTTTCCATTTCGGTTTCAATAACGGTGTCGCTTTCCTTTGATGGGGCAGATGGCTTTTGGCGTCTGTTTGCAGCGGTAGTTATTGCAATTACTACCGCAATGGCGAGAAGAAGCGTTACCGTTACGATATAAAGGACCTTGTTGATTTTTCCGTTGCTTTCGTTTTGATGTTGATTCATGTTCATGTCTCCTTTTTCTTTTGTTTCTATTATTTTGTACTGCATTCGGTTTCTTTATGCGACGAAATATTATTGAACAGATTTTTTTGAAAATAAACCGATTAGATAGGAGAAAATATTTCTAAAGTGTAAAAAAAATGTTAAAATATAAATCTTAATGTTTCAACTTTGTAACAACTATTGATTTTGAAGCTTTTTTAAGATAGAATATCATAGAAAAATTGGCACGAAAATGAAGAAAATTTTCGTGATAGCTATTGACATTTTGAGCAATATTTGCTATAATATTTTATAATATGCGATGGGTAGGGTGAATTCTGCCATTTTTTGCAGAAAATGCGCGGTCGGTCAATTTGAATGAGGCTGTGCGAATTGTTTTTACGGAGGTTTCATGATGAAAAAATCAAAGTTGTTTTTTAAGGCACTTTCGGCGCTTTTTGCTTTCCTTATGTGCTTCTCTTGCTTCACAGGCTTTTCTGTTGCTGCAGGTAATCCCACACTCACTGTTGTGGGCGGAGAGGTTGAAGCAGGCGGCGAGATTACAGTCTTCATAAATATGTCAAATAACCCCGGTATCGCGGGAATGGATACTTATTTGTCGTATGACAGCAGTGTTCTTACTCCTATTGCCGTTAATCAGGGAAGTGCTCTTACAGGAGTTACGGTTATGTCAAACCTCAATGCTCCTAACTTTAAGGTTTCCGACGAGCTTCTTGCAATCACTATGTTCGGAGCTGAGGATTCTTCGAAAAACGGAACATTCTTCAAGGTAACCTTCAAGGTCAATAACAGCGCTACCGATATATCTTCTGTGATAACTCTTGAATGCTCTGATGCAACAAATCAGGAGTTAGATGATGTGTCTGTCAATACTACGGCCGGATCTGTCAATGTTGTGGCAGGTGAAAAAAAGGACAACGACAAGAAGGAAGAGGACACAAAGGATGAAGTCAAGGGTACTATCAAGCTCAGAACAAAGGCGAGCAAGATAAAGTACATGGCAGGCAGAAGCAGTACCAAGTTTGAACCGGATGCAAATGCAACAAGATATGAGGTTCTTGAATGCTTCTATAATCTCTTTGATGTTGACGTTATGGCACAGAATAAGGGCTTTAAGGATGTTTCTCCCAAATATAAGGCTATGGTCAATCTTTTTGCAACCGCAGGCGTTGTAAAGGGATATGATGACGGTACATTTAAGGGCGATAATACGATCACTCGTGCAGAGTTCTGTGTTTTCATAGTTAATCTGATGGGTCTTGATATAAAGAAGGCTAAGGATCAGGGCTTCCCCGATGTAAAGGGCAGCAATTGGTATGTTCCTTATGTAAATGCTGTTGCAAAGGCAGGATATGTTAAGGGAAGAGACACAGGTATGTTCGATCCTAACGGTCTTATCACAAGAGCAGAGGTTGCAACTCTTATCAACCGTATAACAGGTGCGGATGTTGATGCTGCGACAAGTTGCATTTATGGAGACGTTGATTCCGGCAGATGGTATTTCAAGCAGGTGGCAGCAGCCGCTAAGGCTTATTCCAAATAAAATTTGTTTCTTCGGAAACTCGATGAGTTCCTCTCATCTTTATATAAAGAATAATTTTAATACTTCCAAAAAGGAGAAAAACAATGAAAAAGAGAATTTTAAGCTTCTTTCTCGCCACACTTATGATCGTTGGTTGCATTGGAACATTTGCAATCGGCACTGTTGCCGCAGGTGAGTTTACACTTTCTGTTGTCGTTGAAAAAGTTGATAATGACACAGTTCACGTCGTGCTCAATATGGCAAACAACCCCGGTTTTTTTGCAATTAACGCAACCCTTTCTTTTGACAAAACAGTTATTCGTCCCGTAAGCGTTGATACTAATGGTGCCGGAGGGATGGATACAGTCCTTCAGAATGGAACGAAATTAACTAATGTGGAAGCCGGTCTGGACTTGGCGACACTTGATATTGTAGCATTCATGGCTTTCGATCTGCCTATCCCTGGTAAAGAGGCGTTTGTACAACCTTCGGGTAAACTTATCGGCTTTACATTTGATATTCTTGATTCGGAAAAGTTTACAGAGATTAAGGTCGAAGCGGATGTTGAAAATAAGGATGGAGAAGCGGTCGCTTTTGTTGCAAACAATTCTTCTGTAGGTCAGCTTCCTCTTGATGATCTTTCCCTTTCCGGCGAAACCGAAGTTGTTTATGATGGCAATGCACATGGCTTTACTATCAACGGTCTCGGTGACGGTATGAAGGTTGCGTGGACAGTAAACGGCAAGAAGGTTACAAAGTGTGAATTCACAGATGCAGGCACATACGAGGTTACTGCTGTTGTTTCCAAGACCGGCTACAAGTCCCTGACTCTTACAGGAACCCTCACAATCGCTAAGGCTGAGGCAAAGCTTACAGGTGTTGAGCTTTGGCCTGCAGTTGAAGGTAGCGATATCGAAATCAAGTCCGTTGAAGCGGCCGCTGCTGAAGCACTTGGCAAGGGCTATCCTGTTGTCTTCGACAACGAAAAGGTTGTTAATTATGGCGGGGTTTACAAGGTCGAAGGCGTTACTGTAGCTAATACCAATATCGTTCTTACTGATACCACAGTTGAGCCTACATTCGTTGCTGAAGGTGAGCTCGTTGATGCTATTATCGCAAAAGCAAATATCGATACAGATATGCCTGTTGATCCTCGCGTATCCAAGCTTCCTGCTCTCAATGTTGATCTTCCTTATGATTACGAGTTTGAACTCGTTGCAAATGAGGTAGTTGCAGCAGACGGTTCTTTTGAGAAGACCGAGGAAGAGCAGATCGTTCCTGTAACATATAATGTAGTTGATGCTTCCGGTGCAAAGGTAGGCGAGATTGTTGTTACATACACCATTCCTAAGAAGGCTAGTGGCACTGATCTTGCAATACTTGTCCTTTACTATAATAAGCTGATGGAAGAAAAGAACAATGCCACAACAGTTAAGCCCACTACACCTGTTGTTGAAACAAGCGTAACTCTTAAGGCTGATGCTGCTAATATCAAGTATATGAACGGACGCGGAGACAACTTCGAGCCTGAAGCTTTTGCTACAAGATATGAAGTTATCAAGGCTCTTGCTAACGTATTCGATATCAAGACAACAAACGCTCCTCTCGAGCTTACAGACGTTGCTGACGAGTACAAGGCACTTGTTGATATGTGCACAGCTGCAGGTATCATCAAGGGTTATGAGGATAAGACCTTCAGAGGCAACGAAAACATCACTCGTGCAGAGGTTGCAACAATGATCTGCAACATTATGGGACTTGATGTTGAGGGTGCTGAGGATGCAGGCTTCACAGATGTTAGCGGTTGGGCTGCTAAGTATGTAAATGCTTGCGCTAATGCAAAGCTTGTTAACGGTAATGGCGATGGAACATTCGCTCCCGAGAACAATATTAAGCGTAACGAGCTTACAGTTATTATCAACAACATCACAGGCGCACAGGCAGGTACAAGCTGCTCTTACGATGACGTTGTTGAGGGTACATGGTACTTCGGCTACGTTGCAGCAGCTGCAAAGTAATAAAAAATAGCTAATAAATATCTTTTAAGGGCTGTCGCATATGCGACAGCCCTTTTGCGCGCCTGTTTCAAATGATAAATCAATATAAATAGGAATTTGTCGAATAGTTATCGTGAGCGTTGTAGTTGTAAGTTTTGATCAAACTTTTTCAAAAGCTTGTGTGAGCCGGCGACATCGCCGGGCGCCTCCGTAGAGGCGAAACACCTTTATACGCGTTTCTTTTTGCCAAACTTTTTCTTTGCGTTTGCGGTGTCAAAGAAAAAGCGGGTAAACGATTTGCACTTATAATATTTAGTTAACTGCCGAGGTGCAAGCTTAATATTTATAACACTAAATTACGCACATTCAAACCCATTGCCCGCTTTTTCTTTGATGCGACAGGCGCAAAGAAAAAGCTTGGCAAAAAGAAAGCGCCGCCAAGAGCGTTCCGCCACTGCGGTGGCGGCAAGCGCACGTGCGCTTGACCACGCAAACTTTAAAAAAAGCTTGACCAAAACTTTTATCCGACAACGCTCTCACACACCGACAAATTCCTGTTTGAAAAGAGAGGTTCACCATTTGGCGAACCTCTCGATTATATTATGTTTAATCATCTTATCTCGATCCGCATTGTGTAAGCAAGTTTACGGAGAATTTTATTTACATATCCGTCAATTTCTTCGCCCGTGAACTCGTGGTCATCGGGGGTGAAGGTCAGGCTAAATGCCATACTCTTTTTACCTGCACCGATCTGTTCACTGCGGTAAACATCAAAGAGATTAACGCTTGTGATATACTTGCAGGAGGATTTTATAGCTTCCTCAACTGCTCCGCAGGTGATCTCCTCGCTCATAACGAGAGCAAGGTCGCGCTTTTCTGCGGTAAATTTGGAAATTGGCTTGTAAACGATGTTGGTATTGAACTTTTCAGCAATCTTTTCATAGTCAAGCTCTGCAACAAATACAGGCTTTTCTATTGCAAGCTCTTCACAAATGTCGTAAGCGAGCTTGCCCATAAATCCGACGATTTCGCCGTCAAGAAGTATATTTGCTGTCATTCCGGGGTGGAGATATTGAACTTCACCCTTATCATATTTGAATTCAATGCCGAATTCCTTTGCAAGCGCCTCTGTCGCGCCCTTGAATGTGAAGAATGTTTCGCTATCGCCAAATGCGCCGATTGAAAGCATCTTGTGCTCTTTGGGATAATTTGTGAGAGGAAGCTCATCTGCTTCAAAAATGCTTGCTATTTCGAAGAATCTGCCCTCTGTGTTGACACGGCGGAGATTTCTCACTGCCGCATTTACCATGGAAGGCACAAGAGTTGTTCTCATAAGCGAAAGATCCTCGCTTATGGGGTTGAGAAGTCTGATCGCGTGTCTTTCCTTTGCATCCTCCGGGAATTTCAGCATATCAAGATCCTTTGGAGAGAAGAAGGAATAGAACATGGACTCACTATATCCCTCATAGCAGAGTGTCTTCTTAACGCGGTTCACGGTTTTCTGTGCCGCATTAAGTCCGCCACAGGTAACGCTTGCGCATTTAAGGAATGTGGGAACGATATTATCATAGCCGTAGGAGCGAATAACCTCCTCTGCGATATCCTGAACATGCCCCTCGATATCATCACGGTAGGGAGGGATCATAAGACTAAGCTCATCACCATTGATTTTCGGCTCAAAGCCAAGAGCATCGAGATGGCGAATTATTTCAGCATCGGGAACTGTGATTCCAAGAACATCATTCATCTTTTTAACGCTTACTGTGAGAGGTGTGGGGGCGATTTCTCCGCTTACGCTTCTTTCAACATGAACGGAGGAGACCTTTCCGCAGCCAAGCTCTTCCACAAGGTGAAGTGCGCGCTTCATGCCGCACTGTGTGGAATATTCGTCAACGCCCTTTTCGAAGCGTGAGCTTGAATCCGAGCTTTGACCAAGTGCTCTCGATGTTTTTCTTACGTTATCACGGGCAAATTTTGCCGCTTCAAAAATGACATCCTTTGTGGTATCCTTGATTTCGGAATTGAGACCACCCATGATTCCCGCAAGAGCAACGGGACGGTTGCCATCGCAGATAACGAGTTTGTTTTCGTTCAGTTCAAATTCCTTTTCGTCAAGGGTAACTATCTTTTCGCCATTTTCAGCGCGTCTTACCACGATCTCACTGTTCTGAAGATCGGCAAGGTCAAAGGCGTGCATAGGCTGACCGAATTCCTTGAGCACGTAGTTTGTAATATCAACGATATTTGAGATAGAATTGATACCCACCATGCTGAGTCTGCGGCGCATCCAAGCGGGAGACTTGCCCATCTTGATGTCCGAAACATAATGACCGATATATCTGGGGCAAAGGTCGGGAGCTTTGACAGTTACGTCAAAATCAAGTCCCTTGCCGTTTTCTGTATAGTCGAGAGCGGGCATTTTGAAGGGCTTCTTGAGAACAGCCGCAACCTCACGGGCGATACCGATGATGCTCTGGCAGTCGGGGCGGTTTGCGGTGATGGCGATATCAAAAATATAATCGTCAAGACCAACGATGCTCTTGACATCAGCGCCGAGAGGAGCATCCTCGGGAAGCACGAGCAGACCGCAATATCCGCCGCCCTCGTACATATCCTCGTTCACACCTATCTCAACACCCGAACAGAGCATACCCTCGGAATCAACTCCGCGGAGCTTGCCCTTTTTGATGGTCATAACGCCTTCGATTGTAACATGGTCCTTTGCGGTTGCATAAACCGTTGCGCCAACAAGAGCGACGGGATATCTGCCGCCTGCTTTTACATTATCTGCGCCGCAGCAGATCTGGAAGGTACCCTTATCTCCGCAATCAACGGTGCAAATATGAATGTGTGTGTCGGGAATAAGCTCGCAGGTTTTAACCTCTCCAACCACAACTCCCGAAATATCCTTGCCAAGCTCTATAAGCTCTTCAACCTCAAAGCCTACCGAGAAAAGCAGTCTTTCAAGCTCCTTTGCGGGAACGTCAATATCAACATAATCCTTAAGCCAACTAAGCGGTGCTAACATTTTCCATCCTCCTCCTTAGTTCTTGAATTGCTCTGCGAATCTTGTGTCGGATTCGAAGAGGGTCTTAATATTGTTAATGCCGTATTTCAGCATTGCGATTCTCTCAACGCCCATACCGAAGGCAAATCCCGAATATTCATCGGGGTCGATGCCGCAGTTTTCGAGAACATGGCGGTTTACAACGCCTGCGCCGAGAACCTCGATCCATCCCGTGCCCTTGCAGAGCTTACATCCCTTGCCGCCGCACTGGAAGCAGCTTACGTCAACCTCAACAGAAGGTTCGGTGAAGGGGAAATATGAAGGGCGGAGACGGGTGACAACACCCTCGCCGAATATCTGCGCAGAGAATGTATCAAGCATACCCTTAAGGTCGCAGAGAGTGATGCCCTTATCTACCACAAGGCCTTCCATCTGGGAGAACATAGGGGAGTGGGTAGCATCATCGTCGGAGCGGAAAACCTTTCCGGGAGAAAGTATCTTAATGGGAGGCTTTTTGTTCTCCATAACGTGTATCTGACCTGCAGAGGTCTGTGTGCGGAGCAGAAAATCCTTTGAAACATAGAATGTGTCCTGCATATCGCGTGCGGGGTGATCCTCGGGAGTGTTGAGAGCGGTGAAGTTATAATAATCGTTCTCGATCTCGTTGCCCTCGAAAACCTCAAAGCCCATTCCGGCAAAAATGTCGATAAGCTCGTTTACTATAAGTGTGTCGGGGTGAAGTGTTCCTGTTTTAGCCGAAACAGCAGGCATTGTAACATCAACAGCCTCTGCCTCGTTTCTCTTTTTGAGCTCGATGCTCTTCATTTTTGCATCGGTCTCCTCAAAGCGTGCGATAGCCCATTCCTTTATTTCATTTACGACCTTACCAAAGGCGGGACGATCCTCCTTTGGAACATCCTTCATGCCCTTCATAAGCTGTGCGATCTTACCTTCCTTATTATCGAGGAAGGTCTTTCTGAATTCGTAAAGAGCCTTTGAAGAATCGAATGTGTCGATTCCGTTTTCGATCTCTTCGCGTATTTCGCGAATCTTTTCTTCCATCATGGCTATATCTATCCTTTCTAATAATTTACAAATAAAAAAATAAGCTCCGTCCATATTTCAGGACGGAGCGTTTGCTTCGTGTTACCACCTGAATTTCCGTGCAAGCACGGACAACTCATACCGTTTTTAACGGAACGACCCGAATCGGACTACTGAAGATTTCACCCGATCTGCTCCAAAGGGAAATGCGATTTTTCAGCTGCAGCGGTCGATTTCAGCCAATGTCGAACCGTCTCTGCTCTGCGCTTTGCGAAAAACGCTGACTTTTTCACAGCATTTGATATATAACTACAGTATTTTAACACATTTTCGTCATTTTGTCAAGGGGGAAAAGACTTATAAAGCCGACTTTGAGGGAGATTTTCCGTAAAAGTTCTTAAAAGCGCGGCTAAAGGAATAGATATCCGAATATCCGACTCTTTCCGCAATTTCCGAAATGGGTCTTTTTTCCATAAGGAGCAGGGAAGCCTTTGACATTCGAATTTCGGTGAGCTTTTTAAAAGGAGTTGTACCGAGATCTTTCATAAAGAGCTTGCGGAGATATATTTCGCTGATGAAGCAGGCAGCTGCAATATCTTTTGAAGAAATATCGCTTTTGTTATAATTTTTCATCATAAATTCGAGTGCAATTTCGATGGCTTTATGTGATGTGCCCGAATTTTGATTTTTTAATTTACCCATAAAAAGCTTTTCCGCAAGAGAATACAGCTCGTTAAGAACGGTAATATCACACATTGGCGAACCGAGAAATGGGGCTTGATTCATGTTTTCATATTTTATTCTGACAATGTTTTCGGGGATGGGTGAAAGGTACATTGGTTCCAAAGAAAAATTTGTTGTTTTGAAATTGAAAACTATGCTTTCGGCATCTTCTATACATTCATTTGTGTAATTGAGTCCCTCGGGCAGAAATATGGGATGGTCTTTGTCGCAAAAATAAACATTTTGCTTTGTGGTAAATTTGATCCTGCCGCTGAATGTGATTATGAAGCTTGAAGAATATCTGCTCTCAAATTCAATTTTATGCCCTTTTTTGTCGAAGGCAGGTAAGGGGGGGAAATATTCGGTTATTATGAAGCTTTTGTTTTCCATAGCGGTTTTATCCGGGATGATAGAGCGAGGATACGGCAGAATAATAAATGTTTCATCTGTTGCCGGTGTTTACGGAAATGCCAATATGGTTCATTATTCGGCAACAAAGGGCGCTGTTATCGCAATGACAAGGGCTCTTGCCAAGGAAGTCACGGAAAAGGGAGTTCTCGTGAATGCTGTTTCTCCCGGAAGCGTAAGCTCATCTATGAATGAGGATATGGATTCCTATCAGCCTACTGATCTTGCTTTTATAGGAAGAACGGGAACAGACAGAGAGAATGCGAGCCTTATTTGCTATCTTGCAAGCGACGAGGCAAGCTATATTTCCGGTCAGAATATCCAGATAGACGGCTGCAGAAAAAAACAATAATATTTGCTTATAAATTCGTTTTTTCAAAAAACTTTATTTTTGCGAGCTTACCGAGGAAGGCATTATAAAGCAGCTTTATGAAATGCACGACAAGGGAGTATATTCCTTATATCAGCGCCCCCGCTTCTGTTCGATTTAAACAGAAGCGGGGGCGCTGATATTATGTGAAAATTACCGAAAAACCGTAAACAGAGAATAGAAATAACCCTTTTAAGCCGCCCTTTTTCAAGGGAGTGGGGAGCGAGAATGCGCTGCGCCGCGTGTAAGCTTCTTTTTTATTGGCAGATATATGATATAGACGAAAAATGCTCCGAATGCGCCGCCGCCTATATCCTTTAAAACATCCACTGTCTCTGTGGATCTGTCGGAAAAAGATTGAATGATCTCATCGGAAAGCCCCAAAATAAAGCAGAGCAGAACCACAAAAAGAAAATATTTGATATTGCAGGAGCTGTTTAACAGTATTATGAGTAGCATAAGCTCTACGCCGAGAATTGAAAATTCAAAAAAATGAGCAAAGGAGCGAATGGGACCTTCAAGGCTTCCGGGCTGGAGCTTATTATCCTCTATTGCCTGCTTTATCGGGGGAAGCTGTTCAACAAGGCTCGTAACGCTTTCGCTGTCAGCGCCCGATTTTTCAACATTTTTCATGGAATTTCCAAAGATGAAAAAGAGTGTCAGAAAAATGAGTATCAGATCAATAGTAATGGCGACAATTCTTTTCTTTGACATATTTTATCCCCTTTTTTAGGTTTTATCTTAATATTTTGTCTATGCGAAGCAGCTTTCTGTATTTGAAAAAATACAGCCTTATAAGGAGCGAAAGGGCGATATCATAAATAACAAATGTGAAATTTCCAAGGGCAAAAAGGGAAATAATATAGGCACTTGTCATGTCTGCTCCCGTGAAAAGAAACAGAGAAGCCCAGACAATTATACCCATTGAAATATTAAAAAGAATAAGCTTGAGAAGCCACATTAAAATGCGGTTATTCATACGCTCGATCAAAAATTTTGCCATTGGATAGTAGCCCGCAAGTCCGACATATATAATCGCACCGAATTTAGCGGGCAGAATGATAAGGGAGATTGCACCCGTCACGGCATATACCATAAAGGGATAAGCGCCGCCTATCTCGGTGAGGGCAATGATGCAGAGCATTGAAGCGATGCAAGCCATTGAAATATCCATGACCTCAATTATTGCGCCCAAATAGAGCAGAACGACGCCAAGCGCGCTGAATAGGGCGCAAAAAGCAATTTTCTTGCTCTTTTTTATATTTCTTTTTGGTAAAAAATCCCGATAGTCGATCTTTATGCCGACTCTCTTTTGCAAGTTAATTCACCATCCTTAGCAGCAGCTTATAAGGTCGCCGCCGCAGCATTCGCAAAGGCAGTCTGCGCAAATGAGCGATGAGCAGATGTCGCATCCTGAGCAACCCGCTCCCGAATATTGGGGATTGTTCATATTTCCCATGCTTCCAAAGGAACGCATTCTCATTCTCATATTTGCGTATTCAGCATTTGAGGGATCCATGGTGCAGGCGGTATCAAAATATCTCGAGGCGTCAAGGCTGTTACCCTTTTTCAGCTCGATACAGCCCATAAGGAAATTCCATTCTGCTCCACGGTCATTTATGTCGGTCTCATTCAGAAGCCTTTCCGCCTCCGCAAAGCTTCCTTTGTTTATCAGGACTCTCACTCTTGCAAATTTCGAGGACCCTGTGCTGCCGCTTCCGTAGCCCGCGTAGCCTCCGCGGTATGTGCCGCCGTTCTCGCGGATTTTTTGTATTTCCTCATAGGAGGCGTTGATCTCTTTCATCTTTTCCTCGGCAAGGGAAGCAAGGTCGCTGTCCTTATATTTGTCGGGGTGATATTTTCTTGCAAGCTCGCGGTATGCCTTTTTTATTTCGTCATCGCTTGCGTCCGGTGAAACACCGAGAACCTTATATGGATCTGTCATCATTTATCTCCGTTTCGATTATGTTATTATCTTTTCCTTCGGGAAATAGTATTCCCTCGCTTATGCTGGGCATCCCGAGAGTGATTATATTTCTTATAAGACCTTCAAGGTCTCGTCTGCCGTCAAGAGGTGCAAGGTCAAGGGCATCCGATGCCTTTTTCAGAATTATTTTGATCGCCCCTTCGATGTCGAGCTTCTTTTCTTCATCAAGGTCGGCACCGTCAAAGAGCAGAAGAAATGGGTTGTAGCCATTCTTTTTTCTGTCTTCATCCATATCGTCAAGGGCATCTGCTATATATATGAATTTTCCGACAGCATTTCCTATGGTGCTTGCGATAAGCTTGCTTTCCTCATTTTCCATTCCATACGAGGTGACGGAAGCCATGAGCGCGCCAAAAACAGCGGCAGGGCGGTCGGCTGAGCGAAGCTTTTCTTTTTCAAGCAAATGAAGCTCACAAAGCTTGTCTTTTATAATAGAATCAAGCTCCTCATAGTTCCTTTTTGCCTTTTTATATGAGGATGAAAAAATCAAACGAAGGAGCTTTGCGCTAAACCATTTGGCGCCCCTCTCGTCCGAGATGTCGTCGCATATTTTGTGATAGGTGAGAAGCGCGCTGATATGCGCCGAATAGGTAAGCGACTCGCATTTTTTCATTACCGTTTTTTTCTTCATCGGGTGGACAAAGCAACGCTTTTTCTCAAAGCTCGGCTTTTCGGGAAGAAGAGCCAAACGGATAAGAGCGAGAAAGGTGATATCATAGCTGAGAGTCATTCTTGAAATGAGCCCCGTTTCGTCCCGCATGGCGCGGCAAAGACCGCAGTATGCAGCTCTGTAATACTGATTTTCCATCATTTTAATCTCGGGAGCATATGGCTTTACATATCCAAACACGTTGATCCCTCCCATCTCTTACTAAATAATTATAATACAAATCTGCGCCATTTGCAACAGTAATTTGTAAACAATAAGCCCTTTTCTGTTAATAATCGGAGATTTTTGAATAATAAATGTAAAAAATTATAAAATACTCTTGCTTCGTAAAGCAAAATTATGTATAATATAATCCGTGAAAAATAAGAAGCTATTAAATTGAAGGATAAAGGACAATATGGCAGGAAATTTGCAAAACGAAATAAACAGAAGAAGAACCTTTGCGATAATTTCGCACCCTGACGCAGGTAAGACCACTCTTACCGAGAAATTTCTCCTTTACGGAGGTGCGATACAGACAGCAGGCTCGGTTAAGGGAAAGGCATCCGACCGCCATGCGGTCTCCGATTGGATGGATATGGAGAAGCAGAGAGGTATTTCGATAACCTCCTCTGTTATGCAGTTTGAATATGACGGATTTTGCATCAATATTCTTGACACTCCCGGACACCAGGACTTCTCCGAGGACACATACAGAACTCTTATGGCGGCAGACAGCGCGGTCATGGTAATCGACGCCGCAAAGGGTATCGAGCCGCAGACAAGAAAGCTTTTTAAGGTCTGCGCTATGAGAGATATTCCGATATTCACCTTTATAAACAAGCTGGACCACGAGGCGAGAGATCCCTTTGACCTTATCGACGAGCTTGAGAAGGAATTCGGCATCGGCACATATCCTATGAACTGGCCTATTGGCTGCGGAGTTGATTTTGCGGGAGTTTATGACAGAGATAAGAGAGCAATTCTTTCTTATGCGGATAAGCACAAGGGAAGAGAGCGCCTTGGTGCTATAGAATGTGATCTTGCAGACACCGAAAAGCTGGATGCTCTTATCGGCTCATACCGCAGAGAGGAGCTTGCCGAGCAGATTGAGCTGCTTGACGGTGCTTGCTTTGATTTTGACCTTGAAAAGGTGCGCCACGGAAAGCTCAGCCCCGTTTTCTTCGGCTCAGCGCTGAATAATTTTGGTATTGAGACATTTCTCCATCATTTCTTGCAGATGACAACAGCTCCGCTTCCAAGAAAAACAGAAGATGAAACGGTGCTTGATCCCGCAAAGGACGGTTTTTCCGCTTTCGTTTTCAAAATTCAAGCGAATATGAATAAGGCGCACAGAGACAGAATTGCATTTATGCGAATCTGCTCGGGTAAATTTGAGCGCGGCGCAGAATATTTCCATGTGCAAGGCGGCAAGGAAATAAAGCTTTCTCAGCCACAGCAGATGATGGCACAGGAGAGGGCGATAATCGACGAGGCTTATGCGGGCGATATTATCGGAGTTTTCGATCCGGGAATATTTGCCATTGGAGATACCGTTTGCGATAAGTCGATGAAGATAAAATTTGAGGGTATTCCCACCTTTGCTCCCGAGCGCTTTGCTCTTGTTGAACAGATCGACAGTATGAAGAGAAAGCAGTTTGCAAAGGGAATGACCCAGATCGCCCAAGAGGGTGCTATTCAGATGTTCTTCATGCCCGAGGCAGGTCTTGAGAGAGTTATTGTCGGTGTTGTTGGTGAACTTCAGTTTGAGGTTCTTGAGGCGAGAATGGAGAGCGAATACGGTGTTAAATTTATTCGCCGTCCGCTTTCTTGGCAGTATATCAGAAGAATTGCAAACGAGGTCGATCCAAAGACCCTTGACCTTTATGAGACCGAATGGGTGCAGGATGTCAGAGGTCAGAACTTCCTGCTCTTCAAGAGTGAGTGGTTTATAACCAGAACGCTTGAGCACAATGAGGGCAAGCTGGAGCTTGTTGAATTTGGTCAATAATAGTTAATATAAAGCTGCTTCGCAAAAACGGAGCAGCTTTGCGGCACTTTTTTGAAAAAAGTAACAAACGCGCACGTTTTGGTGACAAAAAGACTTGGAAAAATTGTCCAAAACTGGTATAATAAATTTGTGTATATTTTTTTTGGATAAGTACTTGAAATTTCATTGGAAAAATGGTATAATTGTGTAAAATCTCCAAATCACTCTTGGTTTTATGGCGAAATGCCTTAAAATAAAACGTATATATTTTGAAAGGAACACTCACACATGAAAAAGACAAACATTAGATTGCTTCTTACTTTTGTTTTGGTTCTTGTTTTTGCGGCTCTTATGGCAGTGGCGGCTTTTGCGGCAACTCCTGGCACGGGATATTGCGTAAACAACGAAAACAAGCAGACAAATATTAAGTGGACAATGGAAGAAAACGGAGTTCTCACATTTGAGATCGACGCTGCCGCAACCGACAAGGTGCAGACAACAGCTCTTTACGGCAAAGACCCGGTAACGGGCGAACAAAACGGTTGGAACCAATGCCTTCCTACCTTTGCCGAGGCTGTTAAGATCGTTGTCGGCGACGGCATTACGGAAATCGCCGGCTTCTCTGCATTGCCCAAGCTCCAGGAGGTTGAGATACCTACCTCTCTTGTAAAGCTAAACCAGGCTGCATTTGAGTGTAGCCGTGCGCTTCAGTCTGTTTATATCAGAGGAACAGACCCCATAGTCGGCCTTTTCGACTTCTCAAATATCGTTTTCTTTGGCGACTACTGCTGCGACGGTAATTCGAAGATGACAAATGTCATCCTCAACCCCAATCTTACGGGTGTGATCACCAAAGAGGTGTTCAAGGATAATAATCTTACAGAGATCGAAATTCCCGTAGGCGTCACTCTTATCAAGAACAATGCGTTTATGCAGACGTACAGCCTTAAGGTTATAACCATTCTCGGTATGGAAACAATACTTGAGTCCGACGATGTTTTCAATGGCAACTCCACTTGCCCTGCAATCAAGGCGAAGGCAGGCTCAAAGGCGGCTGAATTTGCAAAGGCAAACGGTTATACCTTCATCGACCTTGACACAGGAGAGGAAACAAAGGGTACAAAGCCCGCGCCCGGCGAGTCTTCAAATGATGGTTCCTCGGGCAGCACAACACCCCCCTCCGCAGGTCTTTCCGAGTTCGACCATGACGGCGCAACTGTTTGGGGTCATTCCTCAGGTAAGTACAACGGTGGTGATATCATCAATACATATTGGGCTTACTATCAGGACACAAAGACCCTTGAATTTATTTCCGCAACAACAAATTATAACGAGACAGGCACTATTAGCGATGTTGATAAGGACGGTCAGTCCTGGAGCGAATATAAGGAGGAGATCGAGCATATCATCGTCGGCGATTATATCCATAAGATTTCCGGAAGTGCTTTCATGAATTATCCCGCACTTATCGATGTTCGTCTGGGCAAAACTGTTAATCAGATCGATGGCAATGCTTTCACCGGATGTGCTAATCTTACAACTATTTGGAGAAACGGTCAGGAGCGCATTGAGGGCAGAGTAGACCTTCGCGGACTTCAGAAGATAAATAATATCCTATCCGGAACAAAAGTAAATGAGGTCATCCTTCCTCGTAACACAGCTTCTCTTGCTGTTGACCTGCCTCCGTCCATTAAGACTATCTGGGCAAGTAATCTTACTCCCGAGCTTATCGAATATGCAAAGACAAACCTTTTCAATCTTCAGAACATAAACAATCCCGAAGAAATTCACGAATTCTGGATATATGTTGATCCCACTCTTCCCGCTTGCGGCGGCAGAAGCGTATTCAGCTTTGATGAAGCTACAGGAACAATGACGATCTATGGCGCAGGTAAGATCGATGACATCATGAACTACTACGGCGGTGGTTCAAAGAATCAGCCTTGGTTCACTATCAGAGATAATGTTAAGCATATCGTAGTTTCCGATAATATCACAACTATCGGTAGGTATGCTTTCTGCGAATTCTCAAATCTTGAGACTATTCAGATCCCCTCGGGCGATCTTGAGATACTCAATGCTGCATTTGAAAAGTGCCATAATCTCAAGTCCATCTACCGTGCAGGAACCGAGCCTATTGAGGGTACAGCAGACCTTCGCAATGTTCATGCTCTCAACTCCTGGACCTTTGCTTATGACTGGCTCATTGCAAATGTCATCGTAAGCCCTCAGGTTGAGAAGATCGGTTCCTCCGTATTTGAGGAGAATATCAATCTTGCAAATATTTACGGTACACCCGGCTCCTTTGCCGAGACATATGCTGCAGATAACGGAAAGACTTTCTACGATGTAGCTTCAAATGTTCCTCAGCCTATCACATGTACTCCTCCCGAGACAACAGCGGCAACAGAGACAGAAGCTCCCGAAATAACAGCAGCTCCCGAAACTGTTTTTGACACAGAGACCGAGACTGAGCCTGTTACAGAAGCTCCCGAGACAATGCCTATGTTCGTTGACGAGAGTGATGTTTCAGGTGGTGGCTCTTCCTCAATGCTTCCCATAATCATCGCAGTTGTTGCTGTGGTTGTGGTTGCGGTAGTGGTTGTAGTAATCGTAATCGTTGCAAAGAAGAAAAAGGCAGCAAAATAATTTTTAGTATCAAAAAGGCTGAGCCGTTATTCGGCTCAGCCTTTAAATGCTTTCGAGCAAAAAATTATAAAAGGAGCTGATTTAATTTCAGCCCCTTTTTGGTTAAAATCTTAAAATATTATTATAGCCTGTCATGATGCCTTCCTTATAAAGATGCGAATCGGAGGAAAGCTGGAGCACCTTGGGGTAAACAATGTCATCACCCTCAAATTTTATCACCGTCATTCCCGAATGTCCGATGTCGAATCTTGTAACCATTGCGGGGTAGGGAATATCAAGGATACACGAAAGGAACACCATACCAAATCCTTGATGAGCGAACATCGCAACTCTCTCATTTGTGGGATTTACGGCTCTGAAGCAGTTGTTCTCGTGATCGTGCTCATAGCCGAGAGATGCAAAAAATGCGTCTGTCTCTCTCTGAACTCTTTCCATGCCCTTTGAAAAATTTGTTTCCGCAAAGGCGGGATGCTCATGCCAGCTTCTGCCCATGCTTTGAACCTCGCTTTTTGAGAAAAGTGCCTTGTATTCGGGCAAAGCAAATGCCCAAGTTTTCTGATTTTCATTTATCTTTACGGAAAAATCATGCCATGCGTGGCTTTCGTTTGCAAAGTCAAGCTGAACTATCTCCTTTTGGAGCATTTCTGCTGCGGGAACAGCAGTTTCATAGGCGCGGTTTGATGTGGAAGAAAAAATTTTATCCACTCCGTACAGGGCAAGTCTTTTTCCCACAGCCTCTGCCTGCCTGTGTCCAAGAGGAGTCAGTGCATCGGGATTATATGTAGGTGTGCCGTGTCTGATATAAATGAAAATCATTTTAAATCATCTCCTTAATCATCTTTTTCTGTGATGATGTCTTCTTGGCTTTTGGTTTGTTCCGAAAAAGGCTGTTCCAAAAATATAAGCTACCACGAGAATGACAAAAATTATTGCTGTGATAACAAAGGGACGTGAGGTAGTAAAATCTCTTATCCTTTGCAGACTGTAAAGGAATTCGCTTCTCTCGACCTTGCTCATGGTAACTAGATCAACGCTTCCAAGTATCTCGCCATCAAGCTCAACGCTGATAAATCCCGCAACCTGCCCCTCTTCAACGGGCGCTGTCAGACTTGGCGATGCGATTTTATGGCTGTAAACGAGGTCTTTTTCCTTGTCGATATCAAGTGGGAGAAAAACAGTAAGAGAGCTTGCCGGGCGCAAGGTCACATGGTCGATATCCTCGGAAAGCTCGACCTTTACTTCGCAGACAAGCATATCATCCGAAATGACCTCCACATAACCGTAGGAGGAAAAAGCCCAATCAATAAGCGAATTTGCAATGGTATATGAGCAGATGTTACCATCTATTTCTTTTGCACCGAGAACGACACAGATATATGTCTGACCGTCCTTTTCGGCACAGGTTGCAAGGCAATATCCTCCCTGCGTAGTTGATCCGGAATTTAAACCCTTTACATATTTGTTATAATATTTAGTTTCTGTATAACGAGAGATAAGATAATTCTTATTATAGATATTTCTTTCCGAGGAAATATTGGTTTTCGGCATCTGATATCTGCTCTCGGAGGAAATTTCGGTGAAGATCGAATTCTCCGAAGCCGCCTTTGCAATAAGGAAGGTGTCATATGCGGTTGTGAGCATTGCAGGATCGTGCATTCCCGAAACATTGGTATAATTTGTGTCAAGCGCGCCAAGCTGTGCGGCTCTTGCGTTCATAAGCTCGGTATAGCCTTGGATGCTTCCCGCAACAGTAAAGGCAAGTGCCGATGCGGCATCGTTTGCTCCGCCAACAAGCAGACCGTAAAGCAGATCGAGAACAGTGACTTTTTCGCCCGCCTTTAGCTTTATGTTGTTTCCTGTAACGCCTTTAAGCATTTCCTCTGTTATCGTAACATTTTCGGAAAGTCTGCCTGCGAGGGCTTCGACCGCAACAAGTCCTGTCATGATCTTGACAGTGGATGCGGGATAAACGGGAGCTGTGGCATCCTTTTCAGCCATTGCAGTCTTTTGATTCACATTGTAAAAATAGACTGCCTTGGTGTCATCGAGGGAGGGAAGGGGAGCGACTGCAAAGGACGGCAGCGAAAAAACTGCCGTGGAAATTATCATGCAAAGAAGTGCTATGGCTCTTTTGCATTTTTTAAGCAAGCTGCTCACCTCCGTTTTTTATCACAAAATTTCGGAAAAATATTTTTTAGCCGTTAAAATATCCTTTTCTATGGTGCTTATCAGTTCATCGGGAGAAGAGAATTTTTTCTCGTCCCTTATTCTTTTCATTAGCTCGGTTGAAATATTCTCATCGTAGAGATCGCCCGAGAAATCAATAATGTGGGTCTCGCAGTTTATGATATCGCTTTGCTCAAAGGTCGGTCTTTTTCCGATGTTTGTCACAGCCCCGAATTTCTTTTCCCCGATCCTTACGGAGCTTATATATATGCCGCTTTTGGGGACAATGGCATTTTTACCGAAGCTTTGGTTTATAGTCGGCATACCGAGGCTTCTGCCAAGTGCTTTTCCGTGGATGACCTTTCCGGAAATTGCAAAGGGATGACCGAGAAGGCGGTTTGCGCTCTCGATATCTCCCTCCATCACAGCTTTTCTTATGCGGCTGGAGCTTATCGGACATCCGTTATCCATTACGGCATCGAAAACAAAGGCATCATCGCCGAAAAATTCACTCTTTTTCAGCATTTCGGGAGTGCCCATGCCCATTTTTCCAAAGCGGAAATTGAAGCCGCATATGATTGCGCGACAAGCGCATTTTTCTTTAAGGATCTTTATGAAATCCTCGGCTTTTATGTCTTTGACAGATGAAAAATCGCAAATAACGGCAAATTCTGCGCCCAGTGAAGCAAAAATTTCAAGCTTTTTTTCGAGTGTGGTAATATGTGGGGGCGGGGATTCCATAAGAACATCCGCGGGTGGTGTGCCGAAGCAAAAAACACCGCTTGCTACCTTTTCGCCCTTTGCCCGAAGCTCATCAGCAAATGAAACGGCACCGCATATGAGCTGTTTATGTCCAAGATGAACACCGTCAAAATTTCCTATGGCAAGCACAAGAGGCGGAAGAGAAGACATTTCGACTTCTTTTCCGCTTCCGAGAGATACAAAACTCAAAAAACTATCATTTGACATTTTTATCAGACTCCGAGATAGTCCTTTACAAGCTCGTTGAGAAGCTCATCGCGGTCGATCTTGCGGATAAGGCTTCTTGCACCCTTGTGGTTGGTGATATATGTGGGGTCCTCGGAGAGAAGATATCCGACGATCTGATTTATGGGGTTATATCCCTTTTCGCTCATAGCATCATAAACAGTGCGGAGCATTTCCTTTGTGGATTCTTCCTTCTTGTGGGGGATATCGAATATCATCGTGCCCGTTTTCATATTCTTTGAATTTTCCATGCTTAATACCTTTCCTTTCCGACAGTATTTTGCGCAAGATATATATTTGTCTTGATTATATATTATTTTTGCCCTTTTTTCAAGTGTTATATTAAAATTGTAATATAATTTTAATATATGGGCAAAAGAAGGGGGGATTTGCTGACTGTTCGTAATTCATCAAACAAAAGAGAGGCTGAATGGATCAGCCTCTTGATTTTGATTTTTATGCGATAGAATATTTTTCGCAGTAGCTCTTATAATTTCTGTCATATTCCTCGCTATCGCGCTTGAGAGCTTTAAGCGATTCGTGCAGATCAAGATTACCATGAAGCGTATCCACAACACACATTGCGATGTTTGAGCAATGGTCGGAGGTCCTTTCAAGATTTGTGAGAAGGTCTGACCAGACAAATCCTACCTCAACGGTACAGTTGCCGACCTGCATTCTGCGGATATGGTTTGAACGAAGCTGTTCCTTCAGGTTGTCAATGACTTGCTCAAGAGGCTCAACAAGAAGTGCAGCATTTACGTCATTTTCAGTGAAGGATTTAAGCGAAAGCTCAACTATCTCACCCACAGCAGAGCAAAGAACACGAAGCTCCTTTTGTGCCTCTTGCGAGAATGTCAATTCCTTCTCTTGCATCTCTTCTGCAGACTCGACGATATTAACACTGTGGTCGGAAATTCTCTCGAAATCTCCGATAACGCGAAGAAGCTTTGCTGCCTCTGCACTGTCGGTATCACCTATCTGCAAGCTGCTGAGCTTTACAAGGTAAGTTCCGAGAGAGTCCTCATATTTGTCTGTTTCATCCTCCGCCTCTCTTATCTTTTCTGCAATGGCGGGGGTGTATTCGGTAAGGCTTGTGAGTGAATCACGAAGAGCATCAACTGCGATCTGTGCCATCTGTGCAGTAAGCACGCGTGAGCGCTCAAGAGCAATTGCGGGAGTTGTGAGTAGACGCTCGTCAAGCATAGACTGGGTATCTGCTGCCGCGCTTTTTCCATCGGGAACGATCTTATTTGCCAGCTTTTCAAGAAGAGAAGACATAGGCATAAGAAGAATTGTACAAAGAATATTAAATATGGAATGGCAGACTGCAATACCTGCGGATGTGGCGGTTTCACCGAGGATGGCGGGAGATGTCATTGCGCTTACGATAGCGAAAACGGTAAGCCAAACTACCGTGCCGATTATATTAAACGAAAGATGTACAACTGCGGCGCGTCTTGCATTTTTGTTTGCACCGATGGATGAAAGCATTGCTGTAACGCAGGTACCGATATTCTGTCCCATGATTATCGGAATGGCGGCACTGTAAGGAACGAGTCCCGAAAGTGCAAGTGCCTGCAAAATACCTACGGAAGCAGAACTGGACTGAATTATAGCGGTGAGTACTGCGCCCGCAAGCACGCCGAGAACGGGATTTGAGAACATTGTGAAAAGACTTGTAAACGCGGGAACATTCTGAAGCCCTGCAACAGCACCCGACATTGTATCCATTCCGAACATAAGTGTTGCAAAACCGAGGAGAATGGTTCCGACATCCTTTTTCTTACTGCTCTTGCAGAACATATAGAAAATGATACCGATAAGGGCAAGAATAGGTGTAAATGATGTGGGCTTGAGGAGCTTAATAAAAATATTATCTCCCGAAAGACCCGAAAGGCTGAGGATCCACGCGGTAACGGTAGTACCAACGTTTGCACCCATGATAACATTGATGGCTTGACGGAGCGACATGAGGCCGGAGTTTACAAAGCCGACCACCATGACCGTTGTTGCCGAGGAGCTTTGGATTATCGCCGTAACACCAAGACCTGTGATAAATCCCGCAAGCTTTCCTGTGGTGAGCTTTCCGAGGATCGAGCTGAGCTTTGCGCCGGCTCTTCTTTCGAGAGCTTGTCCCATGATGTTCATTCCGAAAAGGAAGAGGCAGAGACCGCCGATAAGGGTTAATGCATCAAAAATTGTCATAATTTGAATTCCTTTGTAAAAAATTTTCCGCCTAATATAATATCAAAATTAAATCAAATCAAAAATCATAGTTTTGTAAAATTTGTGTAAAGTTATAGCTTGCTCATAAAGCAGACCGCTTTTCCGAGGCATCTTATATCCTTAAGCTCGTCGCCAACATAAATAAAAGGCTCGTATTTGTCATTGGCGGGAGAGAGAAGCAATTTTTTCTTTTCGGGATAATAGAACCAACGCTTAAGGGTTGCTTCATCATCTATTATTACCGCGGCTATCTCGCCATTTTCAACTATAGGCTGTTTTTTTATAAAAACAACATCTCCGTCATATATTCTTGCGCCTGTCATGCTGTCTCCCTTTGCTACAAGGCAGAAATCCGCGCCTATATCGCCGGATGCCATTATATAGCTTTCGTGATCCTCTGCGGCATAGATAGGCTCGCCGCATGCGATTTCGCCAAGAAGCGGAAAACGGCGAAGAGAAATGGGAAAAATATTGTCAAAGCCCGTCGGAATATCCTTTTCTGCCCTTTCGGGGGAGTCCTCATAGCCAAGAAGCCACCCTTCGCTTACATCAAGTGCCTCTGCGATCTTATAGATATAGCTTGTTTTCGGCTCATAGCCGCCCTTTATATAGGTGCTTATTGAGGATTTTCCGATGCCCGTTTTTGCGGAAAGCTCCGATTGAGTCATTTTTTTCAGCGCAAGTCCTTCTTTTATTCTCTCGGAAACAGTTGCCATATGGATACCTCCGTTTTTTATTTTTCGTTTATATTTTACCACGTTCGTTCAGAAAAGTCAACACTTTTTCGGAAAAGTTCAGAAAAATGGATTTTACAACTTGACAAATTGGAAAAAGTGTGATATGATTAGTTCAGAAAAATGAACAAGGAGGTGGTTTGATGTAGATTTTAACCTTTAAAAGATAATCCTTACAGCAAAAACTGCGGGGGATTTTGCTGTAAGGTTATTTTTTACAAATTAAGTTCGGAAAAATGAACAAAGGAGGAAATATGTTTAACGTAAAAATCAAAAAAACAAGTTTGATCGTATCAAATAAAGAACCGCTTGCCGCAGGCGCGAGCAAGGTATATTATGTGAGCTTTGATTTTGATGAGGAATGGGATGGACTTCTCAAAAATGTCATTTTCAAGGCGGGCGAGACCTCGATAGCAGTTCTTCTTGAGGGAGCTTCTTGTGCTATTCCATGGGAGGTGCTTTCAAGAGAGAATATCGGGGAAAAGCTTTGGGTCGGGGTTTATGGCTCTGATACAGAGGGGACAAAATTGCCCACTGTCTGGAATGAGCTTGAAATTATCCAGGCGGGAGCAGAGCTTTGCGGAAGCGGCAGTGAACCTACACCCACTGCCGTTTCTCTTATATTTGAAGCCGCAAAAAATGCGGAAAGCATGGCAGAAAATGCTGTAAAGGAAGCATCACTTGCAAGAGAACACGCGTACAGAGCCGAGGAAGCCAAGGTCGCCGCTGAAGATGCGCTTGGAAAAGCGGAGGTATATGTTTCTCAATCCTCGTCGCTTGCTACGTCGGCAGCTTCTTATGCAGCCGAAGCGGAAAGGGAAGCGGACAGAGCGACCTCTCAAGCGAAATTAGCAGCGGAGGCAAAAGAGGCGGCAGAGAAAAGTGCCTCAAATTGCACTCTAATCCAAAGGATAATTGAAGGTATGGCAACAACCACAGCGGGCTATCGAAATGAAGCCGATTTGTCTAAACAAGCGGCGCATGCTTCGGAAACAAACGCAAAGACAAGCGAAACAAACGCACAGCAAGCGCAGGCGGCGGCAGAGACAGCACAAAGCACCGCCGAAACAAGTGCAACACAAGCCGCAAAAAGTGCCGAAGAAGCGAAGAAAGCCGCTGAAATTATGACTAATGTTTCAAACTTTGCAAGCGCCCTGCGTGGTTCTCTCATTGGTGCATCGGTCAGCGCAGACGATGTTTCTCCTGTTGAGCATGAGCTTGATGTAAAGGTAGTAAGTAAAAATATTTTACCTAACAGTTATATAGGGAAAACATTCTCGGGTTACGGAATAACTGTTGTTTGTAATGCTGATGGAAGTATTACAGCACGAGGGACAGCAACAGAAAATACGATATTTCATGTCTACGGATATGATCTCAATATACCAATGTCCAAAGAAGCTCGGTATAGTGGCGGTAATCCCGATGCTCATCCAGACACATTTGGATGCGTACTTGAATGCACTCAGGATAATGGAAAAAAGACACATATTGGTTCTTGGGGAAACGATAGTGAACCTGTAGTAAGAGCGGATTATACTGTAAATAATATGTATGTAAATATAAAACAGGGAGTATCGCTTGATAACTTTGATGAGAATGGAGAAAACATAGGAACTACATTCTACCCACAGCTTGAATACGGCACGGAGATAACTACTTACACTCCGCCTATAGTTGAGGGAACAGTAGTAAAGCGATACGGAAAAAATCTGTTTGCCAACGATGTCTCTGAAATTAAACAACTGACTTGGATAGGAGCAGAACGTGAATATCAGGGATATGAAATATGCTTACCTGTAGGTACGTATCGTATATCTGCAAGGCGAAAACTCGAAGCAGGAGAAAGAGAATATCTCTATGCCTGTATCATACATAAAGATGAGTCAATAACAAGTTTGGGATATGCTCCTGTTGGTGGTGCTGATTTAAATGATAAAACATTTCCTATGGTAGATGGAGATAGGGTTTATCTTTATAATGCTACAGGAGCTTCGTCTGAGATTACAAAAACTGTGTTTAATGCATACAACATTCAGATTGAACTTGGAGATAAATCAACCCAATACGAGCCTTATAATATGGTTGAAGCTGTAGTAGATGCCGACGGAAACGTCAAAGGACTTATGTCGATGTCTCCATCGATGACTCTTTCCACCGATAACGTGGGTGCAGTTATCAGCTGCACATACACCAAAGACACAAATAAGGTAATCGA
>JAZROG010000105.1:0-6738 GCA_045648605.1 Eubacteriales bacterium | reverse complement strand
TTGATAAGCTCTTCCATTCCCTCACGATTGACCTGCGAGCACAGATCGAGAAATCTTTCCTTATTGGTCATATAGACCTCCTTACTGTCTAAATGTGACTTGTGTTTGTTTTAAAAATAGCGGTTCATTTTCCGCTGATATATAGGTGAAAATAAGATGCTGATTTTTCTTTGCCGACAAGTTAAAATAAATGTCGGCAAAATGTCGGCAAAAGGCAAAAAATATACCCCTATCGTCCAAACAACGATAGGGGTAATTTTCTTAAAACCCTTATAAATCAAGCCTTTGAAGCTTCTTCAATCGCAACAGCAACCGCTACGGTCATACCAACCATGGGATTGTTACCTGCACCGATCAAGCCCATCATCTCAACGTGAGCGGGAACGGAGGAAGAACCTGCGAACTGTGCGTCACCGTGCATTCTACCCATAGTATCTGTCATACCGTAGGAAGCAGGGCCTGCAGCCATGTTATCGGGGTGAAGTGTACGGCCTGTACCACCACCGGAAGCAACGGAGAAGTAATTTACGCCGTTTTCGTTACACCACTTCTTATATGTTCCTGCAACGGGATGCTGGAAACGAGTGGGGTTAGTGGAGTTACCTGTGATGGAAACGCCAACATTCTCAAGGCGCATGATTGCAACGCCTTCCGGAACGCTGTCAGAGCCATAGCACTTAACCTTTGCTCTGTCGCCTGTGGAGAATGCCTTCTCCTCAAGAACCTTAACAGACTCAGAATAAGGATCGAACTCTGTCTTTACATATGTAAAGCCGTTGATTCTGGAGATGATATATGCAGCATCCTTGCCAAGACCGTTAAGAATAACGCGAAGGGGCTTTGTTCTTACCTTATTAGCGTTAAGAGCGATCTTGATAGCGCCCTCTGCTGCAGCGAAGGACTCGTGACCTGCAAGGAAGCAGAAGCACTCTGTCTCCTCGGAAAGAAGCATCTTACCGAGATTACCGTGTCCAAGACCAACCTTACGGTTCTCTGCAACGGAACCGGGAATGCAGAATGCCTGAAGACCGATACCGATAGCGGCAGCAGCGTCAGCAGCCTTCTTGCAGCCCTTCTTGATTGCGATTGCAGCACCTACTGTGTATGCCCACTTTGCATTCTCAAAGCAGATGGGCTGTGTCTCCTCAACGATCTTATAGGGATCGATGCCGTATGCATCGCAGATCTCCTTGCACTCGTCGATGGAGTTTATGCCATATTCCTTAAGAGCTTCGAGGATCTTCGCCTCGCGTCTCTCGTAACCTTCAAACTTTGCCATTATACATTACCTCCTTAATTATTCCTTACGGGGGTCAATGTACTTTGCAGCATCATTGAAACGTCCGTATGTACCCATAGCCTTCTGGTATGCTTCACCGGGCTCCATGCCCTTCTTGATGAAGTCTGTCATCTTGCCGAGAGAAACGAATTCGTAACCGATAACCTCATCGTTCTCATCGAGAGCCATTCTTGTGCAGTAGCCCTCTGTCATTTCGAGGTATCTTACGCCCTTTTCCTTTGTACCGTACATTGTACCAACCATGGATCTCTCACCCTTACCGAGGTCCTCCATGCCTGCACCGATAACGAGACCGCCCTCGGAGAAAGCAGACTGGCTGCGTCCGTAAACGATCTGGAGGAAGAGCTCACGCATAGCTGTGTTGATAGCGTCACAAACAAGGTCTGTGTTGAGCGCTTCGAGAAGTGTCTTGCCGGGAAGAATTTCAGCAGCCATAGCCGCAGAGTGTGTCATACCCGAGCAACCGATAGTCTCAACGAGTGCTTCCTCGATGATACCGTTCTTTACGTTGAGGGAAAGCTTACAAGCACCCTGCTGAGGTGCGCACCATCCCACACCGTGTGTGTACGCAGAAATATCTGTGATCTGCTTTGCCTGAACCCACTTGCCCTCCTCGGGGATAGGTGCAGGACCGTGATCGCAGCCCTTTTTAACTGTGCACATATGCTGAACCTCAAGGCTCTGTGCGTAAGGGCATTCACTTACATTGCTCATGTTTAATCTCCTTTGATATATAAAATTTTTTTAAGCTTATTTAAGCTCCTCAATGATGGGAGCTATATAATTTGCATAATGCTCGCCGATAAATGCGGCACCGTTTGCATTGGGATGAACTCCGTCACCCGAATACCAGAGCGGCTCGGGCTGTGAAGCCACCGCCTCACCGAAAAGCTTGTCGAGAGGGATGCAAACATCGGCAAATTCTTCCGCAAGATCATAAACTATCTTCTGAACCGAAGGAAGCTCCTCCTTGATATATTCGCTCATTTCATCCTCATAATCAAGAATGAAAGGAACAATGATCATTATCTTTGCATTGGTCTTTGCCTTAAGTTCCTTAAGAATAGTTCTGTAATTGAGCTCAAGCTGCTCGTCTGTTGTCATTATTCTCGACACTCCGTGCCTATGCCCGACATCATTTACACCGATAAGGATTGAAATGATATCGGGTTGAAGCGAAATTGCATCCGTATAAAGACGGTCGAAGAGCTCATCTGTGCGATTTCCCGAAATTCCGAGGTTAATAAACTCGAAATCCACATCGGGATATGCCTTTCTCAAATTTTCCGCAGCATATTTTGGGTAACCGTTACCAAGATCATGAAAATTCCTCCTGTCGCGGCCCGCATCCGTTATGCTGTCTCCCTGAAAAAGTATCTTTATCTTATTCATAATCAATATTACTTAACGATCTCCCCGTATACTACGCCAAATGCAGCTGCAGCATTGCACTCATCTGTATCAATGTGCATAGCTGTTGCAAATGTGTCCTTAACTCTGATAACAACATCATCAAAGATAGTTGCTCTGCCTGTGCCGTCGATCTTAACCTTAACGATCTCCTTGTCGGCAACACCGAGAGCGGAAGCATCCTCGGGAGTGATGTGGATATGACGCTTTGCGATGATAACGCCATTTTCGATTGTAACCTCACCTGCGGGGCCCTTAAGTGTGATTCCGGGTGTGCCTGCGATATCGCCGCTCTCACGAACGGGAGCAGTTACGCCGAGTGTACGAGCATCTGTGAAAGAAAGCTCAACCTGAGAATCGGGTCTTGTTGGACCGAGAACACTCATCTTAAGAGTTCCCTTTGTTCCTACCACCTCAACCTTTTCCTCGCAAGCATACTGACCGGGCTGGCTGAGATCCTTCTTCTTTGTGAGTGTGTGACCTGCACCGAAGAGAGCCTCAACGTGAGCATCTGTCAGGTGGATGTGTCTGGCAGATGTTTCTACCAAAATCTTGTTTTCCATGATAGTCTCCTTTATGTTTAAAATTTTAAGACATAAATTTGCGTGACAAAAAAGCATCATACCACGCCGAGAATAATTATACCACAAAAAACGACATTTGTAAATCGTTTTTTTCAATAAATTTAAAAAGAATATGTTAAATTTTTGTCACAATTTGATTATCAGCGGTAAATATCATTCAAGAGCGGCTTTGATAATTGCAGTTATTGCTGCAATTATTTTAAAAGGCTTTTATATGAATCTCCGCTCCATTATAGAAAAAATCACAGCTTATCGGGATCTATTCCCTCGATATGCGGCAACTCTTTTTCGCAGATAATTATATCGATCTGTTTTGCATGACAAAGATTATGTTGATACTTTTTTCCTATCTTTGTGCTGTCACAAAGGAATATCTTCCTTCTCGATTGCTTCATCATAGCTCTTCTGATGAGATTTTCTTCGATGGAAGGGTCTGTTAAAAGACCGTCCTCGGATAATCCTCTGCAAGAGAAAAAAGCGACATCTGCATTATAATTTTCAAGTGTTCGGATTGCATCATCACCGATATACGAAAGCGACCTTGTCAGCATATGCCCTCCGGTACAAATGGTCTTTATATCCATATTTCCAAGCAAAAAGCAAGCCTTTGCACTACTGCTTATAACAGTTATATCCTTGAATGTGGAAAGATAAGGCACAAGCGCACAGGCACTGGTAGTGCCGTCAAGCATAATGGTGTCCCCATCTCTGATATATTCCATCGCCTTTTTTGCAATGAAGCTCTTCGCTTCACTCTGCTCATGCTCGCGAAGGAAAAACGGTATATGGCGGTCGGCAGGGTGGCGTGAAGGAACAGCACCGCCATGAGTTCTTATTATAAGCCCCTTGCTCTCAAGCTTTTCAAGATCTCGTCTTAATGTCTGTGAGCTTATAAAAAGCTTTTTGGCAAGCTCCGCATTATTCTTAACCTCACCGTCATTTAAAAGTCTCAGTATTTCTTCTTCTCTTTCGTAAAAAGGCATGCTAATATCTCCAATTTTTGTTGTTATCGCTCACATATACGCTCATAAAGAGAGCATTCCAACATCTTTACAAGCAAAACATTGACAAATATTGAGCGTTATACTATAATGATATCACAAAAAGAAAAAAAGTCAAGCGCAAAGGAGATATTTTATGAATGAAACGAAAAAATTGCCGCTTCCCGAGGTTGGATGCGAATGCGGCAAGGAGCACCGCTCAACGGTCGATGATGTTATAGTCGGAAAAGGAGTTGTAAATCAGCTTCCGGAGGTTCTCCGTCGTTATAGCTTCAAAAAGGTTTTCGTCCTTGCCGATAAAAATACATATAAGGCAGCAGGTGAGAGGGTTTGCTCGATCCTTGATGAAAACAAAATCGACTATACTCTTCATGTGATGCAACAGGATGTTATCGAACCAAATGAGGAGGCTGTCGGCTCGGTTGTCATGCATTTTGACCATGATTGCGATATTACTGTCGTAGTCGGCACGGGTGTTCTCGGTGACATCACAAAGGTCGTAAGCACCATAAGAAAAACAAAATATATCATCGTTGCCACTGCCCCATCTATGGACGGCTTTGCCTCAAATTCAGCATCTGTGATACGAGATAATCTTAAGGAATCCATCTATACCTGCTCTGCCTCTGTAATTATAGGAGATACGGATATTCTTGCCGCCGCCCCTATGCGTATGCTTCTCTCGGGAATCGGGGATATGCTTGCAAAATATATCAGTATCTGTGAATGGAGACTTGCAAATCTTATCTGCTCGGATTATTACTGCAAAGGGGTTGCTTCCCTCATTCGCCGCGCCCTTAAGGAATGTGCAGACAATGCTGCAGGACTTGTAAAAAGGGAGGAAAAGGCGGTTGAAGCAGTATTCAGAGGTCTTGTCCTTGGAGGCGAGGCAATGATGTATGCTGGGGTTACACGCCCCGCCTCGGGTACGGAGCATTATTTTTCACACATCTGGGATATGAGAGGTCTTGATAAGGGCACCCCCGTAGATTTTCACGGTATCCAGTGCGCTGTGGGAACATACCAAACCGCGCTCGTTTATGAACAGCTCAAAAAGATAACGCCCGACAGAGAAAAGGCTATTGAATATTTTGAAGGCTTTGATCTTGACGCTTGGCATAAAAAGCTTGCAGATTATATCGGTGTCGGCGGCGAGATGATGAAAAAGGTCGAGGAAAAGGAAGGAAAATACAGCGAAGAAAATCACAGAAAGCACCTTGATGTGATAATTTCAAAATGGGACGAGATAGTTTCTATTATAAATGAGGAAATACCTCAAATCAGTAAGCTTGATGAAATTTATAATGTCCTCGGAATGCCCAAAAAGCTCTCGGATATCGGTCTTGACGATAAGGATACATATATGGTATTCTGCGCCACAAAGGACGTGCGAGATAAATACGTCAGCTCAAAGCTCGCCTTTGATCTTGGAGTCATCGATGAGATAGTTCTTTGAGTAAAGCACTCGACAAAAATTACTTTTTGAGGTATAATGTAAAAAAATAAGTTTTTGGAGGCAAGAAAAATGGTAACAGTTGATATTCGTCTTACAACACTTGAGGATGTTCGCAATTTTGTAAACATCGTAACAAGATATGATATTGATATCGACCTCTCGTCAGGTCGTTATGTGGTAGATGCAAAGTCTATTATGGGAATCTTCTCCCTTGACCTGCTCTCCCCCATCAAGCTTACAGCTCACAGCGAGAATACAGAAAAGCTTTTTGAGGAGCTTAAGCCCTATATCATCTAAAAGGAAAAAATCCGCCGATGTGCTCGGCGGATTTAATTTTTTAAATAAAACAAAAATATTTTAATTTTTTTGCATAAAGCTATTGACAAACGGAGAAAATTGTGGTATTATTTATAGGTCGCATGAAGCGAAGAACGAAATATGGAGAAGTCGCGTAGTTGGTCTAGCGCGCACGACTGGAAATCGTGTAACCGTTAAAAGCGGTTCGAGAGTTCGAATCTCTCCTTCTCCGCCAGTCTGTAAACCCTTGAAAATGCTTGAAAGTTAAGTATTTTCAAGGGTTTCTTTCATTTTGCATCATTCCGTTTTATACCCTAAAACACCCCTTTATACCGCTTTTAATGTTGTACAAATGTTGTACTTTTTCAAAAGTGAAATCCCCCACCGAAAAACGGTGGGGGATTTTTGTTACTTATTCATTTTTTCAACAGTCTCATAGACCTCTTCGCCGCGCTTCACGTTATAGGGATTATTTTTGGGCTTCCATCCGCCGATGAGTTGCCAGAGAGCCGCTTTCTGTCCGTCGTAGAGGTTCATTTTATCAAGAACTTCCTTTACCACTTCCTGCGATGTGCTCTTATAGCCTTTCTTTTTCTTCAGCTTCTCTATATTGACCTTAGCTGTCACATAGTGAACGGCGGGAACTCCAAATCGGTTCTGCGCGAGCTCGAATTTGGCATATTCCTTATC
>JAZROG010000104.1:0-8231 GCA_045648605.1 Eubacteriales bacterium | reverse complement strand
TCGTGAAAGCCTTGTGCTTACTTGCTTTTTCCGTTCTTACACTCTGTCGTACCGAGTACGCCGACGAATGTAAGAACGAAAAATATTCCTACCTTTTTCGAAGTCTGCCAGCGTGTCGAGACTTTCTCGACACGCTGAGGGAGGCACCTAAAAAGTGCATCCCTATGTGTTTTCAAATTATTTGCCGGAGTTATATGAGCCCTTTGTGTCTGCAACAACTTCGTTAACATTAACCTTGCGGCGGGAGGTTGCAACTCTCTTCATAAGCTCTTTCTTATAAAGAGCGGCATCAATGGGAAGCTCGATGGGCTTACCAAGCCAAGAGGAAAGGTGCATTGCATTTGAAAGAGTGAGGCCGTTGATGCCCTCTCTACCGTCTGCAACGAGAGGAGTTCCGTGCAGAATTGCATCTGTGAAGGCACGGAGAACACCGTCATGCTGAGGATTCTCACCGTCTGTTTCAACATCTATTTCTTCAACTTTGGGAGAACCGAAGGGAGATGTATTTGTCTTTGAGAACTCAGGCTCCATTGTATCAAGCTTATAAAGCTTAAGTGTTGATGCTGCGCCATCGCAAATGATCTTACCGCCATCCAAGGTTACCTCGAAGCGGTTTGTACCGGGAGCATCACCTGTGGATGTGATAAATGTACCTGTTGCGCCGTTTGCATACTCAACATATGCTGTAACATCGTCCTCAACCTCGATATCGTGCCATTTGCCCATATGGAGATTTGCGCTTACCTTAACGGGCATACCGCAGATCCACTGCCAAAGGTCGAGATTGTGAGGGCACTGGTTAAGAAGAACGCCACCGCCTTCTCCGCTCCATGTTGCTCTCCAAGCGCCACTATCGTAATAAGCCTGGGGACGGTACCAGTTTGTGATGATCCAGTTTGTACGGCGGATAGCGCCAAGCTCGCCGCTCTGAATAAGCTCTCTCATCTTTCTGTAAAGGCAGTTTGTTCTCTGGTTGAACATCATAGCGAACTTAAGCTCGGGATGCTTGTCTGCCTCTGCGATCATTTCCTCAACAGCCTTTGTGAAAACGCCTGCGGGCTTTTCGCACATAACATGAAGACCTCTCTTGAGAGCCTCCATTGAGAAGAAGGGGTGATCATAGTGAGGAACAGCAACGAGAATTGCATCGCAAAGTCCGCTCTCCATCATCTTGATGCCGTCATCAAAGCATTCAACATAAGGAGCTATCTTCTTTGCCGCCTCAAGTCTTGCGGGATTGATATCTGCAACAGCAGTGAGCTTCATGCCGGGGATCTTGCTCTCGTGAACTCTTTCAACATGGCCGGTACCCATATTACCGACACCGATGATACCAAGTCTGACAAATTCCATAGTTAATAACTGCAAATTTATTTATAAATTAAATATTTTTTGTGATTTCAGCGAGGGAAGCGCAAGCAAAATCAAATGCTTCCTCGTTTGATGCGAACTTATAGACACTTCCCACATCGCTCTTTTCGCCCTCGTTTTCAAGCGCACCGAGACCAACGAAATCGGAAAGGTGAGGCTCAAGAGTGAGAACATCACTTGCAAGACCGTTATAATCGGGAAGAATTTCGGGAAGGTGACCTATACCCTTACCTGCGGGAACGACCTGCCCGCCTTCTACGCAATCCTTGATGTGGAAATAGTAAACATACTTTTTGAGCATTTCCCAAGCCTCAAGTGTGTCCTGACCGCACTGCAGGAAGTTTGCAGGGTCAAAAACAGCCTTAAGCGCGGGGAGAGACTTCTGGATATCCTCACAGCGAACTGCGATATCGCCGTAGATTCCCTTTTCGTTTTCGTGGCAGAGAACGATTCCGCTGCCCTTTGCCATCTCGATGTACTTTGAGAGACGGTAAAGAACCTCGTCACGGTATTCGGGCTTGCCATCTGTTCCGAAGAAGCTGAAAAGTCTGATGCATTTTGCATCCATAATGGTTGCTGTTTCAAGAACTCTCTTGAACTGCTCGACCTCAAATGTGAAATCATCTTGAATGTTTGTTTTTCCAACGGGTGAACCGATGGACCAAACGCTAAGTCCCGCAGCATCAAGCTTTGTCTTTACCTCTTTTGCCTTTGCCGCGTCGATCTTTGCAACATTTGTGCCGTCAACGCCTCTTACCTCAAGCATAGAGACGCCATTTTTCTTCATAGCCTTTATCTGCTCGTCTATCCTCGGGCTTACTTCGTCAGCAAAAGCCGCAAGCTTAAAATTATTAGCCATTGTTCTTCTTACTTTCAAAGTTATACGCCCGAGTATGCGGAGAATCCGCCGTCAACGGGAATTACGATACCTGTAACAAAGCTTGCTGCCTCGGGATCTGTAAGATACTTAAGAGTTCCGAGAAGCTCCTCGGGCTTACCGAAGCGACCCATGGGAGTTGCTGCAAGGATCTTGTCTGTTCTGGGGGTGGGAGTGCCGTCCTCGTTGAAGAGAAGAGCCTGATTCTGCTTTGTAACGAAGAATCCGGGAGCGATAGCGTTAACTCTGATGCCTGTGTTTGCAAAATGAACAGCAAGCCACTGTGTAAAGTTGGAAACGCCCGCCTTTGCCGCGCTGTATGCGGGAATCTTTGTAAGAGGAGTATAAGCATTCATCGAGGAAATATTGATGATGCTGCAGCCCTCTCTGCCGATCATATCAGCGGCGAAAACCTGGGTTGGGATAAGAGTTCCCATAAGATTGAGGCTGAAAACGAAATTGAAGCCATCCTTATCGAGATTGAAGAAGGTCTTGATATCGTCTCTTGTTTCGTCGCCCTCCTCGAAATATTCATGAGCTGTTGTTGCTCTTGGGTTATTTCCGCCTGCACCGTTGATGAGAACATTGCACTTGCCGAGATCAGCAAGTACCTTCTGATGTACCTCCTCAAGCGCATCCTTTTCGAGCACGTTTGCGGCATATGCGAAAGCCTTTCCGCCATTTGCTCTTATCTCTGCTGCAACTGCCTCTGCAGCCTCGCTGTTAAGGTCGAGAAGTGCAACGCCATATCCGTTCTTTGCCATTTCTGCAGCGAAAGCGCTGCAAAGAACGCCGCCTGCACCTGTTACAACACAAACCTTTGACATTTTTTTGTACCTCCGTTTTATATAAAATAAGGGGAAATTACATTCCATATATATTATACAACTCTTTTGAAGCAATAAAATTGCATATATTTGCGAAAAATATTGCATATTCAAAACAAATGTGATATAATATAGTCAGATGATATATAATATCAAGCGTATTCAATAAAAATGGCAGGTAAAAACATGACAATTTACAAAAAGGGAGACTTGAGTCTTCACCATTCGATTGATGAGAATCCGAAGGACACTGACTTTGTGACTCATGCACATAGATGCTGTGAATTGCTTTATTTTATATCGGGAAACGGCTTTTATACCATTGAGGGAACAGACTATCCTCTGACACCGGGATGTGTTCTCATCATGAGATATGGTGAGGTACATAAGCTTCATATCAGCCCCGATACAAAATATGAGCGCATCGTGTTTAATTTTCCGCTCTCGATGATAGAGGAAAATCCCTGG
The DNA here is from genome assembly GCA_045648605.1 of Eubacteriales bacterium. Classification (GTDB taxonomy): domain Bacteria; phylum Bacillota; class Clostridia; order Oscillospirales; family CAG-272; genus SIG710. Next base: position 4,688 of record JAZROG010000104.1, on the reverse strand, counting down.
TGCTCTCATCTTGCAAAGCTTTATACCGAAAGACCCATCGGAAAGGGCAATCTTTTCCTTGGAAATGCCGATTCGGTTGCCTTTATCGACACTTGTATGAGAAGAATGTGTCGCGAAAATGTTTCGAGTGAGGAGGAGCGGCTGGCTCTGATGTTTTCAAATCTCACTGCTGTTTTAAGCGAGCTTCGCAATATTGAAAACGGAAATTCAAAAGAGCTTAATATAACAATTTCGGCTGAGGACGCTACAAATGAGATCGTCGGAAGCGTCATTTCATATATAAATGCCCATCTTACCGAGGATTGGACTCTTGACACGCTGGAGCAGGAATTTTTCTTCAGCAAGTCTTATATAAACCGAGCCTTCAAGCAGTCAACAGGCTCTTCTGTCTGGGATTATGTTGTGCTGAAGAGGCTGCTTGTTGCAAGAAATCTGCTCCGAGAGGGCAAAAACGCAACGGTTGCGGCGGCGGAATGTGGCTTCCGCGATTATTCATCATTTTATCGTCAGTATAAGCGTCGCTTTGGTATTTCTCCCATTGACGATCGCAGAAACAATCAATAAGGAGGCTTTCTAATGAACAAAACACTAAAAAAGATCGTAATTTCTGCCCTGCTGGTGCTCATAGGCGGTGGACTTAATTTCTATATCAATTTGCCCGCCATAAATCCGAGAAGCACCGAATTCTGGACATTCCTTGCATTTGTCATTTTCCTTGCTGTTCTGCCATTTATATTTGTAGGAAAAAGCAAGGTTGTAAAAAAGAGCGGTGAGGGGAAGGGAACATATGTCAATATTGATTTCAAATCTCTCAATTTCATCGCTGTCGGTGCGATAGTTCTTCCTCTTATAGTGATTTTAGTTGGAAATCTGTTCTCCGCAACCATATTCAATGCAAAGAGATTTGCTTCGCTCATTGATGTTGAGGCTGCGGTATTTGAGGAGGATATGCCGCAGACAAATGACGTTACAAACATTGCCCTTATGGACACAAGCTCTGCCATCATCATAGGAAACAGGGCGCTCGGCTCACTTTCCGAGGTGGTATCGCAGTATCAGTCAAGCAATATCTATTCACAGATAAATTACGGTGGTGCTCCGAAAAAGGTAAGCTCCCTTGAATATGCCGACTTTTTCAAGTGGCTCGGAAACCGATCAAGCGGTGTTCCCGGATACATCATGGTCGATCCCGTCTATAACACATCCGAATATAAAAAGCTGAAAACTCCCATTCACTATACCGAAAGCGGATATTTCGGAGACGATCTTATGAGAAAGCTTCGTCTTTCCTACCCCACAAAGATCTTCGGAACTCACAGCTTTGAGATAGATGAGAACGGTGATCCTTATTATATCGTTTCATGTATTTCACCCAGAATTGGTCTTTTCGGAGCATATGACGTAAGCGAGGTAATTATCTTCGATCCGTGCGATGGAAGCTCTGAAATATATGATGTTAAGGACACACCCTCTTGGATAGATATCGTTTATGACGGTCATCTTGCAACAAGAAAATATAATTGGCAGGGTATGCTTTCGGGCGGTTATTGGAATAGCGTTATCGGAAATGTGGGTTGTAAGAAGACCACCGACGATTTCGGATATATCGTGAGAGGGGACGATGTTTGGTATTTCACGGGTGTAACCTCGGTTGCGGCTGATGAAAGTAACATCGGATTTATCCTTTCAAACGCAAGAACGGGTGAATACAAGTTCTATCCCGTTGTTGGCGCCGAGGAATACAGCGCAATGAATGCCGCCGAGGGCGAGGTTCAGGAAAAGGGATATATCGCTTCCTTCCCGTCGCTTATAAATGTTGCGGGCGAAGCGACATATATCATGGTGCTTAAGGACAGCGGCGGACTTGTTAAGCTCTACGCGCTTGTTAATGTTGAGCAGTACAGCATAGTTGCAACAGGCGAAACTCAGGCATCTGTTATGGCAAGCTATAAGAAGCTTCTGCGCGAGAACGGTGTTTCGGAAAGCGAGACCGTCACCGGAAAGGACTACGATATTACCGTGTCCGAGGTAAGAATGGCGCAGATAAACGGAGAGCCTGTCATCTATATTCTCGCAGGTGATTGGGTATTCAAGGGCAATCTGGCACTTGATGAGAGCCTTGTGAAGATAAAGGTTGGCGACACTATCTGCATAAACGGAACGGAAACCGATATAGAAGACATCTTCAATATCGAGGATTGGCATTATATTACAATTAAATACTAAATGGGAAATTCCCTCGTTTGCATACTTGTATTGACACATTTTGAGAAATTTGTTATAAGTATAGCATATTTTGCGGAATTGTCAAGGAGGACTTTTTAATGACGGATCTTACAAGGGGTAATACCCTTAAAACTTTTTTGATTTTTGCTTTTCCCTTGGTTCTGGGCGGGGTTTTGTCACAAGGGTATAATCTCATAGATACGATAATTGCGGGACAAATGCTCGGAGACACGGGACTTGCTGCAATAGGTGCAACAGGAAGCTTTATTACCCTTGTTTCTTCTGCGCTTTGGGGATTTGGAACAGGCTATGCGGTATATATTGCAAGGCTTTTCGGATCAAAGAATTATAAGCATATGAAAAACTGCATCGTTTCAGGTTGTCTTTTGATAGCTCTTGCCGCACTTGCCTTTGGTGTGACTCTCATTTTGCTTAAGGATCCCATATTCGAACTTTTAAAGGTAGATGTGACTATCAGAAAAGAGACCTTTGCATATTTCGGTACGTATATGGCGGGACTTTTTCTCATAATTCTCAATAATTACGGCTTCAGCATTATGAATGCTCTGGGTGAGAGCACATATCCCTTTTTTATGTCCCTTATCGCGGCGGTGCTTAATGTTTGCGGTAATATTGTTTCTGTTGCTGTTCTGAAAATGGGTGTTATGGGAATTGCGGCATCAAGTGTTTTTTCGGCTTTGGTAGTGAATATTTTTTATATTATGAGACTAAACCGGTGCTTCGACGAGCTGAGGCTTAAAAAAGAGCCTGTCAAATTCAGTTTTGCGTACATAAAGGATTCCATGCCATATGCAGGTCCCAATGCCTTTCAGCAGACCGTTCTCTATATTGCGGGAGTCATAGCCTCCGCTATTATCAACGGAATGGGTGCGGCGGCAACTGCGGGCTTTATAGTTATTATGCGAATTTACGATTTTTGCGCCCAGATATATCAGAATTCCGCAAAGACCATAAGCAATTATACGGCTCAGTGCGTCGGAGCGGGCAAGACAGACAAGATAAGAAAGGGACTTTGGATAGGAATAGCGCAAGGCTGTGCCTTTGTTTTCCCTGTGATCGTTGCCTGTATGATCTTTTCCGAGCCTGTTTGCTCACTTTTCTTTGATGCGGATGCAGACCGAGAGGCGGTCGAGATAGCACTGAACTTTACCAAATATTATCTTCCTTTTCTTGTTTTCCAGCTTCTTTGCAATATTTTTCATGCCCTTTTCAGAGGTGTTAAAAGTGTCAAATGCCTTTTCGTCTCCACCATTATCGGCGCTGCTTCAAGAATCGTGCTAACGCTGATTTTGGCAAGATATTATGAGATTAACGGCGTTCTTATTGCATGGGTGCTCTCGTGGATCGCGGAGACGGTATATTCCTTTATAATTTTTATGGGTGACAGTTGGCTTCCCGGAAAGGAGACAAACAAATGAGAATAATGACATACAATATATGGGGGATTATTTTGGGAATCCCTGCGGAGTCAGAAGCGCAGACATAGAAAAAACAGTTATAAAATATCTTCCGGATGTTATCGGTGTTCAGGAGGTTACCGGTGGCTGGTATGATGACGGAATTTTTGAGAGACTTTCGGATAAATATACCTTGGTTGAGGGGTGGAAGGGAAATTACACACCGATTCTTTTCAATCGTGATGTATTTGATATGAAGGAATGCGGCTCGGAGCTTATGGAGAAAACTCCCGACCGTTCCAAAAGTATAACACGGGCGGTGCTTTGCCACAAGGAAACAGAGGAGCTTTTTGCAGTGCTCTGTACCCATTTTTGGTGGATGAAGAGAAACGATGGGGATGAAGAAATAAGACTTGCAAATTCTGTGCAGCTCTATTCGAGAATGGAGATCCTTCGTCAAAGATACGGCTGCAAGGTCTTTGCATTCGGTGATTTTAACTGCGGATATAATAGTAATGTTTTGAATTATTTCAGAGAAAGAGGAATTTTGTCCTCTGTTGATATTGCCGAAGCTTATTCCGAGAGAAGCTCATGCCACGGAGACCCGCAAAAGGGTGAGGACGGAAAATATCATGGCGTAAAGACCGAAAATGACTATAAAAAGTCACTCGATCATATTATTACATATAAGGATACGAAAATTAAGTGTCAGGCGATAGTTGAGGATAGAGAAGCACTTGACGCAAGCGACCATTTGCCCGTTTATATTGATTTTTGATATGTGAAAACAGGAATTTATCGAACTGTCAGAGACGTTTTTTGTAGGGGACGGCGACCCCGGCGTCCCACATGTCATTTAAAATCATAGGTGATTTCACGTTTTTTAGGGACGTCGAGGTCGCCGTCCCCTACAGATTTGCGTTTTTCATCGCACCGACAAATTCCTATTTGAAAAAATAATAAAAAAATTTTATAAAACCCCTTGACAAAATGCTTTGCATGGTTTATAATATGTAAAGTATTTTGCTTTACACCCTTGAACGG
>JAZROG010000103.1:0-4055 GCA_045648605.1 Eubacteriales bacterium | reverse complement strand
GGCTTTTCTGATCTCCGCCGTTACCCCAGTCCGGAACCGAAGGATCTCGTCATGACAGAGTCAGAGGTGGTAGGATTTCGTATCGTGCTGCGATACCGGAGAAAAACAAAAAACCTCCAGAATCTCTTCTGAAGGTTTTATGGCGCGCCATGCAGGATTCGAACCTGCGACCTACCGGTTCGTAGCCGGGCACTCTATCCACTGAGCTAATAGCGCATATTCACATTGGTAACATCCAACAGTATGATATTTTATCACACTTTTTCGATTTTGTCAATAGTATTTCGAAAAAATCTCTGCCAAATTTTCTTTTTTTATTTTTTCATAATAAATCTCGCGCAAATTGTTGCAAAATTTGTTCAAGGATGATATAATGTATATGGTAAATTACTTCCACAGGAGGCTTTCATGAAAAAACGCATTCTCGTTGTCAGCAGTGCCAATATGGATTTTGTAATGAACGTTTCGAGAATCCCCGAGCCGGGCGAAACGGTTATGGAAGAAGGAAATTATTGCCTCATTCCCGGTGGAAAGGGCGCAAATTCAGCTATCGCTGTGGAGCGTCTTGGCGGAGACTGCGTTTTCTGTGCAAAGCTCGGCAGAGATGCAAACGGCGAAGCTCTTCGAAGACTTTATGAGGCTGAGGGTATAAATCTTTCGGCGCTCAGAAGTACGGATGAAGCTCCGACGGGGCTTGCCTCCATCATCGTGGAGCAAAACGGACGCAACAGGATAAATGTTTTCCCGGGTGCGAACAATTATCTCAATTCAGACGATGCTGAGGAAGCACTTCTTTGCTATCCCGATGCGCTTTTTATGCATTTTGAGATACCTGATGAGGCAATCCTCACAGCGGCTCACTTTGCGGCAAAAAAAGGCATTCCGATAGTTATCGACGCAGGTCCTGCAAAGCCCGATTTTCCCTTTGACAAGCTTCCGCCCCTTGAAATTTTCTCTCCCAACGAAAGCGAGACCGAAATATACACCGGCATAAATCCAAGCAATGCAGATAATGCTCTGCGCGCCGCAGTTGCGCTTCAAAAAATGGTGAAGAGTCATTATTATGTTATCAAGCTTGGCGACAAGGGCGCTCTTGTATATGACGGAAAATACTACAGCATTGCATGCTCCTATGAGGTGAAGGCTGTTGATACCACCGCCGCGGGAGACAGCTTCACCGCCGCCCTCACGCTGGAATATTTAAGAAGCGGAAATATTATGCGCTCCATGAGATATGCAAATGCGGTGGGCGCTTATGTGGTAAGCAAAAGGGGGGCAAGCACCTCAATCCCCAATGAAAAACAGCTCTCCGATTTTATGAAAAATCACGGAATAGAGCTTTAAGAAAGAAGGATACAAAATGAACACTGTTAATTTCACATTTAAAAATGGAAAAAACAAAGCTTTGACCATGAGCTATGACGATGGAATTTTCCAAGACAAAAGACTTATTGAAATTTTCAACAAGCACGGCATCAAGGGTTCTTTCCATATCAACGGCGGTCTTTTCGGTGCGATACATAGACACCCCAGACTTTTCGCCGACAGAACCATGCTCTATAACCCCAGTGCCGTTTCGGTTTGGGTAAGAGCCGAAGGAAAGATAACCAAATGCAAGAGCGGCGAGATGACAAAGCTCAACTGATTTTAGGAGGATATAATGAAAAAGATATTTTTTATACTTTTATGCGCACTTCTCTGCCTTTCCCTTATCGCTTGCGGAGAAAAAGCAAATGAAAACGGAGAAAGCAACGATACCTCCGCACGTGACACCGAAGCTGAAACAGAAAAGCTTCCCGAGAGAAACATCACCGAATTTTTCGGAATGTTTAATGAGCAGTATGATTTCATTTATGAGGACATCTGCCTTATAACCGGAACATTTACACAAAACAATCCCATATATTCTCTTATAGAGGAATACGAAAAGAGCATCGATCGCACAACATATGAAGCGGTTTCCGCGCGTTTGCCCGTGATCTGCCATCTGGCAAAGGAGCTTTCGCTGACCGAGGTTGATCTCAATGAGTATTATACCGCTTGCTTTGAGATGGGAATAACCGATATCATGCCAACAAGTGAGGCTATGAAGGCAATAGTTAGCGGAGATGCTGCGGCGGCAGCGGCTGCCTGCGTTCACCCCGCTGCCCTCTCAAAGGACGGAAAGACCTATACCCTCCGCCAGCTTCTTGAGCTTGATATTCCCGGCATAAGCGACGATGAAATAAAGGCGACCGTTGAAAGAGCAAAGGACTATTACGGCTCTGATCTTCTCAAAAGCGATCTTCTTTCCGACAAAATGAAGGAAAAGCTTTCTTCCCTTGGCTATGAGATAGTAAAGGATAAGGTTGGTACGATCTGCTCTCTTCATGCAGATGAATATCATACTATTCCCGAAAAGCTTGAAGCATTGGTCGATTCCGAAGCACTGAAAAGCTGGAAAAGCGAAAGCAGCTCGGAATGTGGCTTTGGAGCAAACATTGCGGATTTCGTTAAGAAATTTGAGATTTCAAAGGAACAGTTCATCGAAATTTATAATGCAGAGAACGGAACTCTCGGTCATTATAATATAGATGCGATCTATGGGGATGCACCCGACGCATATTATAGCGAAAAGCACTCCGAAATTGTGTTAGATATCGAAGCAGACCGCGCAATGGCATTGCTCAAAGCAAAGGTTGCAGAGGACAAGGGAATGACGGATTTCGTTACAAATGTTCATGAATTTTCTCTTGCAGAGCTTCTTATTATGGTAGATAAGGACAGCGCATACATAGCAGAGCTTGAAGCATTTATCGATACCCTTACCGCTCTTCCCGAATTCAGCATAGAAGATATCTATACTCGCAAGGACGAATATACCCGTATGCTTGCAAAGCGCACGCCCTATGCCCTTGACAGAATGGTAAGCGGCAGAAGCATCTTTGAAAACGCCTACGACGCACACAGATAATATAAAAGCACCTAAAGAGCCAAAAGCTAAAACAAGCTTTTGGCTCTGTTTTTTTCGAATGATTAACTATTGTAAACCTTTTTACATTTTGCTGTAAATAGGAATTTATCGGGGAGGTGACTGCTGTGGGTTTATCATCCCAATATGCTTATAGATCCTTCGACTCCGCTATGCTTCGCTCAGGATGACGAGTGTGGGACGGTCACCTATTTTCTTACGTGAAATCAGTACTAATTGTACGTAGAAAAAGTCCCGAACAACACCCGATAGTCATCCTGAGCGAAGCATAACGGAGTCGAAGGATCTACGAACGCTAAAGGCTGATTTTACCACAGCATTCCTTTTTTAAACGCACCGATAAATTCCTGTTTATTTAAAAAATGCTGATTTTCCATATCGGAAAATCAGCATTTTTTATTAAAGATTTTTAAGTGTTTCCATAACGTAGTCGCCAAATTCGGAGCATTTTGCGCCGCCCACATCAAATTTTTTCCTCTATTTTCTCAAAAAAAGTTTCTATCGGTACACCGAACGCTCTCGAAAAAATCACAAGATCAATATCAGTCACAAATCGCTCACCGTTTTCTACTCTGCGAATAAAATAATGATCCACATCAAATCCAAGCAATTGTATTTTGATAGCTAATTTCCTTTGCGAAATTTTTTGTGATTTTCTTATTTCTGCGATCTTTTCCCCCGTCAAATTATTTTTTCCGTCAATAGATTTGATTTTGAACATATAAACATCTCCTTTTTTGTCAAAAAAAATCGAAATCCTCTTGACAATAATTATAATGTATGTTATAATAATTTTTGGTGAATACTGTTCAACACTTGGAACATAAAAACGAAGATATTATAATCAACTATTGTCGTTTTTATCACTTAATTTTAGAAAGGAATTATTACTTATGAAAAAAACTCTATCAATTTTTATTGCTACACTGATGGTCGTAGCACTTCTTATGGCATCTTGCGGTACAGCAGACAAGCTTACAGGCAAATGGGCAGTTACAGCCGGAGGCATAGAATCATTTGCAATGGAATTTACAAAAGACGGCAAAATGACGGTCAGCACAATGGGTATCACTACAGTTGAGGC
>JAZROG010000102.1:0-5620 GCA_045648605.1 Eubacteriales bacterium | reverse complement strand
CTTTTTCGGATTGACTCAATTGGCATTTTTTGACGGAGCGGTCGAAAAGGCAAGGAAATGCATCTTTTATCTGTTTGTTGTTGAATTTTTCAACCTTGTTTTTATGCGCTCGGTGTTCCTTTCCGAGATAGGCTCGAACAGATTGCTTGCGGTAACCGTTTTTTCAATACTTCAGGGTATCGTTTACGTTATGGCTTTTCGTCTTTTGTTCAGCGGAATTTCTTATTTTTCGATGAGAAACAGCCACAACAAATCGCTTGCGAAATGCGACAATACCGCATTTATGACCTATCTTGCATTTTTTGTGAGAATTGCGGCAACGCTTATCCCCGAGCTTCTTGCACTTATCGAGATCTTCCTTGCCTCGGAATCGAAGGCAGAGCTGGATTTCGAAAAGCTTGAATTTATCGAAAGTCTTGTTTCGGCAAAGCTTATTATCGTCGTTATGCTTACCCTTGTCGCGGCGGCAACCCTGATCGCTTGGTATATCTCGATGGCAGGCTTGATAATAACATTTTACGGCGAGGCTGATGAAACGCTCGACAGCAGATATATTTCGGAATATTCCTCGCGCCCCGAGATCGTTCGTCCTCAAAAGCTTAAATATGCCTCTTATGCGCTTTATACCGCTTTGTTCTTCTCGTTGGATATAATATTCGACACAACGAGGATAGTGCCCGCTTCGTTTATGTATCTCGGATTTTTCGTTGCGGCGCTGATGCTTTCGAAAATAGGAAGCTTCAAAAAAACGCTTATTTTCGCTCCGATCGCTTTTTTGTTGATTCTCGCATCGGAGATACACCACAAGCTCCTTGTTCCTTATGGCGCGATATACCCGCACGAAACACCGTTGCCGACGGTTATTTCGGGCGCGTTGATATGCATTGCGGCTTCGGCGGTTGCTTTGCTTTGCGTAAGGCATCTTCTTGTTGAGCTTCGCGAGATGCAAAAAAGCATCGGCGGAAGCGATATTTCTATCGGCAAGGCTTGGATATCCTTTTGTGTTCTGATCGTTATCTGGTCGGCGGGATACGTTGTTCCCTATTTTTACAATTATTTCGCCGTGGCGCGATTCTTTTCCGCCGCTGTGTTTATCTGGCAATTCGCAAGGCTTGTTGTTTTTATCAACGACGAAGAGCAGGAACGATTATCTATGTATTAACCAAAAAAGCTCCCCGAAAAGGCTTCGGGGAGCTTTTTATGTGCTTTTGAATATATAAACCGTCAAAAAAGCCAAAAGATATGGATAATCAGACATTGTAAAACAAAAAAAGCGGTGATATAATTCATAATGCTTTTTAAGAAAACAAAGGGGTTTTTAATATGAAGGGGTTCTATCTTAAACCGAAGCTTTTTTCCTGCATTAAGGATTACAGCACACAGCAGATGACAAAGGATATAATCGCAGGTATAATCGTTGCGGTTATAGCGCTTCCTCTTTCTATCGCTCTTGCTATCGCATCGGGCGTTGAGCCTGTTTGCGGTATCTACACAGCCATTGCGGCAGGCTTTATCGTTTCGTTCCTCGGCGGAAGCCGTATTCAGATCGCCGGTCCCACGGCGGCATTCGCTTCCATTGTTGCAGGCATTGTTGCCGCGCAAGGCATGGACGGTCTTTTTATCGCCACGCTTATGGCAGGGCTTATACTTATTCTTATGGGTATTTTGAAGCTTGGCGGGCTTATTAAATTCATCCCCAACACGATAACCGTCGGGTTTACCGCAGGCATTGCGGTTACGATACTTATCGGTCAGATAAAGGATTTCCTCGGATTGAGCTATGCAAGCGGTGTTAAGCCGGTTGAAACGATTGAAAAGATCGAGGCGAACATCCAATCCCTCTCTTCTTTTTCTTGGCAATCGTTGCTTGTCGGCGTTGTTTGCCTTGTTATCCTTATCGTATATCCGAAGCTTGAAAAAAGAGTACCGCCCTCGTTGATTGCCGTTGTCGTCGGCGCTTTGATGGTTAGATTCATCCCCGCGCTTAACGAAAACGTTAACACCATCGGCGATCTTTATGAAATCCCCATGGGGCTTCCCAAGCTTGATTTTTCCTCGATGGATTTCAGCATTGAAAAGATAACCGCCGTTATCCCCGACGCATTCACCATCGCCGTTCTTGCGGCGATAGAATCGTTGCTTTCCTGCGTGGTTGCAGACAATATGATCAACTCGAAGCACAATTCCAACGCCGAGCTTGTTGCTCAGGGTGTGGGTAACATTGCCTCGGTTCTTTTCGGCGGTATTCCTGCAACGGGTGCGATCGCACGTACGGCCGCCAACGCCAAAAACGGCGGCAGAACACCTATTTCGGGCATGGTGCACGCGATAGTGCTTCTTCTTGTTCTTTTGTTCCTTATGCCTTATGCAGGGCTTATCCCTATGCCCACCATCGCGGCTATTCTGTTTATGGTTGCATATAACATGAGCGAATGGCGCAAGTTTGTACGCACCGTAAAGACAGCTCCCCGCAGCGACACACTTGTTATGGTGGTGACATTTGTTCTGACTGTTGCCTTTGACCTTGTTGTTGCAATCGAGATAGGACTTCTCCTTGCGGCTATTCTCTTCCTTAAGAGAATGAGCGACGAAAGCTCGGTAAGAAAATGGAGCTATGACAGCGGCAAGCTTGAAATCCCCGACGGTGTAAGAGTTTATGATATCTGCGGACCTATGTTCTTCGGTGCTGCAGACAAGATATCGCAGATCGCCCTTGATGAGGATACAAAATGTCTCATTCTGCGCATGGGCGCGGTAAATTCTCTCGACTCGACCGCAATGAATGCGCTTGAAGCGATTTTGAAGAAATGCAAGGAGAAGGATATTAAGCTTCTTTTGGCTCATGTGGAAAAGCAGCCTCTTGCGGTAATGAAAAAATCAGGATTTTTCGATGCTGTGGGCGCGGAAAGTTATTTTGATCATATCAGCGCTGCACTTGACAGCGTAAAACAAGAAAAAGAGTCTATTAACTTTTTAAACCAATTTTAAATGAACAATGCAAAAACGGGCTGCGCCATAAATGGCGCAGCCCGTCTATCATTCAACTATCTTTATCACATCCGTCTTAAAGAAGCATTATTTAAGGGCGATATTAACGATCTTATCGCAAAGCGCAACATAATCCATGCCCACTGCCGCAGCCTCCTGTGGGAGAAGTGAGGTGGGGGTCATTCCGGGGAGCGTGTTTGCTTCAAGGCAAACAGCCTCTCCGTCCTCTGTGAGAATATAGTCGATCCTCGCATATCCGCGGAGCTGCAGAGTTGCAAAGGCACGCCTTGTATAATCCGCCATTTTCTCATGCTCTTCATTTGTGATGGGAGCGGGGCAGATCTCCTCGGTCATTCCGCTCTGATATTTATTTTTATAATCATAATAACCGCTCTTCGGGATTATCTCAACAGCGGGAAGCACCACCCCGTCAAGAATTCCCATAGTCATCTCTCTGCCGACTATCTTTTCCTCGATAAGAACCTTGTCCTCGTATTTTTCAGCAAATTCGATGGCACTATCAAGCTCTGCCTCGTTTTCGATAATAGAAACACCGACACTCGAGCCACAGCTGCAAGGCTTGATGACGCAAGGCAGACCGATCTTCTTCACCATCTCGCGTATATCGTCCTTTTTCAGATCGCAAAGAACACCGCGCGGTGTTGGAACCCCCTCCACCGAAAGTATCTTCTTTGCAAGATCCTTATCCATCGCAAGCAGGCTTCCGATATAACCCGAGCCTGTATATTTAATGCCGTAATTATCAAGAGTCGCCTGAAGCTGACCGTTCTCACCGATACCGCCGTGAAGTCCCATATATACTACGTCCGCAAGTGCGCAGACCTCAAGAACACCGGGACCGATAAGAGCCTTTCTGCCGCCGTTTCGTGCAATGACCGCTTCAAGATCGGGTATGCTCTCATCAACCTTATATGTATAATTTCCCTCTGCGCTGAAAAGCTCCATAGAGGGCATTTTTCCCTTTGGCAGTCCCTCGTAAACATCAAGAAGACATACCTTGTGTCCGCTTTTTGTCAGCGCATTTGAAACAAGCGCGGCGGATGTCAGCGAAACATCGCGCTCAGGGCTGATACCGCCCGCAAGAACAACTATATTCATCGAAAAAACCTCCAAAGATGTTTTTAATCATTATATGCTTTTTTTAAAAATGCGACTCTGTCGCATCCCGAAAGATCCTTTATTATTTCACAATCAAATCCGTTTTCATGGGCAAGTGACGATATTTCATCCCCTTGATCGTAACCGATCTCAAAGAGAATAAATCCGTTCTTTTTAAGAAGATGGGTATGCTTTTCGAGGATGGTTCGATAGAAGACAAGGCCGTCATCACCGCCGTCAAGGGCAATTCTTGGCTCTTTTTTCACCTCATCGGAAAGAGTGTCGATAACGGAGGTCCTGATATACGGCGGATTTGACAGAATAGCATCAAATACCCCACCGTCATCATTAGATGTGACATGGATATCCCCAAGAACATCCGCTTCAAGGAAGGATAATCTATCCGAAACACCATTAAGCGAAGCATTTTTTTTAGCAAGCGCAAGAGCACCGCTGCTTATCTCAAGGGCAAAGGCAGTGCAGTCCCCTCTGTGAGCAAGAGTAGAGATTGCGATGCACCCACTACCCGTACAAAAATCCGCAAAAAAACCGTCTTTCGGCAAAAGCTCGATTGCTTTTTCAACAAGTATTTCCGTATCGCTTCGGGGAATGAGGCAGTTTTCATCCACAATATATTTTTCGGCAAAAAAATACCATTCTCCGAGGATATACTGAAGAGGATAGTGCTTCTCACGAAGCTCTATGGCGCGCAAAAGTCCGTCGCAGGAAAAATCCTTTTCCGCAGCAAGCGGAACAGACGAAGCACTCACTCCGCAGAATTTTTCAAGCAGAAGAGAAGCCTCAAGGGAAGAATTTTCAATTCCCGCATTTTTCAGTTTTTCGCATATCTCAGAATAAAGCATGATCCGCTCCATAAAAAATCTTTCTTTATATTATACACGAAAAATCGTGAAAAGAAAAGACCTATTATGAAATTTCATGATTTTTAAGGAAAAATTATTTATAAAAAAGTAAATTTCTATTGCATTTTTATCAAAAAGGTGGTATACTATAATTGAAAATAAAAAATAGGGAGGTATTATATTATGTTTTTTATTGAAAAGAAGCCCGAAAAGCCCAATATAGGTAAAATTGTTGCCATCTCCGTTGGAGTTACATTTGCAGTTGCAGCCGCAGCTTACGGAGTTTATATGTTCTGCCGCAAGTATTGCAGTCTCTATAAGAGCGACGATAGCTTCCTTGATGACGATTTCGATTGTGATTGCGATTTCTGCGATGAAGAGGATTGCTCTGATTGCGAATGCGCAAATGACGAAGAGGATAGCCTCGAATTCTGATTTTCAATGTTTAAAAACGGTGTTGATTTGCTAAAATGCAGATCGACACCGTTTTTTGCATATATTTTAAACCGGATGCAACATTTAAGTAATACATAGATTTTATTCAAATAGGAATTTATCGGTGAGATGAAAAACGCAAATCTGTAGGGGACGGCGACCTCGACGTCCCGTTTATCATTTGAAATTCACGATTATTTCACGTCTTTTGAGGG
>JAZROG010000101.1:0-3769 GCA_045648605.1 Eubacteriales bacterium | reverse complement strand
CGCAGAGCGGGTGATGAGGTGTTTTTCGAAAGGTTAAAACTCTTTATTTTTCAACATTTTTGCTTTGACACCTCATCCGTCAACTGCGTTGACACCTTCCCCTCAAGGGGAAGGCTAAGAGCCCGACAAATTCCTGTTTATCCGTCCGTGCTTTTTTTAAATCTGAAATAAAGGCGCAGAAGTGCTCTGCCGTTAAAGGGGATGAGGGGATAAAGATATGATCTTTTTCCGTTGACGGTTTTATTTGTTGCGATGAGGATGATTGCCAGAAGTATTCCTGCGGCAAATCCATAGAAATTGAAAATTGCGGTCAGTATCAGAATAATAATGCGCAGAAATTTGAAGGCATAGCCAAGCTCATAGCTTGTCTGGGTAAAGGTTGCGATGGAAACATAAGCCATATAGAGAATGACCTCGGGAATGAGCCATCCGATCCCCACCGCGAAATCTCCAAGGATAAGACCGCCAACGATTGAAAGGGAATTTGACAGCATGCTTGGGGTATTCATGGATGCGAGCTTAAGACCGTCAAGAATAAATTCAACAAGCAATATCTGCGCTATTATCGGTATTTTTGCCTGTGAGGTTGGCAGAACGAACAGAAGCCAATCGGGAACGATGGCGGGATTTTTGATAAAAAGATACCAGATCGGGATAAGGAATAGAGTTGACCAGAAAACAAGATGGCGCACAAGGCGGAGATAGCTTCCCGTAAGAGGAGGAAAGTAAAAATCGTTTGTCTCCTGCATAAAATCAAAGATAGATGTGGGGAGTATCATCGCCTCCGGGGAGTTGTCGCAGAGCAGGATTATGCTTCCCTCAAGAAGCTGTGCGGATGCAACGTCGGGTCTTTCGGTATTCCTTATTTTCGGGAACGGATTGAGCCATCCGTGGGAGATAAGACATTCCGCAAGAGACTGATGTCCGAGAGAAAGGGCATCGGTCTTTATATTTTTCAGCTTTTCCTTTAGAAGATCAACATAATTTCCATCTGCCTTTCCGTCAATGTAACATATAACGACATCGGTTCTGGAGCTTGTCCCGACGCTTACATAAGACATGGTAAGGGCGGTGTCTCTTATTCTTCGACGTATAAGCGCGGTATTTGATATGAGGGTCTCAACAAATCCGTCTCTTGAGCCACGCATAACACGGTCATTTTCAGGCTCGTCCGTACCTCTTGCGGGATATGAACGGGAATCAATGAGAATTGCCTTATCCTCAAAGCTGCTTCCTATCATGAGAGTTGCGCCGCTGAGCACCATGCCTATCATTGTGTCAAGGTCCTCGCAGACCTCTGCCTCAACATAGGGAATATTGGCTTTGAGAAATTCATCGGCGCAGCTTGGTGACATTTCACCAATGGTTTTTAGTGAAACGAAATAGGTCATCAGCTTTCCCATGACCGTGTCCTTAACAAAGCCGTCGATATAGTACATCGTCAGCTCGTCATCGCCAATTTTTAGGGTCTTTTTCAGTATATCAAAGCTCTCATTCGTTCGCAGAGCCTTGTCGAGATATGAAATATTTTCTCTGTAAAAAAAGCTGAGTCTTCGCATATGTTTTTACCTCGCAAAATAAATTATGCTGTTATTCTTCACCGAAAAAATCAATTTAATACCAAAAAAAGCGGTATATTTGTCCTTTTGGCTTAATAAATTTAAATAGGTACTTTACGAAAGGTCAGAAAGGTGGTATAATTTATGAAGAAAATGTTTTTTGCGGTGATCATCGCTTTGCTCGGCGTCTGGATGGCAATAGCTGTCATGGCGGCAGAGTCGGGTGCTGTTTCCTATGGACTCTCGGTGCTTGCCGCGCGTACGGACATGGCAAAAACCGCGCTCGTTGGCAAGGATATTTCTTTGACGCGTGAGGATTTTTGCAGAGCACTTAATCTGAAAAGCGTTGAGAAAATAACAATTGTCAGCGCACCCGCTCCCGAGGATGGAAGTCTTTTGGTTGGAAGGACGTCTGTTACAAGCGGTCAGGAGGTGTCGGGCGGAAATCTTGATCTTTTGACATTTGTTCCAAATTCACCGCTTGTTAAGCAAAGCTTCTTTGAGTTTGCGATTTCAGAGGGGTATTCCATTAAGTGCAATCTTTATTTTGTGGAAAAGGCAAATTACAGCCCAACCGTAAGCCTTGCCTCTGAAAATTCCCTTGCCGCAAATACACATGATATGGTGTCGAGAATGGGAAGGCTTGAGGCATATGACCCTGAGGGTGACGCATTTGTTTATGAGATAGCTTCCTATCCCAATAACGGTGCGGTCATAATGCTGGATAGGGAGGATGGCAGATATGTTTATATTCCCCGTAATGACTTTTCGGGAAAGGACAGCTTTACATATGTGGCAAGAGATATTTACGGAAACTATTCCGCATCGGCTACAGTTTCTGTGGATGTTAAGGCTCGCCGTTCATCCGTCACATTCGGAGATATAGATGATTGCAATGTTTATAATGCTGCGCTGACCATGGCGGAAAACGGACTTATGACAGGCGCTGAAATTGACGGAGTAACCTATTTTACACCCGAAGCGGGCATAACGAGAGCCGAATTTCTCGCCCTTGCCATGAAGAGCGCGGGAGTTAAAGACCCGGGAAGCAGCAGCAAAACTGTTTTTTCGGATGACGATGATATTCCGGGTGAATATAAGGGATATGTTGCTTCGGCCTATGAGCTTGACTTTGTGAGCGGCACGGATATGGATGGCGATCTTTGCTTTATGCCCAATTCCGGAATAACAAGAGCCGAGGCGGCTGTTATGCTGAAAAGCATTCTCGGCGCAGAGGGAACAAGGGAGATGAATGTCATTCTGCCTGTTTTTGCAGACAGCAGTGAGCTTCCATTTTGGGCAAGCGATGCGATATACAGCATGAATTCTCTCGGTGTTTTCCATATGATCGAGGGATATGCCGCGCCCGGCTCTCTTGTGACTCGCGGGGATGCGGCGCAGATGCTTGAAGCGGTGATAAATTTAGTTGAATAGAGGAAAAACAAAATGGAAATGAATAAAAAGGAAATTGAAAAGAAATTTCTTATAAGATATCCTTCGCACGAGGTGCTATCTCTTATCGACGAAGGGAAGAGAAGCAGGATAGTGCAGACCTACCTTCTCTCAGAGGAGGGAATAACAGCAAGAGTTCGCATGAGGGAGTATTCTGACCGAATAAAATACACAAGGACCGAGAAAAAGCGGATCAGCTTCATCAGCTGCTATGAGGATGAGCGAGAGCTTTCCGAGGAGGAATACAAAAAAGAGCTTGAAAAAGCAGATCCTATGAGAAATCCCATCGAAAAGGTAAGGCTTTTACTTGATTTTTGCGGTCATACCTTTGAAATTGACCTTTATCCCTTCTGGAATGACAGAGCGGTGATGGAGGTTGAGCTTTCGGATGAGGATGAAGCATTTGAGCTGCCGCCCTCAATCGAGGTGATAAAGGACGTGACAGAGGATAAGAGATACAAAAACGCAAGACTTGCCAAGGAAATTCCATATGATGATATATGAATGACAGACTTCGAAAAAGGTAGGAATATTTTTCGTTCTTACATTCGTCGGCGTACTCGGTACGACAGAGTGTAAGAACGGAAAAAGCAAGTAAGCACAAGGCTTTCACGAGGATTGCCTTGTGCTTCTTTTTGAATTTTATTTTTTCTTTTATTTGACTTTTTTATTTTTACTATTATCTTCTTGCGGTATTACAGCTTTTTCGACAGTCTGAAGGGAGATTCGATCGAATCTCCCTTTCATATTGCTTATTC
>JAZROG010000100.1:0-1312 GCA_045648605.1 Eubacteriales bacterium | reverse complement strand
TCAGCATCTCAAATATAAGGTTTTGAGAGAGGTTGCAAAACAGGCTTGGGACGATACCTTGTTTGACAATATTCTCGATATCCCCAAAACTCTCGTTCCCGGTAACGAACCCACAATGCGTTGCTGTGTTTATAAAGAACGTGCAATTCTTGCTGAAAGAGTAAAAATTGCAATGGGTGGCGATAAACATAATCCCAATGTTATCGAGGTTATTGACATCGCTTGTGACGAATGTCCTGTCGGCGGTTATGAAGTAACAAATGCCTGCCGAGGATGTCTTGCTCACAGATGCGAGGATGTCTGCAAAAAAGGTGCAATCACCTTCGATAATAACCACGTTGCACATATTGATAAATCAAAGTGCGTTGAATGCGGTGCGTGTGCAAAGGTATGCCCCTATACCGCAATTGTAAGCAGAAAAAGACCTTGCCAGAGCGCTTGCAAAATCAAGGCTATTTCAATGAATGAGCAGAAGGCGGCAACAATCAATAACGATAAATGTACTGCTTGCGGTGCTTGTGTTTATCAGTGTCCCTTCGGTGCGATAATGGATAAATCCTATATGGTAAACGTTATCGACATCATCAAAAAGAGCGAAGAAAACAAAAAATACAAGGTTTATGCAGTTGTTGCTCCGTCAATTTCAAGCCAGTTTACCTATGCAAAGCTTGGTCAGGTTATCAGCGGACTCAAAGAACTCGGATTCTTTACCGTTGTTGAAGCTGCACTCGGTGCGGATATGGTTGCAATGGCAGAATCAAAAGAGCTTGCGGAAAAAGGTTTTCTCACAAGCTCCTGCTGTCCCGCTTTTGTGTCTTATGTAAAATCTGCATTTCCTCAGCTTGCAGAGCATATTTCGCATAATCTTTCGCCCATGGCGGCGCTTGCAAAGTACATCAAAGAAACCGACGAAGGTGCAAAGGTTGTTTTCATCGGACCTTGCACCGCAAAGAAAGCGGAAGCGCAGCTTGAATCCGTCAAGCCTTATGTTGACAGTGTTCTGACCTTTGAAGAGCTTCAGGCACTCTTTGACAGCAAGGATATCGACATCACAACTCTCGGTGAAGATGTGCTTGATAACGCATCGTATTTCGGAAGAATTTTTGCAAGAAGCGGCGGACTTTCGGATGCAGTTGCTCAGGCGATGAAAGAGCAGGGGATTGAGTTCGATCTCAAACCCGCAGTCTGCGACGGAATTGAAGCCTGCAAGCTTGCGCTTCTCAAAAAGAGCAAGAACGTTCTTGATGCAAACTTCATTGAAGGTATGGCTTGTGTCGGTGGTTGTATCGGCGGTGCAGGCTGCCTCACTCAC
>JAZROG010000099.1:0-8082 GCA_045648605.1 Eubacteriales bacterium | reverse complement strand
ACCTCGACGTCCCGTTTATCATTTGAAATTCACGATTATTTCACGTCTTTTGAGGGACGTCGAGGTCGCCGTCCCCTACAAACAAATGTCTCCGCCTGTTCGACAAATTCCTGTTTATCTGTGAAAACCGTTTGTAGATCCCTCGGCAAGCTCGGGATGACTCGTTGGGTTTGTTTATTGTTTTTTATGGAATATTATACCCCGGCACGATGTGCCGCTCCTGCGGAGTTCGACTCGCAATTCGCCAAAGGCGATTTGTCTCGCTCAGGGTGACCCGTGTGGCTTTGCGTTTCTACATAAAATTTCCGATTGTTTCATGTAGAACCACAGTTAAGCACCAATAAAACTCCCCTTTTTTAAGTTTTGATCGACCTTTTTTAAAAGGTCGCGCGAGCCGGCGGCGGCGCCGGGCGCCTCCGCAGAGGCGAAATTTCTCCCCCGATAAATTCCTATTTACAACTCATCAAACTAAAAAAAGGGCTGAATGAATCAGCCCCTCTCATTTTATTGCTTTGAAAAATAATCATCAAGCCAGGTGTATCTGTCGCTCAGCCATTTATAAAGGTGCTTTGAATGGAGGCGGTAATTTTTCAGAATAACCACATTATCCGGCTCTTGATTTATGCGCTGACCGAAGATGTTCCATTTTTCAAAATTGCGGTCGATGGCGTTCTTCATGGAATTTGCGGTCTTTTCTGCGTGAGAAGAAAGCCCCTCAAATATGGTTTTTGTCTCTTTCCAGCGTTCGAGCACCATTTCTTTGAACCAATTTTGCTTCATAAGAGCTATGAACCACTGACTTTCCTGCGTCATTCCGAGACCTGCACCGTCGGCAACGTATATCCCCTCGTGACCGCCCTCAAAAAGTCTTCTGTCATTTCCTGCGGCAAGGTCAAGGTCCCACACAGGACCGCAATAGAGCTTTCCGCCGTCGGGCTTTTTGTACATAAAGAAGGAGGACCATCCAACATCGATATTGAGCATAAATTCCTGAAGAAGATACATATCAACAAAGGAATCAAGGTCTATAAGCGCTTCAATTTCCGCCTTTTTGCCATTTCTTATGGCACTGTCAACCTTTGATATATGCTCCTTTATAAAATTCATCTGCTCGCTTGTGGCATCGCTCTTGACGGTGTACATCTGACCTCCCGCGGTGAAATATGTAACACCCTCCTGCGCGCCCTCATCGTCATCGGCATATTGGTCAAGCTCGATGAGGTATCCTGTGTCAAGCTTATTTGGATCTACGTCAATATTTACTCGGCTTTCCTGAACCTCCACCTGCTCACAGAGCAGATAAACTCCCTTGTAATCGCCGTTTATTACCACCTCAACAAAGCTTCCCGAGGTTGCATATTCAAAACCGTCAAGCTGATTTGCCGCATAGAAAGCAAGATAATTTCGGAGCAGAGTCTGGTCGCAGTGGTTTGCAAGAAGTATCCAATCCTTTGCCTCGCCTCTGCCCTGTCCCAAAAGATTCATCTTTTTGCCGAGCTTTAAGCGGTAGGATTTCTTTGCCATCTTCCATGTTGCATTTCCGCGCCCTCTTATATCTGCTGAAACATCCTCAAAGCAGTGCTCCTCTTCTGTATTCGAAATAGAAAGAGTAACGCTTGTATATTCGGTTTTTGATTGCACCTCATCTCCGCTTTCCATTTTAAAGGAGAGCAGAGGCAGCTCACTTGCGGGGAGCACGAAAATTGCTGTAAGCTCGGTGTTTTCACTAAATTCCTCGCCCTCGCGCTTTATCCCCTTAACTCCGTCGCTCCATTCAAAAAATTCAAAGCCCTCGTTTGCCTGGGCTATTACCCAATCGGTCTTTTCACCCTTTTTGAGTGTTTGCTCGGACTTTCCCCTGACGCTTCCCATATGCTCATCGTTTGATTTAAAAACAACGGTAATATTTTCATTTTCGTTTTTCTCTCCGCCGCCGCATCCGATCATAAAGCAGAATGAGAGCAGTAAAAGGCATATTATGATAATTCTATTCCTCATGAAAAATTCTCCTTTTAAGTGTTTACTGCCTCATTATATCATTTTGCGTGAAATATGTCAATCGAATTTAAAAAAGTCACGAAAAAAACAAAAATAAAACAAACTGTTGACACAAAGAAATGTTATGATATAATAGTATTGTTGTGCGAAGTACAAAAGGATACGGAGGGATAATTTTGATAGAAGTTAAAAATCTTGTAAAAAAATACGGTGACCACACCGCCGTAAATAACATCAGCTTCACGGTTGAGGGTGGCAAAATTTACGGTTTTCTCGGCCCCAACGGCGCGGGAAAATCCACCACAATGAATATCGTAACAGGCTGTCTTGCGGCAAGCGAGGGAAGCGTTACGGTTGACGGGCATGACATTTTTGAAGAGCCGAGGGCTGCAAAAAAATGCATCGGATATCTGCCCGAAAATCCGCCCGTTTACGGAGATATGACTCCATATGAATATCTCACCTTTGTTGCAGAAGCAAAAAAGGTTAAGAGCGGATATGTTGGAAGTCAGGTGCGCGAGGTTATGGAAATAACGGGCCTTACAGACATGAAGGATCGCCTTATACGCAATCTTTCAAAGGGATACAAGCAAAGAGTCGGAATTGCACAGGCAATGCTTGGCGACCCTGCGGTCATCATTCTCGATGAGCCTACGGTGGGTCTCGACCCCAAGCAGATCCTTGAGATAAGAGAGCTTATAAGAAAGCTGGGTGAAACTAAAACAGTCATTCTTTCAAGCCATATTCTTGCAGAGATCAGCGCAGTTTGCGAGAGAGTTATGATAATCTCCCATGGAAATCTTGTGGCAAATGACACCATCGAGCATCTTGAGGAGATCGCAAACCGTTCAAATAAGCTTAGAATTGCAGTCAGAGGCGATGCAGAGTCTGTAAAGACCCGTCTTGAAGCGATCGATGGCGTTATTTCGGTAAATATCGATGAGATTTCCGAGGATCACGCAAGCTTTGACCTTGATCTTATCAAGGACAGAGATCTGCGCGACGATATTTTCTTCGCAATGGCTGATATGAAATGTGCTATTCTCTCAATGCAGTATGAGCAAACAACTCTTGAGGACATTTTCCTTGCTCTTACAGACGAGAATGTCCGTCCGGATGAAGATGGAAATCTTCCGAGCGTTGAGGAGATACTCGAGGCCAGAGGCAAAAAAGAGGATGAAACCCTCTTTGAGCATATGAGCGATGCGGAGCTTGAGGCCCTTACCGCAGAGAATACAGACGAGCTATCTTCCGAGGCGGAGGAGCCTGCGGAGGAAGCAGAAAATGAAGAAAAAACGGAAGAGAGCGGCGAAGATGATTATAAGCCTCTCTTCGGCGGAAATTAAGGAGGTGCAGAAGTAAAATGCTTTCGATTTTCAAAAGAGAATTCAGATCATATTTTCAGGGCGTTATAGGCGCACTCTTCATCGCATTTCTGCTCTGCTTTACGGGCATATATGTGACCTCGATAAATCTGCGCGGCGGATATGCTTCATTTGAATATGTGCTATCAAACATAATCATTGTATTTTTACTTATCGTCCCGCTTCTGACAATGAGAAGCTTTGCTGAGGAAAAGCATATGAAAACAGACCAGCTCCTCTATTCGCTCCCCATGAGCGTTACGGAGGTCGTGATAGGAAAATACCTTGCCATGCTTGCGGTCTTTGCAATTCCCGTGCTTATAATGGCGCTTTACCCATTCCTTCTCAGCGCATTCGGCTATATGGCCTATAAATCCGCTTATCTTGCGCTTTTTGCATTCTTTATGCTTGGCGCTTCACTGATCGCCCTTGGAATGTTTATGTCATCCCTTACGGAAAGCCAGGTCATCGCGGCTGTTATCAGCTTTGGCGCACTTCTGCTTATGTATATGATGAAGGGTGTTGCTTCACTTATCCCCTCGGATAATCTGACCTCGCTTATATGCTTCGGAGTGCTTGCGCTTATCATCGGCGGCATTACATATGCGCTCACAAAAAATACTGCCGCCTCCATCGGCATCTTCTGCATTCTTGCGGCGGCACTTATAATCGTTTATCTTGTTTCCCCAAACGCCTTCGGCGGACTTTTCCCCACCTTGCTCACATATCTTGCAGTCTTTGACCGCTTCGTTGAGCTGACAGGCGGAATCTTTGACATAACAGCTATAGTTTATCTTATCACATTTGCCGCGTTTTTCATCTATCTTACAGTTCAGTCTGTTGAAAAACGCCGCTGGAGCTGATGAAAGGAGTATATGAAAATGAATAAGAGAACAAAAATCGGATTATATACTCTTGTAATGGCGGCAGTTGTGCTTGCGGTCATTATAGTTGTCAATCTTCTGGTGCTGGGCGCACCCACAAAATATACAAAGCTTGATATGACCTCTCTTTCGCTCTACACACTTTCGGATACAACCACAGAAGCGGTGGAAAAGATAAATGAAGAAGTAAATATCTATTTTCTCTGCTCAGGCGGCGAGGACGGAAGCGGCAGTGCGGTGAACAATCTGCCAATGCTCTCTGTTTTCCTCGAAAGATATGCGGAGCTTAATGATAAGATCACTCTCAGCACGGTTGACCCCGTTGCAAATCCTACATTTACCGACAAATACGAGCCTGACGGACTTGAGGATTACAGCATAATAGTTGAGAGCGCAAAGCGCTTCAAAATAGTTGATTTTGCCGATCTTTACTATTACTATAACGAAAGTCTCGGGAAAATAAGTCCAGATATGTATCAGACATATATGATGTATGCACAGATGGGATATTTCGGAAATAATATTCCCGTTCTTACCCTCAATTTTGACGGTGAAAGCGCCATCACAAGTGCTCTTGATTATGTTACTACCGATAAGATCCCCGCGGCATATATTCTTGAGGGACATGGCGAAACACCCCTTTCCGAAACACTTCTTACAAGCATCGAAAATGACAATATGACAACTGCAAATCTCAGCCTTCTCACCTCCGCCATCCCCGAGGATACGGGATGTATCATTATAAACGCTCCAACCACCGATATAAATGCAGACGAGGCAAAGGCTCTCTCCGAATACCTTGCTGCGGGCGGAAAAATGATGGTCACAACAGTTTATACATCACTTGGTCTGCCCAATCTTATGGGAGTTCTTGCCGAATTTGGTCTTGCTCCCGTAGATGGAATGATAGTTGAAGGTGATTCAAACAGATTTGCAAATAATACTCCCTATTATCTGCTTCCCTCCGTAAGTACCGCAAGCGAGCTTACAGCTCCTCTTGCCGCATCCTCTGCATATATGTTTATGGCGTTTTCTCACGGAATTACGGTCGCAGAAAAGGAAGGCATAGAAGTAACTCCCCTGTTCTCCGCTTCATCCTCTGCATATACTATTCCCGCAAGCGCAGAGACAACAGCAAAAACAGAGGCTTCAATTAACGGACCATTTGATATCGGTGTTCTTGCTGAAAACAGCGAGGGCGGTCAGCTGATCTGGCTCGGCTCTCCCGCATTCAGCGACAGCATGAATCAGATAACAGGCGCAAACTACCAATATTTGATCTCCATGCTTGGCGGAATCGTCGAGAGAGACAGAATAGTATATAATATCCCCGCAAATGAGGTTGCAGCATCGCGCCTTGTGGTAAATGAGCTTCAGGCAAGCCTTTGGAGCGCAGTTCTCATCGTTGTTCTTCCCTTGGCATTTGCTGTTTGCGGTGTTATTTACTGGTATGTAAGGAGAAGAAAATGATGAAGAGAAGCGCAAAGCTCTTTATAATGCTGGGAACACTTGCTGTCCTTGTAGCAGGCGCAGTTATTCAAAAGGTTTTCTTCCCCGCAGAGCCTGATGTGGGACTTTCGGAGGACGGCGGAAGCTCGGTTCAATATGCCGCAAATGATGTTGTAGCAGAAAATGTTACTACTTTCACTTACGAAAAGGATGGAGAGTCACTTTCCTTTAAGAAAAACGAGGAAGTATGGGTGCTCGATGAAGAAAATGCACCGACAATTGACGGCGATCTTATTTCCGCAATGGTGTCAGCAATAGCAAGTCCCGGAGGTAAGAATAAGATGGAGAATGTTCCGTCCGAAAATCTTGCTTCATATGGGCTTGCAGATCCTGCGCTTTCGGTAACAGTACATGAGGGCGCGCGTGTTCGTACATACCTTTTCGGTTCTTACAACAAGACCGCAAAGGAATATTATTTCTGCGATAAGGCTATTCCGGATACCGTATTTACAGTTCCAAGCTCATCCTTTGAGGCATTCGCCCATACCCTTGAGGAGCTTATAGTACATGAAAAGCTTCCCGAGATATCTGCCGACAGCATAACTTCTGTTTCTCTTGAGGGATCGGAGGGAAAAACCACCGTCTCGGCCGTGAAAACTCCAAGCGATGCAAACGAGGAGGGCTATGAATTTTCCGCAAAGATCGAAAAGAACGGCGCACAGGAGGATTATTCCTATGCCGAGCTTTACCGAATGGCGGAGGAGATAGCAGCTTGGAATATTGATGAATTTGTAACTCTCAACGATTCCGAGCCATCCGAATACGGCTTTGATTCTCCATCGTATCTGACGGTAAATTATACCGAGCGTAAGGAGATTGAGGCAGAAGGAACAAACGGCGGATATATCGACACAGAAAATTCCTTTACCCTCATCCTCGGAAATACGGATGAGGAAGGAAAATATTTTGTGAAAACAAGCGAAGATTCCCGACTCATTTATAAGATTTCAACAAGTATTTTCACCGAAATTTTCGAATAAACAAAGAGGCTGAGCCATTAGCTTAATGAAAAGCTTTTGACTCAGCCTCTTTTCTGTTTGATGAATTATAAATAGGAATTTGTCGGGAAGGACATAATTTATTTTCTGTTTTCAAGCAAAAATCCTACCTCTGCCTCAAAATCCCGAAGTGCGGTAAGGTATCCGTCCTTGTCGATGGGAAATGCAAGACCGTGCCCCGCTCCGGGGACTGTCATTATCTTCTTTCTTGAAGCACATACCTCAAAAAGCTCGCGGCTCATGTCACAGGGGACAAAATCGTCATCCTCGCCGTGAATGAATATCATCGGGACTCTGCATTTTTTCACAGCTTCGATTGGCGGTGCTTCTTCAAGATCAAATCTGCCAAAGGCACGCGCTCCAAGCCTTACAATGGGGTAAAAGAGCCCCACCGGCATATGTATTTGGCACATAACCTTTTTGATTATTGCTTCCGCCGAGGAAAATCCGCAATCCGCAAGAATGCAGACAACATTTTCGGGAAGCTCCTCTCCCGATGCCATCATTACCGTTGCCGCGCCCATGGAAATTCCCGTAAGAATTATCTTTTTGTTCTTTCCAAATCGTTCGTTCGCGAATTCTATCCATGAAAGGCAGTCAAATCGCTCCTTAACACCGAATGTGATAAGTCTGCCCCCGCTTTTTCCACTTCCGCGTTGGTCAACAATGAGGGCGCTTCTGCCAAGGGCAAAGCATCGCTCAACCGCTCCGCAAAGATCGCGCAAGGCATTTCCGCGATAACCGTGAAAAAGAATTTCAAGAGGCGCATCGGGGGAATATTCATAATATTTTCCGCAAAGCGTAAGTCCGTCAAAGGAGGTTATCCTCATTTCCTCGCCCCGCATAGCACGCACCTCGTCCATCCAGCGACGCATTTCATCATAATGAGGCTCGTAAATCTTGCCTTTTGGAAAATCATATTCACCCGCAGGCAGTTCCTTCTTCGGTGCTGAATAGAAAACAAAAAGGAAGCATATTACGGTGGAAATCAAAAAAAGCAAAGCAATACCGCAGAGGGCAAAAATCATGTATATCATGCTGTTCTCCTAATTTTTCAGTGTAATTATTATAACAAAATCACTTTGAATTGTCAATGAGAAACAGGGATTTGTCGGTGAGTTATAAATTGAATTTTTGCCGGTTGTGGCAAAAACTGTGATAATTGTTTGTAGATCCCTCGGCAGGCTCGGGATGACGAGGGATCTACGAACGATTTTCCCAGATAAACAGGGATTTATCGGTGAGATGAAAAACGCAAATCTGTAGGGGACGGCGACCTCGACGTCCCTAGAAGATGTGAAATTAACAGAGATTTTTAAATGACAAATG
>JAZROG010000098.1:0-3164 GCA_045648605.1 Eubacteriales bacterium | reverse complement strand
TCAGGATAATTACGCTGAATCTAAGAGTTCTGCCGAGGGGGACAATGTTCAGACAATGACAAAGGGTACCATTACAGAGCACAGCTTTACGATCTTTACCATTACCGATGATAATACTCTCGTTGCAACGAGAATAGGTGCTAACAGCGGTTGGAGCCAAAAGGTATTTAATCTCGGCTAACAAAAGGATTACAATAATTATGTTATAAAAATGACCTCTTGCCTGAGAAATCAGACAAGAGGTCGTTTTTTGGTGTTTGAGAAAGGATTATTTACAGCATCACAGTAGAGAACGGGAATATAATTATCTGCGGCAGCGCTCGCTCTCTCCCCATCGCTGTTGGAATATTTACGGGCAGAGTTATCTTGATTCTCTCGGCTCAAAGGCATATAACAGTCCATTTTTTATTTATAGAAATTTCTTGAAAGAAATTCGTCCTGCCAGCCTCTTGACAGGCTTGTGAATTTTGCGGAGAAGCCTGTTACGCGGACTATAAGGTCCTCGTGATCCTCAGGATGTATCTGCGCATCAAGACGCTCTTCCTTTGTAACGCAATTCAGCTGAAGCGACATTACAGGGGAATCTGCAACGCTTTTCATAAAAGCTATGGGGAATTTCTATACGGAGGATTTCTGTTCTCTGTAACGAAGGAAGAATAAGTGGCGCTCAAAAGATAGCCGGAGTATGGCTTCTTCCTAAAGATGCAGAAAAACCTACAGATGCAAGAATCAGAACAGGAAAATACAAGAATTGGAGAAACAAAACAAATATGTCATCGGACAATTTTGAAAAAAATCTAAAAAACCTAAAAGGAACTTTTGCGGTGGAAAATATGACGGTCAGTGAGGAAGGTATAAAAAATCTCAAGAGAATTGACAGCGGCAAGGTTAGTTATAAAGATGTAATCGAAGAATTAAAGCTTAAATATACGCATAGGGTTTAATTATGTTTTCGAGATATGATGTTTATACCACCGTACAGTTGATATATTGCTATCTTATCACTTTCATTTCTTATTTTTGAAGAGTTGAATTATATTTGATAAAAAATTCGATCTCACAGGAGATTATTATCAATATGTATTTGAACCTTTAATTTGTTATCGTGAATTTTCGTGTATCTTTCAAGGCAAAGCTCCTTTAAAAGTGATTGCCAAGAGGTAAGGAAATGGTAAGACGCGATGGTCTGCCAGCTTTTGATATGCACCGAGCGGCGTTTATTGAAGTCATCTTGGCTTACAGGCTTCAGACGGTTATACTCTTTAATAAAATCATATGTATTTTTTTTACGCTCCTCGCTTTTCGAAGCTTTGTCTGTGGGATAATTCAAAAAAAGCCACTCGGCGAGGGTTATACCGTATTTTTGTCTTATAACGGTATGGGGCGGCATTCCTTTTTTGCGGAAATCCGATGCTGTTGGCACTCTGCCATTGTCGATAATAAACTGCTCCACAGCATCTCTGATGGATTTATCCGACCAATGGATAAGCGGAAGTTCCTCTGACATATCCTTCAAAATTGCAGTGGCCTCTTTATATTTCTCCATGCCGTCAAGTGCCTCACAAACCCGCATAATTGCTTGCTTTCTCGTCATTTTTGCATCCTCTCAAATTCTTGCTTCGACATTCTATATTCGTTCCAATGATAATTGGGGAAATAAGACGGTATCTTCGGGACAATAATTCCATAAGGGTAAGCCGTTCGGTGCGCGATCTTGCATACAGGGCAATGGGGGCAAGGGAAGAGCTGACGCGAGAAAAGCAATATGAGCCTTGTGTTGATGAGATTGCCGAGCGGCTTGGTGAAAAGCGAGAGGCTGTTATGAATGCTATCGAAGCAGTGACACCTCCGATTTCGCTTTATGATCCGGTATATTCGGAAAATGGAGATTCCATCTTTGTTATGGATCAGATATGCGACCCATGCTCGGGAGATGAGCTTTGGCTTGAAAACATTGCCCTGAAGGATGCCATGAGAAAGCTTGGCGAGAGGGAGAGAACGATAATTCGCCTTAGATTTTACGGAAATAAGACGCAAATGGAGATAGCAGAGGAGATCGGTATTTCGCAGGCACAGGTATCAAGACTTGAAAAGGGCGCGCTTGAACAAATGCGAAGGCATATATAAATATCCCCCGATTCCGCAGAATCGGGGGATATTTATATGAAAACAAAAATCGGGTTTATCACTGTAAGAGTGGGGAAGTGGTGAGTATCAGATGCCCATTAACCTTTTGTGCGGAGTTAAGGATTTCATTTATCACGTTATTTGCGCTGAATTTCGGGTTGCTTTCCCAAATCAGCGAAGCTGCGGCACTTACATAAGCGCTTGAATATGATGTACCCTTATCGCCGTAAGTTTTACCGTTTCTTGAGGCCAGCCAGATGTCCTCGCCGGGGGCTAAAATATCAACCGTTTCATTTCTCTGCGAAAAGCTTGAAATATTCAGATTTTTATCGTGAGAACCGACTCCGAGAACTCCGTCATATGCCGCGGGGTAGTAAATATCCTTATTTCCGCTGTTTCCTGCGGCGGCTATGACCAAAGCTCCCTTTTTCTGCACATATTCTATGGCAGAGCGAAGCTCTGCGCTGTCTTCTTTAATTCCGAGGCTTACGTTTATGATAGAAGCCGAAAATTTATCAACGCTTTCGCGAATGACAAGGGCAAGCTCGCCTGGGGAGATGGATTTTATTTCTCCATCAACCTTATCGGTGACAACAAGAGGTACAACAATGGCATTTGGTGCGTTTCCTTCAATTTTGGCGCTTTCACAGCCTAAAATAACGCTTGCAACCGCAGTGCCGTGGTTTATTCTGTCCTCGGTATCATCATTGTCCGATACATAGTTCCACCCGGTATGCAGATTTACGTTTTTTATTGCCTCTGTGGAAATACCTGTATCCAGAAGTGCAATTATTATATCTTTTTTTTCTTCGATGATGTTGTTTTTTGGAGCACACCCGAAGAAAACTGCAAGAAAAATCGCTATGACAAAGGAAAAAAACTTTTTCATGTTTAACTCCGTTTTAAATTTGTTTTACACAGAAATTATATCAAAGAAAATCATATTTGTCAAGCATGGAAAAACGGCATTTGGAAACAATAAGAATCCGAGGCAAAAGCAAAATGCTTTTGCCTCGGTGAATTTTTTATACTTTCAC
>JAZROG010000097.1:0-12944 GCA_045648605.1 Eubacteriales bacterium | reverse complement strand
GCAGGGGATAAGATAGGAATTATGGGCAATACAGGCTATTCCTTTGGCGCACATCTGCATTTTGAGGTCCGTTGTGGAAGTGTTAAGATGGATCCCGAGAAAATTCTCGGTATTCCCAATAAGACAGGTACTTACACCGCGCCCTCGCAGTTCGAGACGGATATTGATATCCTCGCAAAACGCGGAATAATCAACTCCCCCGATTATTGGAAGGCAAGAGAAAAGCTGGATAAGCATTTTCCCACCCTTATCCATAGCTTTGCGGAGAGGGTGAAATAACAAAACACATAATAAAAAACACCTTTTGTTCTTTAAACAAAAGGTGTTTTTTGTGATCCGTACGCGATATCGAAAAGCAAAAAAATATCAATAAAAAGAAGCGATACCTTTCAGCATTGCTTCTTTTTATTCTCGATGGTTATGCAGGAAGATGTAAGAACTCTTCGTATTCTGCCACATAAATTTCTATATTTTTTAAAGGTCTCTTCATCAATACTGCCGGATGAAAACATTAATTTAAGCCAAGCTTCGGTTTCCATACATTCTTTTCTGGCAATTTCAAATTTTGAAAGCATATCAGCAAGACTTTGAGGGTATTGAGCTTCCGATATATTGGCAAAAACACTTGATGAAGATTTTTTGATCTGGTAAACAGTATTAGGTTCTATTTTGTATTCATTGCAAAGTAGTGCGATTTCGCAATCTAATTTTTCCGAATACTCAAGCAATAGATTTTTTGCCATATCTATTCTCCGCTCACTTTCTATAATCACGCCGCAGGCGTGGATGAAATCCGCAACTCGTTGCGGCATGGAATTGCGACAAAGTCGCGTATGGAATCATCCCAAAGGGATGTATGAAATCAAGCCGACGGAAATACACGCTGATGCGTGATGCCATGCACGTCTTCGACGTGATTCCATGCCGTCGCTTTGCGACGGATGCCATGCCAAGCCTCCTTCGTCGGATTGGATAAAAATAAACATCCGAACAAAGTTCGGATGTTTATTTTTTGGTGACCTGTACGGGAATCAGAACCCGAGCGAGCGTGTTTATTTATTATAATTGTTCATCCTCACGCGCTCGCATTTTCAAATCCTTGCGGATTTGAGTGGGTTCGATTGCATAGCATTACGAAGAAAAGAAGAGACAGGATAAATCCTGTCTCTCTCTTTTTCTGGTGACCCGTACGGGAATCGAACCCATGTTACAGCCGTGAAAGGGCCGTGTCTTAACCGCTTGACCAACGGGCCTTATGGTAGCGGAGATTGGACTTGAACCCATGACCTATCGGGTATGAACCGATTGCTCTAGCCAACTGAGCTACTCCGCCATTTTTTTCGTTGCTTTCCACAACGCAGGTTATTATACCACACTTTTTTTGATTTGTCAACCCCTATTTTGAAAAAATATTGACAAAAAAATATTTATTTTCAGTGAAATGCAATATTATTTTTGTAAATTCAATGATTTTCTATTATTACTATTGCACTTTTCCATAAAATAAGTTAAAATATATATAACAAAGTAAGTGAAAGAGAGTTGATGCTTTTTGACATATACCTTTAAGGGCGGTACTCATGTTACCGAATATAAAAACACCCGTAATTCGCCTATCGAAAAAATGCCCGCACCCGCTGAGCTTCATATTCCCATGTCTCAGCATATCGGCGCACACTGCACCCCTACGGTTAAGGTAGGAGACAGAGTTCTTCGCGGTCAGGTCATAGGTGAGATTGAAAATGGTCTCGGTTGTCCCGTACATTCAAGCGTTTCCGG
The DNA here is from genome assembly GCA_045648605.1 of Eubacteriales bacterium. Lineage (GTDB taxonomy): Bacteria > Bacillota > Clostridia > Oscillospirales > CAG-272 > SIG710. The sequence goes on along the minus strand of JAZROG010000097.1, from coordinate 11,165 downwards.
AATTGTCAAGGCTATTACATCCTATAACAACGCGCAGGCTCAGCCGATTAAGACAGTCGTTATTGAAAATGACGGTGAATATGAGCTTCATCCCGACATAAAGCCACTTGAAAAGAAGCTGACCGAAACCACAAAGGAAGAGATAATCGAGGTGGTGAAAAAGGCGGGCATCTCCGGCATGGGCGGTGCTTCCTTCCCCACTTATGCAAAGATCAGCTCTGCCATCGGTAAGGTCAATCATCTTATTATCAACTGCGCCGAATGTGAGCCATTTATTACTGCCAACCACCGTCTTATGCTGGAAAGACCTACCGAGATAATCAACGGCACAAAGATACTTTTAAAGGCATTCGGACTTCGCGAGGCTGACATTGCGGTTGAGGACAACAAGCTTGATGCTGTGGATAAGTTGGAAGAGAAGATCGGCGGCAGCAGGATGATAAGAGTGAAGATAATGAAAACAAAATATCCTCAGGGAGATGAGCGCCAGCTCATATATGCACTGACTGGCAAGGAGATACCCGCGGGCAAGCTTCCGGCAGATGTGGGATGCGTTATCTTTAATGCGGAGACCTGCGCGGCGATCTACCGTGCCTTTGCACAGGGACTTCCTCTTATCGAGCGAATAGTTACGGTTGCGGGGGATTGCGTCACAACACCGAAAAATGTTCTTGTTCCCATCGGAACTACATATAAGGATCTTATAGATTTCTGCGGAGGGCTCAAAAAAGAGCCTGAAAAGATCATAAGCGGAGGCCCGATGATGGGATTTGCGCAGTGGGACATAAATTCTCCCGTTGTAAAGGGAACCTCCGCGATCCTCGTTTTTTCTGAGGCTATGTGCCATGAGGAGAAGAAGGATTATGCTTGCATAAGATGCGGAAGATGCGTCAAAAACTGCCCCATGCACCTTATGCCAAACTATCTTGCTAAGTTCTCGGCGAAGGGAAGATATGACGATGCTGAAAGTTACGATGTTATGAGCTGTGTTGAGTGCGGAACGTGCTCTTATAATTGCCCTGCGGGTGTTCCCATCGTGCAATACATCCGAGTTTCAAAGGGGGCGCTCAGGGCAAAGAAGGCGGCAGAGAGCGCAAAGGCGGCATCAAATATGCCCGACATCGAAAAGAAATAAAGCTTTTTGAAAGGATCTACATATATGAATAATGAAGCAAATAAGAGCATGTCTCTTCTGACGGTCTCTCCCTCGCCTCACATAAAGCATAGCGATACGACGTCTATCATAATGATCGATGTTATCATTGCGCTTATTCCTGCCTTTATCTGGGGTGTTATATGCTTTGGAATAAGGGCGCTTGCGGTGGTTCTTGTTGCTGTCGGATCTGCGGTTTTTTTCGAATTTGCATTTAACAGGCTGCTGAAAAGGAAAAATACAATCCGCGATTTTTCTGCGGCTGTAACGGGACTTCTTTTGGGACTTAATCTTCCTGCGGCAACTCCATACTGGATACCCATAATCGGCTCCTTCTTTGCCATTGTGGTCGTAAAGGGACTTTTCGGAGGAATAGGCAAGAATTTTATGAATCCCGCGCTTGCGGCAAGAGTTTTCCTCTTTGCCTGGCCTGAGGAAATGACATTATATACTGAGCCCTTTAAGCGACTCGGACTTTTTGATAGCGCCTTTAGCATTGCGGATGCGGTTGCAGGTGCAACACCTCTTGCAGCTCTTAAGGCAGGCAATCTTCCCGATATCTCCTGGGTCGATCTTATCACGGGAAAATGCTCGGGCTGCATCGGAGAGGTCTCTTCTGTGCTCCTCATCCTTGGAGGAATATACCTTATTGTCAGAAATGTCATCACATGGCATATTCCCGTGGCATTTATCGGCTCTGTGGCGATTCTTTCGGCAATTTTTCCGCAGAACGGAGATGTGGTCTCCTTTGTTTTCTGCGAAATTTTTGCGGGCGGTCTGCTTCTCGGTGCCATCTTTATGGCGACTGACTATGTGACAAGCCCCGTAACCTCAAGGGGAAGGCTGATATACGGTGCGCTTTGCGGTGCTATAGTGGTATTTATCAGATATTTTGGCGGCTACCCCGAGGGTGTTTCCTTTGCAATACTTATTATGAACACTCTCGTTTACTATCTTGATAAATTCACAAGACCGAGACCCTTCGGAAAGATAAAGGGAGGTGCTTCTAATGGCTAATGGCTCTGAAAAAAAGCTTGATTTTAAGGAGATTCTGCGCATTGGCGGAGTTCTCTGTATAATTTGCGCCGCGGTGGCACTTATTCTTTCCTTCGTAAATCTGATAACCTTTGAAAGGATCGCAGAGAACGAGGAAATGGAAAAAAGAGAGGCAATGGTTGCGCTTTTTGCCTCGGAAAGCATTGAATATGCCGCACTTGAGGGCGCTCCCGACACGGTGGATGAGATTTTTGTAATTACCGACAAGGGTACAGACCTTGGATATTGCGTAAGCCTTTCGCCAAATGGATTTGGCGGCGGAATCGGCATGATGGTTGCGATAGACAATGAAGGAAAGATCATTGGTACTCGCATAGTTTCACATTCCGAAACCCCCGGTCTTGGTAGCAGGATAGAGGGCGAGGATTTTCTTTCACAGTTCATAGGTGCAAGCGGTACAGCATCGAATTATGATATTATTTCAGGCTCAACTATCAGCTCAAAGGCTGTTATAGCCGGCGTTAATGATGCGCTTGAGGCAATTTCGGGCATTTTAGGAGGAGGTGCGGTAAATTGAGTGAAAAGAATAATAATATCGGCTTTTTGGCACAGCTTAAAGGCGGAATAATTGACAATAACCCCGCCCTTGTTCAGCTTCTGGGTATGTGCCCCACTCTTGCTGTCACAACATCCGTTTCAAATGCTATCGGCATGGGACTTGCGGCAACTGCAGTTCTTATCTGCTCAAATGTTTTCATCTCGCTTCTTCGCAAATTTATCCCCTCGCAGGTGCGCATAGCCGCGTTCATCGTTATAATTTCGGGCTTTGTTACGGCAGTTGAGCTGCTTATAAAGGCATTTTTCTTTGATCTTTACGGCTCTCTCGGACTTTTCATACCGCTTATCGTTGTAAATTGCATTATCCTTGCAAGAGCCGAAGCCTTTGCATCGAAAAATAAGGTTTTGCCATCCGCCATCGACGGTCTTTCCATGGGACTTGGCTTTACATTTGCCCTTATCATCGTTGCGGCTATCCGTGAGATTTTGGGCGCGGGAACATTTTTCGGGTTTCCGATTTTCGGTGCGGCATATAAGCCCGCAATACTCTTTATTTTGCCCCCCGGTGCATTTCTTACACTCGGATTTGTCATTGCTGCAGTGCAAAAAATACGCAATTCAAAAGAGGACAAGGAAAGACTTGCAAGACTTTCAAGGCTTGATGACGAAAAGGAGGATGAAGCATGATTTCATTATCTTTTGTTGATACATTGCTCCTTATGTTCAGTGCTATCATCATTGAAAATTTCATATTCTCGAAATTCTATGGCTGCTGTCCCTTCCTCGGAGTTTCGGAAAAGCCTGACACCGCCCTCGGTATGGGAATGGCTGTTACCTTTGTTATCACCCTTTCAAGCGCGGTCACGTGGATGGTTTATTACGGTATTCTCGTTCCGCTAAAGCTTGAGTATCTTAAGACTATCGCATTTATTCTCGTAATTGCGGCGCTGGTACAGTTCATCGAGATGTTTTTGCGCAAATTCGTTCCCGCGCTTTACAGTGCGCTTGGAATTTATCTGCCTCTCATTACCACAAACTGTGCCGTGCTCGGCTCTGCTCTTGTAAATATTCAGAATAATTATAATTTCATAACATCGATCTGCTATGGCTTTGCCGCCGCTCTCGGATTTACTCTCGCCATCGTTGTTTTTGCAGGGGTACGTCAGAGAATGGAATTTGCTGAACCACCCAGAGCCTTTAAGGGATTTCCTCTTACACTCATTGCCGCAGGACTTGTTGCAATGGCGTTCTCTGGCTTTTCGGGCACGAGTCTTTAAGGAGGTGCGCTGATGACGGAAATTTTGATAACAGTCCTTATTTTTGCAGGACTTGGCGCACTTTTCGGCGCGATTCTTGCCATAGCCTCAAGGCTTTTTGCGGTGAAGGTAGATGAAAGAGTTCCGCTTATTGTGGAAAATCTGCCGGGTGCGAACTGCGGCGGATGCGGTTATTCGGGATGCGCGGCACTTGCCGAGGCTATTGCAAGAGGCGATGCAAAGCCCGAGGCTTGCACCGTGTGTGATAACAAAAGCGCAAAGGCAATCGGCGAAATAATGGGCATTTCTGTTGAAGAGAAAAAAAGAATGAGAGCGCAGGTAATGTGCTCCGGTCACGGTGGTGCCGCAAAGAAAAAATATGAATACAGCGGCGCACCCGATTGTATTGCGGCTGAAAGACTTGGAGGCGGAGATAAGCTTTGCCCAAACGGTTGTATCGGTCTTGGCAGCTGCGTTGCTGCCTGCCCCATGGGTGCTATCAGCGTTGTGGACGGGGTGGCACAGGTGGATTATAAGAAGTGCGAGGGGTGCGGAGTATGCGTTTCCGCTTGTCCCAAGCATATAATCAAGCTTATTCCCTTTGATGCGGCGCATTGGGTTGGATGTATGTCGGTTGAAAACGGCGCAAACACCCGTAAGCAGTGCGACAGAGGATGTATAAGCTGCCGCCTTTGCGAGAAGAACTGCGAATACGGCGCAATTACGGTAAATGACTTTGTTGCTTCTATTGATTATAGCAAATGCACTAATTGCGGAAAATGCGTGGCGACTTGTCCAAGACATATCATCTGGTCCGCGCAAAAGGAAAATGGCAATCTTGTTATTGTCAGAACAGAATAAAAATCGGTGTCCCAAAGTGCTTTGGGACACCGATTTTTTAGGGTTTCGCCACCGCAGTGGCGAAACTCCCCAGCTAAATTCCTATTTATCTCAAAAACTACAAAAGCAGGAGCAGCTCCTGTTTTAAAAATCAATTATTTCTTTTTCTTTTTAGCAACGATTACCACAACAACCACCACTGCAATTATAGCAACTATAATTACAGGGAAGCCGCCATTTTCGCCATCGGAGCTTGAGGAAGCGGGTGTTGACACTGTGTCATCACCTGTTCCAAATTCTGTTTCGTCCTCGAATATGAAGAGAGGCTCTGTTGTAACCTCATCAACAGCACTTGTTTCGGGAATAGCAGTTGTTTCCTCGGGAGCTTCTGTCACAGGTTCAGTGACGGGCAGCTCGCACTTTATTGCCTGAGGAGTATTTGATGCTATATCATAGAATGTTTTGCCATTCTCGGATGCATATGCTTCCGCATAGCTTCCGGGAGCACCATAAACATTTGCAAGATTTACATTTTCTTCAAATACCGAAGAGCCGATCTCCGAAACCTCGGGGTTTACGATAACATTTGCAATGAGATAATCATATGCAAAAGTCCAAGCCTTGATCTCGTGAACCTTGCTAAGGTCAAGAGTTCCCTCAATAGGCTCTGTTCCCTTGCGGTAGATGGATTTGAGATTTGTGCACTTTTCAAATGCCGCATTTTTTATAATAAATCCGTCGGTGTCGGGAATCTGAACGGTTTCAAGATTTTCGCACTGTGTAAAACTATATTTACCGATAGCCGTTATAGCATCTCCGAGAACAACGTGCTTGATCTGCTTCTTTATCGAGAACCAGGGCGAGGTCTTTGAACCGCCGCCGTAATAGTTTATGATATCGCTGATAGCACCTGAACCGTAAACGGTCAGTGTTCCTGTTGCTTCATCAAAGCTGAAGCCGCAACGGGGGCCGCACATAACGATATCATCGGGCATATCAACATAGTAATCATAAACCTCTTCGGGATTTGTGGAATTTACAAGCTTATAACCGTTGTCCTTTGCATATTGGATAAGAACATCATTGATATTTGGGGAAAGCATTCTTTTAACATTGAATCCGAGAGTTCCGAGAATGCTTGCAGTTGGCGCAAGAAGTACCTCTTCGATTGCAGTATTAGTGATTATGGAATTTACCTTCGGAATTTTTGTAAGATCGCATCTGCCTTCGACTCTTTCACCGCTGTCATGCCAAACGGTTGTAAGAGATGTACATCCCGAAAAAGCATCTGCATCTATCTGCGTAATATTTTTTCCGAGCTTAACTTCCTTTAGTGCTGTATGGTCCTTAAAAGCATTTGAGGTTACCTTGCCCATCTGAGGACCTACTTCAACATATTCGATCTCGTTCTTATAGGGAGACCAGCCCACCTTATCCTCGCATTTGTCGATTCTTCCCGTCTCATTCCAGCCTGATGTCTTGTTGGAGAAGAATTTGAGAGTTTTTGTTTCCTGATAATATACCCAGTATGTATCATAGTACTGACCACCGATATATCCGTATGCGGTGCATTCATCCTGATCAAATGCGTCAAGGCCAACACCTGTTGTCGGGGGTGTTGTTCCGCTTGAAGGCGGGGAGTCACCACAGGAGCATCCGATGGAGCCGGCTTTGTACCCTTTGTTTCTTCACCTGTATCAAGGTCAATGAAGGTATAACCGTTTGCCTTCGCAAATTCAGCAGCCTTTGATGTTGCCTTTGCCTTGATGGGGGGAAAAACTGTATTTGTATTGAAAACAGAATCGCCCGCGAGGGTAGTTCCTTCACCGATAATTGTCAAAAACTTGAGTCCCTCTGTGAAGGTAAGGGACTTTGCGTTAAGAGATGTAACTCCTGCGGGAATGGTAAGTTTTGTGAGAAGCTTAGGGTTCTTTATAAACTCTGTGTCAAGAGCGCCCTTAAGATTTTCGGAAAGCTTCATCTTCTGAAGCTTCTGGCAGTTATCGAAAACATACTTTCCACCCTCAAAGCTTTCGATGCCCGAAAGATCATATTCGCCTGAAGCTGTTCCTCCGGCGATGTGAGAGCATGGCAGCCCTGGAAAGTACTGTCGCCTGTGACCTTTTTGAGCGATGTGGGAATCTCGATCTGGGCAACTGTTCTGTTAAGAGCGAAAAGACCGCCGTTTATCTCGGTGATACCCTCTTTTATAATAGCCTTTTTAAGACCTGTAAGCTGTCCCCAACCATTTTGAATTGGTGAGCCCCAAGCAGCGCCTATGCCTGTCAGCGGGTCAAAGCCGTAAAGAACGGTGGAAACTTTCTTGTCTGTTGCAGAATCATCGATCTCAAAGACGACCGTCTTATCAGCTTCGGTAAATGTCCATTTGATATTCGTATATGTCTTACCGTCCGAATCAAACATATAGCCGGATCCGTCTGCAGCAAGGATGCTGATCGCAAGAAAAGCACAAAGCACTAATGCAAGACTTACAAATGTCAAAATTTTCTTCCAAGGTTCATCATTGTACCTCCAAAGGAAATATTAAAAAAAGCTTTGCTTTATGATAAAATTATACTGCATAACTCAAAAAAGTCAAGCAACAAGAGATTTTGTTTTTTTTATCAAATCTAAACAATCAAAAAAGTTTGTTTTTATATGTTTTGACCGTTCTTTTCGGCATAGGGAAAAAGCATCAAAAAAACTATGTGCCTTTTGCACCAAATAAAATGAGGCCTTTTGTGCAATAACAACACATAAGACCTTCAAAAATTTTTTTGGATAAAAACAATGATTTTTCAAAACAGGAATTTATAAGTGCGAATGGTGAAGTCTCATCCGACTTGTCGGTGCGTCGGTGCTCCCGCCGAGCCACCTTCTCCTTTGGGAGAAGGTGGTACGCCAGGCGGAACGCCGTGGGCGTGGCGGATGAGGCTCTATCACAAACGATTCGATAAATTCGTAATTTAACCTTCCTTTAGCATCTTCAAAACATCAGCGGAATTTGTATCGGGCTTTACCTTGGGCATAACAGCTTTTATAATACCTTCCTCGTCAATGATGAATGTTGTGCGCACAACACCCATGCTGACCTTACCGTAAAGCTTCTTTTCCTGCCAAACACCGTATGCCTTTATTGCCTCAAGCTCAGGGTCTGAAAGGATAATAAATGGCAAGGAATGCTTTGCGGCAAAATTTTTATGAGAGCTTATGCTATCCTTACTTATTCCGATAACCTCTGCTCCAAGCTTTTTATATTCGTTGTAATCCGCGCCGAAAGCGCAAGCCTGTCTCGTGCAACCGGGGGTATTATCCTTGGGATAAAAATAGAGAACGACCTTTTGACCTCTGAATGACGAGAGAGAAACTGTCTTATCATGTGAATTCTTAAGCTCAAAATCGGGTGCCTTCATTCCAACTTCCATATTTTAAACCTGACCTCTTTTCTTATTTTTTAAGATATTATATAGCAAATTTTTTATGCTGTCAATAGGAATACGCATCTTTATTTCAGAAAGAGATATGCAAAGAAGCAATGAAATTATAAGAGCTGTAAAAGCTCCATTGATCATTATCCCGTATTTAAGAAGTATCCTCTGAACAAACCCGTGCAAAAGATAGATAGGCAATGTGTTTTCTCCGATTTTGCAAAGAAAATTCGGTAATCCCTTTATATTAAGCAAAAGAGATATCCAACCGATGGCAAAAATTATCAGTGCGCATCTCAAAACGGCTTCCCATGGAGAAGAATAGTCAAATGAGCCATAAAGCAGACGAGCGCTTATATCTTTTTCGCAAAAAATAAAAACTATCGAAACAGGAACTAAAAAGGATAGTCGCGGAAAACAAATTTTACCTTCTCTGCAAAAATTTCCAAGCACAAAAAATGGCAAAAAAGCAAAAAATCTTCCAATAGAAAGAAAATAACCACATATACCGATCATAGGAAACAGAAGTGAAATTAAAATCGAAACAACCACAGCAAAATGGCAAAGCTTTCCATTACACTGAGAAAGAACGGGCAAAAGTATGATATAGAATATAATGCAAAAAATATACCAAAGATGCCAATAAGGGGTTAAGAACCCTGCAATGCAGAAATTCCTTTTCCCGATAAAAAAATGATCAAATACCAGATAAATGAACTGATAAGCTATATATATCGGAAGATAAAATTTCAGTATTTTTTCTCTGCTCCACTTTGCAAAATAACCGGAAAGAAAAACGAATGAAGGCATATGAAAGGAATAGATGATAAGGTAAAGGGCGGAAGAGGTACCCCCGTCGCACAGCTCCAAAAAATGTCCGAAAACGACCAAAAGAATAAGAATTCCTTTTATGCCATCAAGATGACTGTCTCGCATTCTATCCCCCCTTTTTAGGTGAGTATATCTGTTTTTCTCACCTAATTCAAGGGGATTTATAATTGTTTAAGAGTCTTTTAATCCTTTTTTAAGAAACAATATCCTTCGGTCTTATCTGCGGGATTCTTGAAATGATTACCGCCGCGACGGTGGTTATTACGATTTCGGGAATCATATAAAGACCGTTATAAACTGCGGAGTAGATGAGCGCAAGAAGCTGTCCGTCAAAGATCGAAAGTATCTTTTGTCCCATTTCCGCAGGAAACTGATCGGGAGATCCGAAAAACCACTCCGCATATGCTCCATAGAAAATATATCCCGAGAGGATATGGCAAAAATATCTGCCCGAAGTAGCAATGAGAGCGCCGAGAGAGAGACCAAGAATTCTGCTCTTCATCTTTCTGAAAGTACCGCCGATAAAGAGAATACCGTATGCCAGAATATAGTCGATAAAGATAATGGAAATGGCATAAAATAGTGGCTGTCCTCCGTCCTCGATAGGAAGGAAAAGCGCAAGAATGACCGAGGATTTTCCCATGAGAATGTCGAGTATCATCTGAATGAGCGCATAGGTAAGGGAAGTGAAAAGTCCCCACTTCAGACCGAAAATATATGCCACTATGACGATGGGAAGCATGCTTGCAATGGTAAATGAGCCACCATAGGGCAGGCTCAAGCCGGGAATGAGACCGCAGATGACCGCGAGGGCTGTCGCCAGAGCTATCATAATAGCACTGAGGGTAAGACGGTAGGTTTTAAAATTCTTTTTTGTATTCATTTTGAATACTCCTTTCTTTGCATATGTGAAAAGGCAGCCCCACGAATAGACGTGTAGCTGCCGTACAAATACAAAAAAAGCATCAAACAACTTCCTACGCCGGTATTATCCGTATCAGGTTATAAGGGTTCGGATCTCTCCGTCTCAGCCAAAGGCACCCCCGCGCGTGACTGCGGTCACATATTTAATTTTGCAGGGTTATTATACACTCTTTTTTTCCTTTTGTCAAGAGATTTATTACATTTTTATAAATTTTTTAAAAAAGACTTGAAAAACGGCGTGTCTTGGTGTATAATATAGTTTACAAAACCACAAATGGAGGTTCATTTGACCGTGGATAACAATTTTCTTCTCCAAATAATGAGTTCATCGCATTCGGAAAATATGCTGCGTTCAACCGATATACCTTCTCTCGACCTTTATCTTGACCAGATATTGACCCTTGTTGCGGATAAAACGGGTAAGGATTCGGAAAACGGCGGACTTACCAAAACCATGATAAATAATTACAGCAAGGATGGACTTATAAAGCCTGTTAAGGGCAAAAAATATTCAAAAGAGCATATCATTCAAATGATGCTTATATTCTATCTTAAAGGAATACTCTCCATCGGCGATATCAAAAGGATTCTTGACGGAGTCTATTCGGATGAGAGCTTTGATGGCGAAAAGCTTATTGCTGCCTATGACCGTTTTCTTGATATCAAGGCAAATGAGGGCAAATTGTGCGCAAAAATAATTGAGAGCTTTGCTGAGAAAAATAGTCTTGATCCGAAAAATACCGATGAATTTCTCATAATGCTCATGTCGATGGTCTCGCTTTGCGATAGCCTTAAGGGGTGCGCGCTTCAAATGATAGAATCCAAATATCCGCCGGTGGTAAAAGAAGATAAGCCAAAGGAAAAGAAGGCGAAAAAAGAAGCCGAGCAGTAAAAAATTTCCTTTTACTATTGACAAAAGGTAATAAATGTTGTATAATAATCTTGTTGACAAATCAACAAGTTGAAAAAGGTTCAAATATAGATTTTTTAGGAGAAATATATGAGTAATTACGTAATTTTCACAGATTCGGCTTGCGATCTTGCCCCCGAGCTTCTTTCGGAATGGGGTGTTGAATGTCTCAGCCTTACATTCCGCTTTGAGGGCGAGGATAAGGAATATAAGAACGGCGAAATGCCCGTTGTTGATTTTTATAACAAAATGAGAGAGGGCGGAATTGC